>PFJY01000240.1 GCA_002784065.1 Hydrogenophilales bacterium CG_4_10_14_3_um_filter_58_23 | reverse complement strand
ATCTTGCCGCTTCAGGCTCATTCCTGGTTGGAAATACAGGCCTCGTTCAGGCTCATTCCTCATTGGACAAGGCTAGGGATTGACAGATGGCTGTGGTTTGATTTAGGCTTGTCTTGTCTGTCACAAGACAAGAATTTTATTTGCATAGTATGCCCCGGCGACCTGATGGCGCAGTGCTGTTTTTTAACATGGATTAGAATCCATGGTCAGCGCAACGGAATGAAAAGGACGGTATAGACATAGACCGTCTTGTGACTTCATCGTTAACTAACGAATGGAGTTATCATCATGTCCGAATCGTATTATTCCGGCGCTTCGCCGTCTGTAGAACCCTTCCCTATTTCATCGAGTCATCGCGCCCTTGCGGGCTTCGTCGGGCCGTCAGCCCAGCAGCGGCCCGGCGAAGCCAACGAGGAGGAACGACGAGGCGGCGTAGCTGGGCCAGTGTGTGCTCCATGCGAGGACGCATCCCCCCGTATAGTAACTACGGGGGGAAACTTTTCCCCCTCGGAAACTCCTGAAAAATCCCGTTCTGCCCTTGCCCTTATAGACTGGTTTGCCTTCACAGTTACGCCGCCTGACGGCTGCGGTCTGCCGTGGATATTTGGGCTATTGGTTGACCTGTTCCACATTCCCGAAATGACTTCCACCGGCAAGGGCTGGTTCGGGTATGCGCAGCGCCTCGACTTGGGCGGATTTGGAATACTCGCCCACGGGGGGGAAAGTCAGCGGGGAAGTTATCACGTTGAGATAAATGCATCCGGCTGCGCTCATGTTCAGGATTGGGAAAAGGTCAGGGCATGGGGCGAAGCTCACGGCGCGACGATCACCCGTGCCGATCTCGCCCACGACGATCTTGAGGGCGAAACCGTATCCATAGCTGCTGCGCGGGAATGGCTGGAAGCTGGTGACTTTGCGGTCAATGGCCGTCCCCCTGATGCCAGCTTGATTGATGATCTTGGCTCGGGCAAAGGCAAAACCCTCTACATCGGCAACCGGCAAAGCGGCAAACTCTGCCGAGTTTATGAAAAAGGCAAACAGCTTGGCGACACTTCCAGCCCTTGGGCGCGGGTCGAGGTTGAGCTACGCAACAAAGGCCGGGTGATTCCGTGGGATGTTCTGACCCATCCCGGCCACTACCTCGCCGGGGCTTATCCCTGCCTTTCCTTCCTGTCAGTTGTTCAAGAGAAAATCCGCACCATTACCAAGATTGTGACTGTCACGTTTGAAAGCGCCGTACATAACGCCCGTCAGATGGTCGGTAAACTGGTCAACGTCATGATGCAATTCCACAGCGGCGACGCCTTCACCGTGGTCAACGATTTGAAGCGCGAGGGTATACCTGGTCGCTTGGAAAACTACGCCGACTTCCTGCCACAAATTTTCGATGGGGTTGGAAATGTTGCTCTGGTCAATTAAGGAAGTCGCTCAGCAGCTAGGCGACATTTCAACCCGTTCAGTCAGGCGCATGATCGAGCGGGGTGACTTGCCGACCGTGCCAGTTGGCCGACGCGTCACGGTGCCTTCTGATGCTGTACGCGCATGGGTGGAACAAAACATTCGATCCGTGCATAATTATGACGCGGGGCAGGGTGTGCAGAAGGAGGGCACATGCCAAAACGCAAAAGAGATAAGGACGGACTTTCCGAACGTCCTGATTCTCCGTACTACTGGGCGTCCTACACCGACGCAAACGGCCAGAGAGTTAGATGCACTACTGGAATCCGCAAATCGACAGAAGGCCGGAAAGAAGCTGAAGCACTTCTAGCTAAGTGGAAACTGGAGGCACATCAGGAAAAGCAGTGGGATCGTGAACCCTCGCGCAGCTTCGAGGATGTCATGGTCGAGTACATGCGCGACGCCGTAAGGTTGCGCAGTGCTTACACGGTGAAATGCTTTGTCCGGCAGTTGAGAACATCGTTCGCAGGTCGTGCAATGGAAAGCCTACGGGCGGAAATTGTCAACCTAGTTGTCGCCTGACTGCCTGCGATTATGCTGCTATTTTGAGCTCTAATTCTCCTTCCATTTTCTCTTCCTTTTCGGCGATGTGCTGATCCGGATTCAGGTGCACAACAAGTATTGGCTGCCAATTTCTGGAGGCGCCGCTCCAGCGTTCAGGACATCGCTTTTTCGCTGTCTCGTAGACGATGGCACGCTTCTCCAACAATACTGTGTCAAGGCCAGCATGGCGCTCTGCCGGGGTCACGAAGTTGATGGCGCTGTGTCGGTGCTCTTCGTTGTACCACTGCACAAATACGCCAACCCACTGCCTTGCTGCAAGCAGATTTTCAAACGCCTGACGCGGATACGCCGGTCTATATTTTAAAGTTTTGAACAGCGATTCAGAGTACGGGTTATCATTGCTGACCGCCGGACGACTGAACGATGGCGAGACGCCCAGCGCTTGCAAGGTGGCCAACATGGTGGCACCTTTCATCGGATTTCCATTGTCGGAATGCAGCACCACCTGATCAGGCTTGATGGCTTCCCGTGCGCAAATATCACGCATCACGTCGCCCGCAAGTTCACAGCTTTCCGATTCATAAATCTGCCAGCCGACGATTTTCCGGCTAAAAATATCCATGAACAAATACAGGTAAAAATAGATGCCCTTTACCGGCGTCGGCAGATAGGTGATGTCCCAACTGAACAGCTGGTTCGGTGCGGTGGCGCAGAGTGCACGCGGCTTGTGACGGCGTTGCGCCGGTCGTTCGGCCCCCCGATGCCGGAGCAGATTCTCGGCTCTCAGGATTCGATAGAACGTTGATTCAGAAGCGATGTACTCGCCGCGATCCGCCAATATCGGCACGATCTGACTCGGCGGCAGACTGCCGAATTCGTCCGAGTTGGCAACCGTCAACACGTGTTTTCGCTCCTGTGCACTGAGATTGTTCGTCGGCGTTTGCATCCGTTCTGGGCGTTGGTCGCCTCGCGACTGATCAACCTGCCAGCGCTGCAATGTTCGTTCGCTAAGGCTAATAACCGCACAGGCACGATCCTGGCGTGCGCCGGAACTCATGGCTTCCCGCACCATGGTGATGATCTGGCCGCGCTCTACGAGCGACGTCATTTGACCTCGTCCTCCCAGAGCGCGCGGAATTTTTTTTGTAGCATCAGCAATGCTGCCGCCTCCGCCAATGCACGTTCCTTGCGCACCAATTCACGTTTGAGCTGGTCGTTCTCGTCCTTCAAAACCCGAATTTCACGACTGCCAGGCGCAACCTTAATGTCTGCGCAAAAAGCGGCCTTCCAGCTTGCCAGATGATGGGGAAATAAGCCGTTTTCACGGCACCAGGTCTGCAAGGCTTCACCCGACAGGCCATGCGTTTGATGCAACGCGACCAACTGCTGTTCGGCAGTCCAATCCTGCGGGCGCTTCTCTTTCGCAGGAGACACGCCGAGCGAGCCAGCTTCTTTTCTTTTCATCCAATTTTTTACCGTATGACAATTGACGTTCAACTCTTCCGCGACCGACTTCACCGTCCGCTTGCCACGTGAATATACCTTGAATAACGCCTGCTCGATAAATGCTTCTGAATAACGTATTCCCACTGTTGCCTCCACACCTCAAAGTTAATTTTTTGAGGCGACAACTAGTCTGACACTGGGGGCGGGCTATTGATGTTTCTGGTCACATTGCGAGACGCAGGAGCGATGGGGTTTCGGATAGCTCAATCAACCGGGAACTTGAAGTGCTGTCGGCAGCGATCAACAACGCCCGTAACAAGCTGGAATGGGGGCTGCCGAATCCGGTACAGGGCAGGATGCTCAAGGAACCGGAAGCGCGGGTGAGGTGGATCACTAGGGAGGAAGCCGGGAGGCTGTTGGATGCTGCAAGGGTGTCACGCTCGCCATACATGGCCGATCTGCTAACGCTGGCACTCAATACCGGCATGAGGCGAGAGGAAATGCTTGGGTTGGAGTGGCGGCGGGTTGACCTTCAAGCGGGGTTAATCCACTTGGAGGGACGTCACACCAAAAGCGGGAAGCGTAGGAGCGTACCGATTAACAAAGCAGCACGCGCTGCAATGCTATCAAGAGCGCGTTTCCGGGCGGAACATTGTCCGGCTTCACCTTGGGTATTTTGCCGTCAGCACGGCGGTAGAATCGAGGATGCCAGAAAAGGCTTTCTGGCCGCTTGCGCAAAGGCGGGGATCGAGGATTTCAGATTCCATGACCTGCGCCACACCTGCGCCGCTTGGCTGGTGTCGGTTGGGGTGCCGCTATCAGAGGTTCGGGACTTGCTTGGGCATTGCTCCGTCGTGATGACGGAACGTTATGCCCACCTGGCACCGGAACGGGTTAGAAGTGCTGTTGCAATGCTTGACGAAGTAATCGAAGAGTCACGATTTAGTCACGCTCGACAGGAAGTGGCGACCGGATAAAACCGCAACCACTTGATTTCAGTCGAGAACATGGGAAACGAGACCGTCGGCCAGCTTGGGCTCGAACCAGGTGGATTTTGGCGGCATCACCTCGCCTGCATCGGCGACCGCCATCAGGTCTTCCATGCGGGTCGCGAACAGGGCGAAGGCGGCGGTCATTTCGCCGCTGTCGACGCGCCTCTCCAGTTCAGGCAAACCGCGAATGCCGCCAACGAAGTCGATGCGCTTGTCGCGTCGCAGGTCGGCGATGCCCAGAATGGGCGCGATCAGGTGGTTTTGCAGCAAACTTACGTCGAGGCGAGCCACCGGGTCTGCGGCTGGAATCAGGTCGGGGCGAATCGTCAGACTGTACCACTGGCCTGACAAATAGAGTCCGAATTCGCCGGGCTTGCCCGGCTTCATCCGTTCCTTGCTGGCTTGGATAGAAAATTTTTCGCCGACGCGTGCCAGGAACGCCGCTGTGTCCAGGCCATTCAGGTCGGTGACGACGCGGTTGTAATCCATGATCTTCATCTGGTGGTGGGGGAAGATCACCGAGAGAAAATAGTTATCGCTTTCCTCGCCGCTGTGCTGCGGGTTGGCAGCCTTGCGAGCGGCGCAGATGCGTGAGGCGGCGGCAGACCGATGGTGTCCGTCGGCGATGTAAAGCGACGGCATGGCGTCGAAGGCGGCAGTCAGTCTCGACAGCGTTCCACTATCGCGTATCACCCAGATCGTATGGCGGATACCGTCCTCGGCGGTCACATCGGCATCTGGCACGGCAGTCGAGGTGCGAGCCAGGATTCCGTCTACCTCGGGCGCAGTGGGGTAGGCCAGCAGCACCGGGCCAGTCTGGGCATTCAGTGCATCGATCTGGCGCACCCGGTCGTCTTCCTTGTCGGGCCGGGTGAATTCGTGCTTGCGGATGCGGTTGGTATCGTAATCCGCCACCGAAGCCGCCGCGACCAGGCCGATCTGGGTATGTCCGCCCATGACCAGTCGGTAGGCGTAATAGTAGGGTGCCGGGTCGCGCGTCAGAACGCCTGCGGCCAGCATTTTCTTCAGGTTCTCTGCGGCCTTGGCGTAAACCTCGGGTGCATAAGGATCGGTGCCTGCTGGCAGGTCGATCTCCGGCTTGGAAATGTGCAGAAAGCTCCACGGCTTGCCGGCGGCACGCATGCGCGCCTCGTCGGTGGACAGCACGTCGTAGGGCGGAGCGGCGACTTCGGCGGCGCGACCGGTGGCGGGTCTGAGACCGGTAAAGGGGCGGATCAGGTGCATGAA
>PFJY01000160.1 GCA_002784065.1 Hydrogenophilales bacterium CG_4_10_14_3_um_filter_58_23 | reverse complement strand
GGAAACATAGATGGTTATTGGTGTTGTGCCGGGTCGGTTGCCGATAACAACACGGTTTGCGAAAAGAGCCTAATTAATGGAACTCAAAAATATGGAATGGAAAGCTGTCGGCATTTTCGAGGATATTCTTTACCACCGGGCGGAAGGCATCGCCAAGATCACCATCAATCGCCCCGAGGTGCGTAACGCATTTCGTCCCCAGACCGTGCGCGAGTTGATGGAAGCTTTTCTTCAGGCACATAGGGATTCCGAAGTCGGCGCCATCATTCTGACCGGTGCCGGCGACCAGGCGTTCTGTTCCGGCGGCGACCAGAAAGTGCGCGGCGACGACGGCGGTTACCATGATGGGCGGGGCGTGCCCTATCTGAATGTGCTCGACCTGCAAAAGCAGATTCGCGGCCTGCCCAAGCCCGTGGTGGCGATGGTGGCGGGTTATGCCATCGGTGGCGGCCATGTGCTGCACCTGGTGTGCGACCTGACCATTGCCGCCGACAATGCCCGCTTTGGCCAGACCGGGCCGCGCGTCGGCAGCTTCGACGCCGGTTTCGGCGCGGGGCTGCTGGCGCGTGTTGTGGGACTCAAGAAGGCCAAGGAAATCTGGTTCCTGTGCCGCCAGTACGATGCCCGTGAAGCGCTGGCGATGGGGCTCGTCAACACCGTGGTGCCGCTGGCCGAGCTGGAGAACGAGACGGTGAAGTGGTGCAAGGAGATGCTGCAACTCTCGCCCACCGCGCTAAGGGTGCTCAAGGCTTCGTTCAATGCCGATACCGACGGTTTGGCAGGCATCCAGGAGCTGGCCGGCAATGCCACTGCGCTGTTCTACATGACCGAAGAAGGCCAGGAAGGGCGCAATGCCTGGCTGGAGAAGCGGCAGCCCGATTTCGGCAAGTTTCCGCGCAGGCCTTAGCATCATGAAGCAGCGTGAGATAAGTCAGGTAGGGTGGGCACGTTTTTGTGCCCACGCGGTTGATTGCCTGTCCGCGTGGGCACGATAAAGCTGTGTCTACCCTACCCGATTCAGCACTCCACTGGTGGCTGGCTTTCCGCCCCAAGACCCTGACCGTTTCCATCGTGCCGGTGATGGTCGGCAGCAGCCTGGCCTATGCCGAGACTGGCGCAATCGCTTGGCTTCCCCTGCTGGCGGCGTTGCTGGCGGCGATGCTGATCCAGATCGGCACTAACCTGCATAACGATGTCAGCGACTTCGAGCGGGGTGCGGATAACGCTGAGCGGGTTGGCCCGGCCCGCGCCACGGCTTCGGGATGGCTCGCCCCCGTGACCGTGCGCCGCGCCGCGTTGGCCTGTTTCGGCTTGGCGGTGCTGCTGGGGTTTTACCTGGTAGTCAAAGGCGGCTGGCCGATCCTGCTGCTCGGGCTTTGTTCCGTTGCCGCCGGCTGGGCCTATACTGGCGGGCCGCGCCCGATCGCCTACAGCGCTTTGGGGGAGCTGTTCGTCTGGCTGTTCTTCGGGCTGGGGGCGGTGATGGGCAGCTATTATCTGCAAACCTTTAGTCTGGGCTGGAGCGTTTTCGTCGCTGCATCCATGATCGGTCTGTTGGCCGCTGCCGTTATTGCGGTGAACAACACCCGCGATCTCGACAGTGACCGGAAGATAGGCAAAAATACCCTGGCAGTGCGAATCGGACGCGGCGGCAGTCAGGTGGAATATGCGCTGCTGCTGTGTACGCCCTATCTGCTGCTGCCGCTGTTGGCCTGGTTAAACCATTCCGGGTGGGGCGGCGGGCTGCCGCTGTTGTCATTGCCTGTGGCGTTGTCGTTGTGGCGGCGTTTCCGGCGTGAACAGCCCGGGCCGGTGTTCAACCTTATCCTGGCGCAGACTGCGCAACTGCAGTTGGTTTTCGGGATTCTGTTAAGTATTGGATTCTTGCTATGATCAGACTGGTTTATTTGTGTGCGTTGGTGTTGGGTCTGATGGCCGGTGCCGCCGTTGCCGCCGAAATCGGATCCATGCCCTCCGCCGACCCGGTGTTTGCGGCCACGCTGGCGGATTTCGACGGCAAGCCGGTGCCGCTGGCGGAATTGAAGGGGAAGCGGGTGGTGTTGAACTTCTGGGCGACCTGGTGCGGGCCTTGCCGCACGGAGATACCGCACTTGATCGAGGCCCAGGAAAAGTATGGCCCGCGCGGCATCGTGTTCATGGGCGCAGCGGTTGAAGACAATGCCGGCTCGGTGCGTGATTTCGGCAAGGCATATAACATCAACTATCCCGTAGCGATGGCCGGCAAGGAAAAGGGCATTGCCCTGCTGCGCGCCTTGGGCAACAAGATCGCGGGACTGCCCTTCACCATCGTGCTTGACCGCCAGGGCAACATCGTTGCCACCAAGCGCGGAATCATGACGCCAGCGCGCCTGCAACAGATACTCGATCCTCTCATTTAATTCAGTGTCCCCCACGTTTCGTGATTGTGTGACACCCCTGTAGGAGCGGCCTTGGCCGCGATTGGCGGTGATCGCGGCCAAGGCCGCTCCTACAGGGGAATCCATTGGTTTTTTTAGGATAATATGCTGCGCCTTACCCACTGCACTTTTACGCCCTATTGCTTGCCGCTGCGCCAGCAGTGGGTCAGCGCGCGTGGCGGATTCACCGTGCGCGAAGGTGGGTTGGTCAGGCTGGCGACCGACGCGGGACTGATCGGTTACGGCGATTGCGCGCCGCTGCCGCAAGCCGGCACGGAGAGCATGGACAGCGCTGTCGCTTGCCTGTCGGGTTGGGCTGCGGCGCTGCCCGGTTTGTCACCGGAAGTGGCGCTCGGCAGGATAAGCGCCCGTACCGCCGGAGCGCCTGCGGCCTGCTGCGGCCTGGAAACGGCGCTGCTCGACTTGCTGGCGCAGCAAGCCGGGCTTCCTCTGGCGCGCTGGCTTAACCCGCGTTCATCCGCCGCCGTCAAGGTGAATGCCGTGCTCGGCGGTCTGGATGGTCAGACGGTTGAGCGCGCATTGGCTGCGGTGGCCGAGGGTTATTCCGTGCTCAAGCTGAAGGTGGGTTTGGCGACAGGGCAGGAGGAAATCCTTTCGTTGCATGATCTGGCGCGTTGCCTGCCGGCGGGCGTTTCCTTGCGGCTGGACGCGAACTGCGCGTGGAATGACAGGGAGGCGGAAGATTTTCTCGGCGCATTGGCCGGTCTGCCGGTGGAATCGGTTGAAGACCCCTTGGTTAACCCGGATAGGGCGGGGTGGTCGCGCTTGCAGGCTAAAGTTTCTTTCCCGCTGGCGGCGGATGAATCCTTGTGGATGATGGGCGCGGATGCGGTGTTCAATCAGCCGCCGGTGCGGCGTGTGGTATTGAAGCCGATGGTGCAGGGCGGATTGGTGCCTGCGCTGGCGCTGGCGCGCCGGGCGCGCGAGGCGGGTGTGGAATGCGTGGTGACGACCACGGTTGACAGTGCTGTCGGGGTGACTGCGGCCCTGCATCTGGCCGCTGCCGTGGCGAACGATCTGGCGCACGGTTTGGCGACTTCGGCCTGGCTGGAGAGCGATGTGGGCAATCCGCCGCAGCCGACAGGTGGGGTGTTGCGGCTAGCTGACCGTCCAGGGCTGGGATGCGTTCCCAGCGAATAAATTCAACATATAGACCCCGCCTGAGCGGCTTGACAATCCAGTCAATGCTAAGCACCATCCTTTTAATGTGGCAGCAGTTTGGCATCGCCGAATCGAGGAAACCTGAATGTGGAAGTAGACAGCACCCACCCATTGTTTGAAAGCCGGGTAACCGTCATTCTTGTCTTGATTGTTTGGTCGCTGGTGGTGGTCGCCTCCCTCTGGTCGCAGCGCGGTCAATTGGACCGTACGGCGGAATCCATGGCAAAAATCGATGCGGTTGCCAACTTGAGGAAGGACATGGCAATCCGCAAGTGGGCGGCTTCCGTAGGCGGCGTGTTCATCAATGCCGGTCGCGTGCCCAAGCTTGAAACCCTGGAAGAACAGGAACACCTGTCGGGGGCAAAGGCAAACGGTGAGCCCTTCAGTCTCGTCGCTCTCACGCCCATCCATATTCTGGAAGCCATCCAGGCAGTCAGCTTCAAGGAGTATGGGGTCAAGGAAAGACTTACCTCCCAGCAGCTACGCAATCGGGGCAACGCCCCTGACGACTGGGAGGCGAAAGCGCTCAAGTCTCTCGAAAGCGGCACCGGCATAGCCTCCGAAACAGTGCGCGGAAAAAAAGGGCACGGGTTGATGCGTGTCATGATTCCGATGCGCATGGAGAAAGAGTGTCTGGAATGCCACCGCGACACCCTGGTTCCCGTCGGGGGGTTGCGCGGCGGAGCGGCGATCTCGATCGATCTTAACGCTTATTGGGCCGCCCAGGAGCCGGCATGGCGCTCCATACAATACTGGCATTTTGGTATATGGCTCCTCGGCCTGGCCACCCTCTTTACCTTCGGCTTCTTTGCCCGCCGCCATGTCCTCGAACGGGAACGCCGAAACGAGGAGCGTCGTGAAAACGAGCTGGCTTTCTCCGCCATGACCGAGGGGGCCATTATCACCGATGCCGAGGGGACTATCCTGTGGGTCAACGATGCCTTCTGCGCAATTTACGATTACCTCCGGGACGAGGTGATCGGCAAAAACCCGCGCATTCTCAAGTCTGGAAAGCATGACGATTCCGTATACCGCGACCTTTGGCAGCAGTTGAAAACCGCCGGTTACTGGCGTGGAGAACTGTGGAACAAGCGCAAGTCGGGAGAGATATTTCTCGAGGAAATTTCGATCAGGGCTCTGCGCGGTCTCAACGGTCAGATCCGCCGCTACATTTCCATCTTCTCCGACATCACCGAACGCAAGCGAACCGAGGAGGAGCTGCGCAAATATCGGGAGCATCTGGAGGATCTGGTCCGGCAGCGCACCGAGGAGTTGACCGTGGCACGGGATCAGGCCGAAGCGGCCAACCGTTCCAAGTCGATCTTCCTGGCCAACATGAGCCATGAACTGCGCACCCCGTTAAATGCGGTGATCGGTTTCTCGCAACTGATGGACAAGGATTCCACGCTTTCCGAGAGGCAGCAGCGCAATATCGAGATTATCAACCGCTCGGGAAATCATCTGCTCACCCTGATCAACGATGTGCTGGAACTTTCCAAGATCGAGTCGGGCAAGCTGTGTGTGACGCTGGAGGAAACCAGCCCCGCCGAACTGCTGCGCGAGGTTACCGACATGATGCGAGTCCGCGCCGAGCAGTCCGGGCTGTCGCTGACGCTGGAAACCCCCGATCTCCCGCCGGCGGTCATGCTGGATACCGTCAAACTGCGCCAGGTGCTGCTCAACCTTTTGTCCAACGCCATCAAGTTCACCCGCCAGGGCGGGGTCATTCTCAGCGTGGAAACCCAGACGGCGGAGGCAGGTAAAGTTCGCTTGAAGTTTACCGTGAGCGACACCGGCATCGGCATCGCCCCGGAGGACATGCATCGCATCTTCGAGCCCTTCGAGCAGGCCGGCTCCGCCTCATCCAACCAGGCCGGCACCGGGCTGGGGCTGACCATCAGCCGACAGTACTTGCAGATGATGGGCGGCGAACTGACGGTCGAATCCACGCTAGGAGCCTGTCGGGCTTATGGGGATCGAAGCGAGAATTCGGCTGGGCGAGGACAGATTTTGCCGGTTTTGCAGGTCAATAGTCGTTCTATTGACCAAAAAAACGGTGAAATATGGACCGCCCAGGCGGATTCGCAGCCGATTCATCATAAGTC
>PFJY01000025.1 GCA_002784065.1 Hydrogenophilales bacterium CG_4_10_14_3_um_filter_58_23 | reverse complement strand
TGGCTCAACAGGCTGTTGCCGCCGCCCCAGCGCCTTACAGTTCCATTATTCACGGCAAATCGCCGGTACGTGCGTGAAAGGGATACCCATTCTCTTTAAATGCCACTGTTCAATTTAAAGCATTTTCCCGAAACACTCAAACGCGCCACAAAAAACGACAGCCCCGAGAAGCGAGGCTGTAGTGACAAGTTTCAGAATTGTTACTTCTTGTCAGCCGCTTTCTTGCTGTCATCTTTCCTGGCAGCCTTGGCCTTGCCTTCAACCTTGGAGGGAGCTGCACCCCCGTTCACTGTCAGGTCGGCGCGCAGCTTGTCTACCGTCTTTTTACCGAAGCCCGGCACCCTGTCCAGTTCGTCCACCGACTTGAATGAGCCGTTCCTGGTGCGGTAATCGACGATCGATTTAGCCTTGACCGGACCGATGCCTTTCAGGGCTTCCAGCTCGACTTCGTTGGCGGTATTCAGGTTGACCTGACCGGCAAAAGCTGCGCCAGCAAAGGCGAAACAGGCGACCAGGATAAGCAACAGTTTTTTCATGAAAATCCCCTTGGGTTGATTTACGAAACAAATTTGCGGCCCTTGTAACGCCATCGCGTTAAGAGGGTAGCCGCAGATAATCCACATAACGCTCCACGCCCTGCTCCACGGTCAGGAACGACTCATTGTAGCCCGCCTTGCGCAGCGCGGATATGTCCGCCTGGGTGAAACTCTGGTACTTGCCCTTGAGCGCCTCCGGGAAAGTCACGTATTCGACCAGCCCCTGCGCCTGCATTTCGCCCAATGAAAGCGCCGCTTCGCCCTTCGCCTTGCGGCAAGCGTTCACCGCCGCCACGGCCACGTCGTTGAAGGGCTGGCTGTTGCCGGTGCCGAGGTTGAAGATACCGGATTGATCGAGGTGGTCGAGGAACCACATATTGACCTTGACCACGTCCTCCACCGACACGAAATCGCGCCGCTGCTCGCCGTTGGCGTAGCCGTCGCAGCCTTCGAACAGCTTGACCTTGCCTTCGGCCTGATACTGGTTGAAGAAATGGAAGGCGACCGAGGCCATGCGCCCCTTGTGCTGCTCGCGCGGGCCATACACGTTAAAGTAGCGAAAGCCGACGATCTGCGCGGTTTTGTGCTGCCACATGCGGCGCACGTACTGGTCGAAGAGGAACTTGGAATAGCCGTAGACATTCAGCGGCCCCTCGTGCTCGCGCGACTCGCTGAACACCGTACCGCCACCGTAAACGCTGGCCGAGGAAGCGTACAGCAAGGGCACCTCCTCATTCTGGCAATAGTCCAGCAGCGACACGGTATAGCGGTAGTTGTTCTCCATCATGTAGCGGCCGTCAGTCTCCATGGTGTCGGAGCAGGCGCCCTCGTGGAACACGGCGGCGACCTCGCCCTCGAACGCGCCGTCGAGAAACAGGTCGATGAAATCCTCCTTGTCCAGGTAATCGGCGATTTCGCAGTCGATCAGGTTCTTGAACTTGTCGGCCTTTTTCAGGTTGTCTACCGCGATGATGTTAGTCTCGCCGCGTTCGTTGAGAGCCTTGACGATGTTGGCGCCGATGAAGCCCATAGCGCCGGTAACGATATAATACATTTTTTTTCCTTTTTCTTGGCTATCAGCTGTCAGCGATCAGCTTTCAGCAAAATCGCGCGGTTCGCCGCGCACAAAAACACTTTAAAATTGCAGTCAGGCGCAAAATGCCGTGGCCGGCAGCAGTAACCGTGCAGGCTGACCCGGTAAGGGCATAAAACCAAAATGCTGGTAGAAACTGGCGGACGCAGCATCTTTCGCGTCTACGACAATTCCGGCCACCGCCAACATCGTGCTTGCGTTTGCCACCTTCTGACAGGCATCGGCCAGAAGAATCGACCCCAAGCCTTTTCCCTGAAATTCGGCATCAACGGCAAGCCGCCCAATTAGCGCCACCGGCACGGGATATCGGGGTAGCTTCTTCGCCAGCGATTCTGGCAATTCAGAGCAGCCTACACTACCGGCGCTCAGGGTAAAAAATCCCGCCAGATAGCGAGAGTCGCCTTCCGGCGTAGCCATGAATACCCGTGCCACATTTCGCCGGACATCCTGCGAGGCATAGCGGCGGATGTATTCATCGAGCAGGGGTTGCCCGCAACAGAAGGAAGTCGCGTCAACAGCCTTGTCGAATGAACGGATACAGTACAACGTCACCGAGCAACCTGCTCGGAATGACGCTTCATCGCCTTCTTCAATGCCAAGTTAGGTTTTACCGGCATATCAAGCGCTGCCAGGAATGCATGAAAATCTTCAGGCTTCAGGGTAATGCTCTCATTCTCCTGCACCACTTTCTCCGCAGAAGCCAGCGCGTGCGAAAGAACGAATTCCGAAACGCTGACATGCGCGTAGGTCGCCGCCTTATCGAGCAACTCGCGAGCATGCACGTCGCAGCGAATGTTGAGGCGGCTTTCCTTGACTGCCGTGTTTTCCATGCGAGGCTCCTTGAGGTTGATAATTCATATTGTGCGCCATTTGTGAGTACGCATCAAGGGGTATCAGACGTGGGTTATCTCTTTTACGCACTTTTGAGTTCGAGTGGCTGACAATGCAAGTCAGGAATATTGCTGAGTCGCTGGTCGTTAGTGAGTAATATGGCATCGAAATGGATGGCGCAGGCGGCGATGAGCGCATCGGGCAGTTTCAGGCGATGTTCGCGGCGCAGCGTGATCGTGGTTTCACGGATTGGCGCATCGAGTTCGATGCGGTGCATAGTGGCTAACAGATCGCGACAATGACCTTCGGTTTGCGGCTGCATCTTCGGCCATGAAAGCAACTCGATTTCAGTGATGACCGAATAGCCATATTGCCCAGGCGGAAAGGGCTGCGCCAGACGATTATCAAGCAGGTAAATCAATGCGTTGGTGTCGGGAACGTATCTCATGTCCACTCGCTATCGCGGATACGTCGTTGATAAGCGACTGCATCTTCATCGAATTGCAACGCCCCCTGGAACCGCGCAAGGTCGTGCGCCGGGTCAAGATTGGGCCAACTAGCGGCAAGGGGAGCCGCATTGGATTTAGTGGCCAGGTACTCCACAAAATCGAGCACCTCTGCTTTACGGCTTTCGTCCAGTTGGTGAAGGCGTTCAAGAATGCTGGTTTCTATGGCGGTATTCACGGCGTTCTCCCTCAGATCAACATTGATACGACATTTTGCGCGATACGGGTTTGCAATTCCAACTCACGTAAGGCGTAATGTAGGGTGCCAATAAGCGAAGCGCATTCGCACCGGATATTTTCATTCGGCGCAATAACGATTGCGCCCTACGAGCTTTGATACTTTGGCCGTGTTTCTTGGCTTCTGTAGACCCACCATATTTCATAGTTCACGCTTGCAACAGTGACGGCGTGCCGAAGATCAAGTATGTATTTATCAACATCCGTTGCCATTGTGCTCTAACGAATTTTCAAATCAACCATGTGACGGATACCCTATTTATTCAATTCTGCAATGAGTTCTTCGCGCTGCACCACCGCCGTACCCAGCTTGCCGACCACAATGCCGGCAGCGAGATTGGCGACGCGCACGGCCTCCGGCATGGCGGAGCCGCCCGCCAGCATCACGCCCAGGGTGGCGATTACGGTGTCGCCTGCGCCGCTTACGTCGTAGACTTCGCGCGCCAGGGCATGTTCGTGCACCGTGCCCGCTTCGCGATAGAGCGTCATTCCCTCTTCGCTGCGGGTCACCAGCAATGCCTGCAAATCGAGGTCGTGGCGCAGTTGCTGCGCTTTCTTCGCCAGTTCTTCCTCGGTTTTCCAGCTCCCCGCCACCTCGCGGAATTCGCCGCGATTGGGCGTCAGCAGGGTGGCTCCACTATATCGCGCGTAATCGTCGCCCTTGGGATCGACCAGTACCGGTTTGTGCAGGGCATTGGCCAGCTCGATCATCTGGCGGATATGGGTCAACCCGCCCTTGCCGTAGTCGGACAGGATCACCACATCGGCGTCGGCCAGCATTTTCTCGAAATCCGCCAGCTTGCTGAGCAGCACTTCGTGGCTCGGCGTAGTCTCGAAATCGATGCGCAGCAACTGCTGCTGCCGCCCGATCACGCGCAGCTTGATGGTAGTATCCAGGCCCGCGTCGCGGTGCAGCACCACGTTGACGTTCTCGTTGTGCAGCAGGCGGGCCAGGCTGTCGCCCGCCTCGTCCTTGCCCGCCACCGACAGCAGGGAAACTCTGGCGCCCAGCGCCGCAGCATTGCGCGCCACGTTGGCGGCGCCGCCCGGACGCTCCTCGGTGCGACCGACATGCACCACCGGCACCGGCGCCTCGGGCGAGATGCGGCTCACCTCGCCGAACCAGTAGCGGTCGAGCATGATGTCGCCGACGATTAGAACGCGGGCATTTTCGAAGTTAGGTAGCATAAGTTCCAATTCTTTCACCACAGAGACACAGAGGCACAGAGAAAACCTGAAGATTTCTTCGGTTTTGAATTTCTCTGTGTCTCTGTGCCTCTGTGGTTAGTCCTTACAAGCGTCCAATGGCGAAATACTCAATCCCATGAGCACGCACATCCTTCGGATCGTACAGATTGCGGCCGTCGAAGATCACCGGGTTCTTGAGTTTGGCTTTGAGCGCGGTGAAATCCGGCGCGCGGAACACTTGCCATTCGGTAACGATAGCCAGGGCATCCGCGCCTTCCAGCGCCTCCAATTGCGTATCCACCAGTTTCAGGCGGGGATCGTTGCCGAAGATTCGCGTGGCCTCGTGCATCGCCACCGGGTCGTACGCTGTCACGGTGGCGCCGCGTTCCCACAGTCCCTTGATCAGCACGCGGCTGGGCGCGTCGCGCATGTCGTCGGTGTTGGGCTTGAAGGCGAGGCCCCACAGGGCGATGTTCCTGCCGCTAAGGTCGTTGCCGAATCTGGCGGTGATCTTGTCGAGCAGCACTTCCTTCTGACGCTCGTTAGCCGCTTCCACGGCATTCAGGATTTTCAGCTCGCTGCCGTATTCCGTGGCGGTGCGCTGCATGGCCTGCACGTCCTTGGGGAAACAGGAACCGCCATAACCGCAACCGGCGTAGAGAAAATGGTAGCCGATGCGCGGGTCGGAGCCGATGCCGTGGCGAACGTTCTCGATGTCCGCACCCATTTTCTCGGCCAGCAAGGCCAGCTCGTTCATGAACGAGATGCGCGTGGCGAGCATGGCGTTGGCGGCGTACTTGGTGAGCTCGGCGGACTTGATGTCCATCACGATCAGGCGGTCGTGGTTGCGGTTGAAGGGCGCGTACAGCGCGCGCATCAGCTCCACGGCACGGGCATCGTCGGCACCGAGCACGATGCGGTCGGGGCGCATGAAATCGTCCACCGCAGCGCCTTCTTTCAAAAATTCTGGATTCGAGGTGATGCTGAATTCGAGCTGGGCGCCACGCTTGCTCAATTCTTCCTGGACTGCGGCACGGACTTTATCGGCAGTTCCCACCGGCACCGTGGACTTGTCCACAATCACCTTGTATTCCTGCATGTGTCTCCCGATGGCGCGCGCGGCGGCGACCACGTATTGCAGGTCGGCGGAGCCGTCCTCGTCCGGCGGCGTGCCCACGGCGATGAACTGGATCGCGCCATGCTTTGCGCTCTCGGCCACGTCGGTGGTAAAACGCAGGCGGCCTGCCTCCACATTGCGCCTGACCATATCTTCCAGGCCCGGTTCAAAAATCGGGATGCCGCCCTGCTTGAGGATGTTGATCTTGTTGGCATCCACGTCCAGACACAATACGTCGTTGCCCACTTCCGCCAGGCAGGTGCCTGTCACCAGGCCCACATAGCCGGTGCCGATCACGCTAACTTTCATTGCTTCACTCCGTTAATTTCGAAATTGATTTGCTGTAAAACCCGTAAGGGATCGGCCGCCTTGGTAATGGGTCGGCCAATCACCAGATAATCCGAGCCGAGACGGATTGCCTCGGCGGGCGTGACAATCCGCACCTGGTCGTCCTGCGCAGCGTTCGCCGGACGGATGCCGGGCGTCACCAGGCAGAAATCATCGCCCAGCGCCTGTCGCAACGCTTGCACCTCCTGCGCGGAGCACACCACCCCATCCAGGCCGCTGGCCTGCGCCAGCCTCGCCAGCCGCAACACCGTTTCGCGCGGTTCGCCGGGTATGCCCAATTCATTCAAATCCGCCTGCCCCATGCTGGTCAGCACCGTCACCGCGATCAACTTGGGCCGTGAGGCCACGCCCTCCAGGGCTACACGCGCCGCTTCCATCATGCGTCGCCCGCCCAGCGCATGGACATTGACCATCCACACGCCAAGCTGGGCTGCTGCTTTGCAGGCGCTTGCCACGGTGTTGGGGATATCGTGGAACTTCAAGTCGAGAAAAACCTCGAATCCACGCTGAATAAGCGTTTCCACCAGCGCTGGACCGCAGGCGGTGAACATTTCCTTGCCCACCTTGAGCCGGCACAGCCTGGGGTCAAGTCTGTCCACCAGCGCCAGGGCATCCTCCTGGGCGGCGAAATCAAGGGCGACGATAATTCTGGGATTGTTCATGATTACATCAAGTCCTGCATACTGGCCTTGACCAGCACTTCGATTTCCTCGCTGCGACGCGGCGGATAGGTTTCCCACTTGCCGCAGGCGGGGCAATGCCAGAAATACTGGCGCGCTCTGAATCCGCAATTCTCGCAGCGATACAACGCCAGTCCGGCGGAGTGCTGATGAATCAGGTTATGCACCAACTGCAAATCCTGCCTGCGCGCGGTAGGTGTCTCCATCAGGAGCGCCTCCAGCAACCGGTCGAGGCCGCGCATAGTGGGATTACGTCGCAACTCGTCGCGCGCCAGCTGGTAGGCGACTTGCGGCCCCTCGGTTTCCAGTACGGCCTGGAAGATCACGTTCAGCATATCCAGCGAGCCATAGCGAGCCAGGTAGCCGCGCAGCAAATCCAAGCCTTCGGCGAACCGGGCTAGCGTGCGATAGCTCGCCAGAAGGCGCTCTGCCACCAGAGCGAGATGTGCCGGATTTTGCGTTTCGACTCGCTTCCAGCACTGGATCGCAGCCTCGTGCCGCCCCTCGGCGATTTCGATGTCGCCATGCAGGATATTGGCGCGCACGCTGTCGCGATTCACCCGCAGCGCTTCATCCAGATGCTCGCGTGCTGCGGCATGGTCGGAATGGGCAATCTCGCTGGCTGCCAGTTCACAATAAAAATGAGCGATCTCGACTTGGTAGGAGCGGCTGGAAATCTCGCCCAGCCTACGCGCCGCCTCAACGGCCTTGAGCCAATCCTTTTCCAGCACATAGATTTCCAGCAGGTATTTCAGTGCCCCACTGGAGTAGCGGGTTTGCTGCAACTCGCTAAAAACCTGCTCGGCACGATCCAGCAAGCCCGCTTTCAGATAATCCTGACCCAGTTCGTTCATCGCGGTCAGTCTCTTTTCCTCTTCCAGGTCGGTGCGCTCCAGCAGGCTCTGGTGCATGCGGATGGCGCGCTCCACTTCGCCGCGTCGGCGGAACAGGCTGCCGAGCGCAAATTGCAGTTCGACCGTTTCGTTATCGGCCTTGGCGATTTCGATGAACGCCTCGATTGCCTTGTCGGTCTGCTCGTTGAGAAGGAAGTTCAGCCCCTGGAAATAGGAGGCGGGCAGCCTGCGCGATTCGGACAGGACATGCTTGATATCGATCCGCGCCGCCATCCAGCCCAGGCTGAAGAACAACGGAAAAGTCAGGAGCCACCAGTATTCGAATTCCATATTTATGGGTTATCGGTAATAGGTAGGCGGTCAGGGGTGAACATCACTCATTGCTCTTGACCGCTTGCGCCTTGGCCCGAATTTCCTTTTTAAGGGAAAAAATATCGCGCCGCTGCCTGAATATAAAGCCCAGGCTGGCCGCCACGCCAACCGCAACCCCGGCCAGGAAAAACACCAGAATCACCAGAACCAGCGACGCCTGCCACTGGTATCCCAGATAATAATGAACCACGACGGCGTCGCTATTCTTCACCGCAAAACCCAAGGCCAGCAGGAACAGAACGAAGCCAAGCAACCAGGACAAGTAGCGCATTGTTATTCCTAAAGCAATTAGCTGTCAGCCATCAGCTTGAACCTAAAAACGGCATTTTTTAACCACGGAGTCTGTAGATCGGCGGAGCCGATCTACCTGGCTGATGGCTGACAGTTGATGGCTGAAAGCTAATCACCAAGAAAAAGGCGGCATGATCTTTCGATTATGCCGCCGTTCCTTCCGATCCGTCAGTAACTCGACTTCCTCGATTTAAATGGCATCAACCCGCTCGCGCAATTCCTTGCCGGCCTTGAAGTGAGGCACGTATTTTTCAGGTACGCTCACCTTGCCGCCGGTTTTGGGATTGCGCCCAACCCTGGGTGGCCGGTAATTCAGGCTAAAGCTGCCGAATCCCCGGATCTCGATCCGCTCGCCCTGGGACAAACTTTCTCCCATTGCGTCAAGGATCGTCTTCACCGCCAGCTCTGCATCCTTGGTTACCAATTGCGAGTAACGCATTGCCAGCTTCGAAATCAGCTCCGATTTTGTCATAAGCTTCGACCTTCCGAGGTTGAACCCAGACAATCCATTAGGCGGCTCTGCGAGCCTACGCGAGCGCTGACGGACGCTTTGCGGTCATTTTTTGCCGCTTGCTCGTCGTCCATGGAACAACCATGGACTCCTCCCAAGCAACAAAACTGCCTCGCAAATCGCCTCGCCATCATCTCGCGTCCCAACGAATTATCTGGGTTTGATTGTTATTGGCCAGTTTGCTTCGTATCCATCTTGGCCTTCAACAACGCTCCAAGGTTGGTGGTACCCGCAGCGCCGGTATCGCTAGACGCCATCTTCTGCATGGCATCGGCCTCGTCCGCCATATCCTTGGCCTTGATGGACAAGTTGATGTTGCGGTTCTTGCGATCGATATTGATGATCTTGGCCTCGACTTCGTCGCCTTCCTTGAGGTGAGTGCGGATGTCCTCGACACGGTCGCGAGACACTTCGGAAGCGCGCAGGTAGCCTTCCACTTCGCCGTCGAGAGTAATGACTGCACCCTTGGCATCTGCCGACTTGACGATGCCCTTGACGATGCTGTTCTTGTCGTTAACGGCGACATAATTGCTGAACGGATCGCCTTCCATCTGCTTGATCCCCAGGGAAATGCGCTCGCGCTCGGCGTCAATCGCCAGCACCATGGCTTCGACTTCATCGCCCTTCTTGTAGTTGCGCACCGCCTCTTCGCCCGGCATATTCCAGGACAGGTCGGACAAGTGCACCAGACCGTCGATGCCACCCGGCAAGCCGATGAACACGCCGAAGTCGGTGATGGACTTGATCTGGCCGGAAACTTTGTCGCCCTTCTTGTGGGTAACGGCAAAATCATCCCAGGGATTGGATTTGCACTGTTTCATGCCGAGGGAAATACGGCGGCGCTCTTCGTCGATTTCCAGAATCATGACTTCGACTTCGTCGCCCAGCTGCACCACTTTACCCGGATGCACGTTCTTGTTGGTCCAGTCCATTTCGGAAACGTGTACCAAGCCTTCGATGCCCTGCTCGATCTCGACGAAAGCGCCATAGTCGGTCAGGTTGGTCACCTTGCCGAACATGCGGGTGCTCTGCGGGTAGCGGCGGGACAGGTTGACCCACGGGTCGTCGCCCAGTTGCTTGACGCCCAGGGAGACACGGTTCTTCTCCTGATCGAACTTGAGCACCACGGCTTCGATTTCATCACCCACAGCCAGTACTTCGGAAGGATGCTTGACACGGCGCCAGGCCAGGTCGGTGATGTGCAGCAGACCGTCGACACCGCCCAAATCCACGAACGCGCCGTAGTCGGTGATGTTCTTGACGATACCCTTGACCACCATGCCCTCTTTCAGGTTGCCCAGCAATGCCTGACGTTCGGCGCCCAGGCTCTGCTCCAGCACAGCCTTGCGCGAAACCACCACGTTGTTGCGCTTGCGGTCCAGCTTGATAACCTTGAATTCCATTTCCTTGTTTTCGTAGGGGGTAGTGTCCTTGACCGGACGAATATCCACCAGCGAACCCGGCAGGAAGGCGCGAATGCCATTGACCATCACGGTCAGGCCGCCCTTGACCTTGCCATTGACCATACCGCTGACCAGCGTGCCCTCTTCCATGGCTGCTTCCAGATCCAGCCAGGCGGCAACGCGCTTGGCTTTCTCGCGTGACAGCTTGGTCGAACCATAGCCGTCTTCCAGCATTTCGATCGCCACTTTGACGAAGTCGCCCGGTTTTACTTCGATTTCGCCCTTGTCGTTCTTGAATTCGTTGGCGTCGATGACGCTTTCGGATTTCAGGCCGGCATTGACCACCACGCTGTCGTTATCGACACGCACGACCTCGGCGGTAATCACCTCGCCGGCGCGCATTTCCTGGTGGGACAAGCTCTCTGCGAACAGGGAGGCAAAACTTTCGATGTCTGGTGAAACGGAAGGGGAAGCAGTAGTCATTGTTTAAAAAACCTGAAAAAGCCCGGCTGTCGCCCGGATGGCAAAAGCAACGGGGTTAGTTATCACCCACCAGAAGTTTCTTACAGCCTGAAATGGGAAACATGCCGCGAAAGAAATGTTTCAGCCAACCGACAAAACTGTAGGAGCTAGAGGCGCCTATCGGACACAAACCTGCTTGAACCGCGCCAGCACCTCGTCCACCGCTTCGACAATGGTCATGGAACTGGTATCCAGCAGACTGGCATCCGCACATTTTTGCAATGGGGCCACGCTCCGCGCGCTGTCGCGCTCATCGCGTTGCCTGATGTCATGCAAAATCTGCGCGATATTAGCATGAGTTCCTTTTTCCATCAACTGTTTATACCGGCGATCGGCGCGCACCTCAGCGCTGGCAGTCAGGAATATTTTAAGCATCGCACCAGGGAACACCACCGAACCCATGTCGCGACCGTCCGCAACCAGCCCCGGAGCCTTGTGGAAGGCGCGCTGCAGATCAAGCAGCGCCGCACGCACACGGGGATAAGCGGCGATACGTGAGGCGCCATTGCCGCACTCTTCGGTGCGAATCGCATCCTCCACCTGCTCGCCATCCAGCCACACCTCACTGCCCTCGAAACGAATGACCAACCCTTCCGCCAAGCGCGCCAATGCCTCTTCGCCGTCGAAGGACACGCCCCGCTTGTCCGCCGCCAAGGCAAGCAGCCGGTACAGCGCCCCGCTATCGAGGTAATGGAATCCAAGCTTCTCAGCGACCAATTGGGCCACCGTGCCTTTGCCGGAAGCGGATGGGCCGTCGATGGCGATAACCGGAATTTCAGGTGAGGGGTTGGTCATTGCGAATCCCACCATCAGGCCATTTTCGCTATTGAGCTTAAGCGCTCGAAATAGTCGGGAAAAGTCTTGGCGACGCACTTTGGATCGTTGATGCGCACCGGCACATCGCCCAGCGCTATCAGGGAAAAGCACATCGCCATGCGGTGATCGTCGTAGGTGTTGATCGAGGCGTGAGGCACGAGGCGTGAGGCGTGAGGGGGAGTGACACGAATGTAGTCTGCACCCTCCTCTACGGTCGCGCCGACCTTGCGCAGTTCGGTCGCCATGGCGGTGATGCGGTCGGTTTCCTTGACGCGCCAACTGGCGATGTTGCGTAGCGTGGTCGCCCCCTCGGCGAACAGGGCCGCCACCGCCAGGGTCATCGCTGCGTCGGGAATGTGGTTGCAGTCGAGGTCGATGGCTTTGAGCTTGCCGCTACCGCTGGCTTCGATCCAGTTGTCTCCCATTTCGATCTTCGCGCCCATCAGCGCCAGCGCCTCGGCAAAGCGCACGTCGCCCTGGATGCTGGCTTTGCCCACGCCTTCGACCCGCACCGGCCCACCGCCAATCGCGCCGGCGGCGAGGAAATAGGAAGCGCTCGAAGCATCGCCCTCGACATGGATCGCGCCAGGGCTGCGATACGCCTGTCCGGCGCGGATAGTGAACGCCTGCCAGCCTTGGCGCTCGACCTCGACGCCGAAGCGGCGCATCAGGTTCAGGGTGATCTCGATATAGGGCTTGGAGGTCAGTTCTCCCACCACCTCGATGGTCACCTCCTGCCGCGCCAGCGGGGCGGCCATCAGCAAGGCGGTGAGGAACTGGCTGGACACGTTGCCGCGCACCTGAACCCGGCCTGATGCCTTGATCTCTGCCGGCTTGATGATGAGCGGCGGGTAGCCTTCGTTGCCGAGATAGGCGACATCCGCGCCGAGGCTCCGCAGGGCATCGACCAGGTCGCCGATCGGCCGCTCGTGCATGCGCGGTACGCCGCTCAACCGATATTCGCCGTGAGACAGCGCCAGAGCGGCGGTCAGCGGACGAAAAGCGGTGCCGGCGTTGCCCAGAAACAGGTCGGCCAGCTTCACCGGAAACTCGCCGCCCACACCCTCCACCCGGTAATCCCGGCTATCGCCGTGCTGCGTCCAGTTGACGCCCAGTTGCTTGAGTGCAGCCAGCATGTGCCGGGTGTCGTCGGAGGCCAGCAGGGCCTTGACCTCAGTGGCGCCCTCGGCCAGCGCCGCCAGCAGCAGGGTGCGGTTGGAAATGCTTTTCGAGCCGGGGAGCAGAACGGTGCCGCTAACACGGGGAATGGGGGCGAGATCGAGATAGTCCATGGACACAAATTAAGAAAAGTAGGGTGGGTGGAGCGTAGCGATACCCGCCATTACGGTTGGTAATTATGATGGGTATCGCTACGCTCCACCCATCATACGTTCTCCGCAGTTCAATCAGTTTTTTTCAAAGCCCACGCATTTCTTGCCTGGCTGGCGTGGTTAAAAATCCCCTCCAGCGCCGCGCCATCACCCTGCTCCAGCATGGCGTACAGACGGGCTAGCTGCGCTTGGTAGACTTCGAGCTCCTTGAGCAGCGCCGTGCGGTTGGCCAGGCAGATGTCGCGCCACATTTCCGGCGAGCTGCCGGCGATCCGGGTGAAATCGCGGAAGCCGCTGGCGGCGTAGCTGAACAGCTCCTCGCTGTCGCTGCGCGAAGCGATGTCTTCGACCAGGGCGAACGCCAGCAGGTGCGGCAGATGGGAAACTGCGGCGAAGACCTCGTCGTGGGCCTGCGGCGTCATTTCCCTGACCGTCGCCCCGCAGGTCTCCCATAGTGCGCGCACCGTGCTCACTGCCGCAGGGTCGATTTCGGGCAGGGGCGTGACCACCACATTGCGGCCCCGATACAGCTCGGCACTGGCGGCAGTCGCCCCGCTTTTTTCGGCGCCGGCAATCGGATGAGCCGGCACGAAGCACGCCAGGTGGCCCGGCAAATGCTGGTGAGCCAGCGCCACCACATCGCATTTGGTACTGCCGGCATCGGTAACGATAGTCTGCGCCGACAGATGCGGAGAAATCGACGCCATCACCGCCGCCATCTGCCCGACCGGGACGGCCAGCATCACCAGACCCGCATCTTGCACCGCGCTGGCAACATCAACCGCAACCCGGTCGATCACCCCGAGACGCAGCGCTTCCTCCAGATTTCCCGCAGAGCGCCCGACACCGACGATTTCCCGCACCGCTCCAGCCTCGCGCAAGGCCAGCGCGAAGGAGCCACCGATTAATCCGACGCCGAAGATGACAAGTTTATTAAGCTGGAAACCCACATCAAGCCTAGATCGTCCTGCCGATTGCCCCGGCAATCGCGCCCAGACTGACCATCAGGTCTTTCAGCTCCTGCGGAGTCAGCGCTTGATCGGCATCGCACCAGGCCTCGCAGGGGCTGGGGTGCATTTCCACCAGCAGGCCGTCGGCACCGGCGGCGATGGCCGCGCGGGAGAGCGCCGGCACCATCCACGCCTTGCCGCCCGCATGGGAGGGATCGATGATCACCGGCAGGTGGGTTTCCTTCTTCAGCACGGGAATCGCGGTCACATCCAGCACGTTGCGATAGTAGGTTTCGAAAGTGCGGATGCCGCGCTCGCAAAAGATGATGTTGTGGTTGCCGCCGGCGGCAATATATTCCGCCGCCATCAGCCATTCGGAAATGGTTGCCGACATGCCGCGCTTGAGGATCACCGGCTTGTTGACCTTGCCGACTTCCTTGAGCAGATCGAAATTCTGCATACTGCGCGTGCCGATCTG
Source organism: Hydrogenophilales bacterium CG_4_10_14_3_um_filter_58_23 (assembly GCA_002784065.1). GTDB lineage: Bacteria > Pseudomonadota > Gammaproteobacteria > Burkholderiales > Sulfuricellaceae > Sulfuricella. The sequence goes on along the minus strand of PFJY01000025.1, from coordinate 7,468 downwards.
GATCACATCGACATCGTGTTTCATGAAGGTATCGAGTTGTCGCGCATCCATCAGTTCGGTGACGATAGGCAGATTGTATTTTTCGGCTGCCGTGCGGAACATCTTCAGGCCTTCCTCGCCATGTCCCTGAAAGGCGTAGGGGCTGGTACGCGGCTTGAAAGCGCCGCCACGCATCAGGCGGCACCCTGCGTCATGCACTCCCTTTGCCGCCGCAGCCATTTGCTCCGGCGTTTCCACCGAACACGGTCCGGCGATGATCTGCACCTGCTTTCCACCCAGCGGAATGCCCTTGATGTCGATGATGCTGTCGGCCTTGTGCCATTCCCGCCCAACGATTTTGTAGGGCTTGACGATGTGCATGGCCTGTTCGACGCCCGGTAGGGCTTCGAAATACTCCTGCTCCAGCTTGCGCTCGTCGCCGATGGCGCCGATCACGGTGCGCTCGGTGCCGCGCGAAATATTGACGTCCAGGCCGGCTTCCCTGATTTTTTTGACGACGCCGTCGATCTGTTGTTCGGTTGCCTCGTTGCTCATTACGATGATCATTTTCCCAACTCCTCAAGTGCCCGTTCCAGGGCCTGTAAAAATACGCTATTTTCGCCTTCCAGCCCGACGCTGACGCGCAGGTGTTCAGGCAACCCATAATTGGCGACCGGTCGCACAATCACACCCTGCTTCAGCAGACTGAGATTGATCGCGGCAGCATCGCCCACCCGTACTGCGACGAAGTTGCCGTAGGAAGGAATCCAAGCCAGCCCCAAACGCTTGAAGCCCTCCGTCAACTGCACCATGCCGGCGCGGTTGATTGCCAGACATTCGTCGAGAAAGGCAACATCCTGCATCGCCATCACCGCCGCCGTCTGGGCCAGGCTGTTGACGTTGAACGGCTGCCGCACCCGGTTCAGCATATCCGCAACCGGCGTGCTCGCCAGCGCATAGCCCACGCGCAAGCCTGCCAGGCCGTAAGCCTTGGAGAAGGTGCGGGTGACGATCAGATTCGGAAAGCGTTTCAGCCAGCCGACACTGTCGCTTTTCATCGCATCGGGCAAGTATTCGGTGTAAGCCTCGTCCAGCACCACCAGGACATTTTCCGGCACGCGCTCGATCAGTCCCAGCAGTTGCACGGGATCCAGCAGCGTGCCGGTGGGGTTGTTGGGATTGGCGATAAACAGGAGACGCGTATCCCCCTCGATGGCCGCCAGCAACGCCTCGGGGTCATGGCCGAAATCCTTGGCCGGTGCCTCGATACCGCGCGCGCCGACCGCCTGTGTCGCCAGCGGGTAAACGGCGAAGGCATGTTGGCTGTACACTGCGGAGGACTGCGGCGTCAGAAAGGCGCGCGCCGCCAGTTCCAGCACGTCGTTGGAACCGTTGCCCAGAACGATCTGCGGAAGTCCGACACCATGCCGTTCCGCCAGTGCGGTTTTCAGCGTGAAGCCGTTGCCATCCGGATAGCGCGCAATCTCCATGATCGCATTCTCGATCGCCGCCAGCACGCGCGGACTGGCGCCAAGCGGGTTCTCGTTGGACGCCAGCTTGACGATATCGCTTTCCTGCAGGCCCATTTCCCGGGCCAGCTCGGCAATCGGCTTGCCCGGCTGGTACGGTGCAATGGCGCGGATGTAACCCGGTGCTAGTTTGCTCAAAGCCATCTCAAGAATCAATCAACCTATCTGTCGCTTCAAATTACTGTAAAAGTTTTCATGCGAACCCAAGCTTAACAATACCAGTTCCTGTGGCTGTTCCTTACTGGGCAGAAGCCCGTAAGACAATAAAATATCCTGCTTATTCATCTTGAATTTAAAGACAAATATCCCAGCCAAGTCGCCCTTCTTTTCTTCCCCAAGAGTGGGATCATCAGCAATTTTTCTGATTGCTTCATCCACCGTCTTTTTTTCCGTGGCAAAAAGTTTTTTGACGACTTTATTGAAAGTCGGCGTATCCAGTACTTTCAGCGCCATCACGCACCGAATCTATATTCGGCAAGTGGGCCTGCTTTGGCCTCTTCAACGGCCAGCAGCGTATCTTTAATGAATTGAACCGGCAGTTCCGGGTTGTCTTCCACGGCCTTTCCCAATCGGGCCCAATGCTCAATTTGTTTTGGCACTGAGCGGTGCTTTGCAGCAGCATGTGTCTTTGCGATTTCAACTAATTCATCCGATAATTTCAGTGCAATTGCCATGATGGCTCCTTTGTCAGATGCGCTTACCCTACACCGCTAGGCATCAATATAATACCTTTAGCAACCTTATAACACCTTAGCACTCCGAAACCAACCCCTATTCAGCCTATCTGTAGGGGCTGTCCATGGATAACTTGGACAATTATGGGTGTGCTGGCGGGATGCGATGCAAGGCGCCGGGCGCGCCGCATGGCCGTTCCCTTCAAGCGCCCGACAACACCGCAGCGCGCCCGTCAGTGCGGCCAGAATGTTCAAGTTATTCATGGACAGCCCCTTAGTCGCATCGGCACGTCTTGTGCCCATGAAACATACCCGTCCACCAAACTCAAAGCACCGCCACAGGATAGGAGCCGAGGATTTTCAGGAAAGCGGCCTTGCCAGCAAGCTCGGACAACGCTAGCGCAAGCTTTGCATCCTGACGATGTCCTTCCACATCCACGAAAAACACATATTCCCAAAGCCCCGAGCGAGAAGGCCGGGATTCCAGCTTGGTCATACTCACTTCATGCTGGGCGAGAGGGGTCAACAGCTCATAAACCGCGCCCGGACAATTCCTGACGGACATCGCTAATGAGGTTTTGTCCCGACCGGATGGCGCGGCATCATGCGGGCCAATCACGAGAAAGCGGGTGGTATTATCGGGCTTGTCCTCAATGTTTTCCGCCAGCTTTTCCAGCCCGTAATGCGCTGCGGCAGACTCGCCCGCAATCGCCACCGCCACGCCATCCTCAGCGGCCAGACGCGCCGCTTCAGCATTGCTCGCCACCGGCACGCGCTCCACGCCCGATAGATTTTGATTGAGCCATTCATGGCATTGAGCGAGGGATTGTGCGTGTGAATAGACTTTTTCTGCCTTGCCCGTTGCCCCCGGCTTGCGCAGCAAAAACTGGTGTACCCGCAGATCGACCTCGCCACAGACCTGGAGAGGTGTTTGCAAGAGCAAATCCAGCGTAGTGCCGACGGCACCGCCCGTGGAATTTTCCACCGGCACCACGCCGTAATCCGCCAGCCCCGCTTCCACTTCGCGGAACACTTCGTCGATTGAGGCGCAGGGACGAGTTAATGCGGCGCAACCAAAATGCTTGATGGCCGCCGCCTGGGTAAAGGTGCCCTGCGGCCCGAGAAATGCCACTGACAGCGGCTTCTCCAAAGCCAGACAGGCCGACATGATTTCGCGGAACAAACGCACCACCGTTTCACCCGACAACGGGCCGGGGTTGCTCTCCTTGATCCGGCGCAGCACCTGCGCCTCGCGTTCCGGGCGATAAACCGTGCCGTTCTTCAGCGCGCCGATGGCCTGGGCATGTTCGGCGCGACGATTGACGAGCTTCAGCATCTCGTCGTCGATCACATCGATGCTGGCGCGGTGCCGAGAAAGTTCGTCAGCCATGTTTCCGCTCGAACTCGCGCATGAAGTCCACCAGGGCTTTTACCCCTTCCAGCGGCATGGGGTTGTAGATCGAGGCGCGCATCCCGCCCAGCAGACGGTGGCCCTTTAGTTGCGCCAGACCGCGCGCCTTGGACTGCTTGAGGAATTCTTCGTCCAGCGCCGCATCCTTGAGAGTGAACGGCACATTCATGCGCGAGCGACTGTCTTTTGCCACCGGGCAATGGTAAAAATCGCTGCTGTCCAGGTAATCGTAAAGCAGCGCGGCCTTGGCGTTGTTGCGTTTGTCCATTTCCGCCAGCCCGCCGAGGCGCTTCAGCCACTTGAACACCAGACCGGCGATATACAGCGAATAGGTGGGCGGGGTGTTGTACATCGAGTCGTGGTCGGCATGGATCTTGTAGTCGAACATCGTCGGCGTGCCCGGCAACGGCTGGCCGATCAGGTCTTCGCGCACGATCACGATGCACAGGCCCGCCGGGCCGATGTTCTTCTGCGCGCCGGCGTAGATCAGGCCGAAGCGGGAAACATCCAGCGGGCCGGACAGGATGTTGGAGGACATGTCCGCCACCAGCGGCACATCGCCGGTTTCCGGGATCCAGCGGAATTCCACGCCGCCGATGGTCTCGTTCGAGGTGTAATGGACGTAGGCGGCATCCCGGCTCAAGCGCCATTTATCCTGGGTCGGCGCATAGCTGAATTTGGCATCGGCCGAACTGGCGGCAACGTTCACCGTGCAGTATCTTTCCGCTTCCTCGATCGCCTTGCCCGACCAAACCCCGGTATTGACGATGTCCACGGTTTTTTTGCCGCGCAGCAGATTCATCGGCACCATGGCGAACTGGCTGGAAGCCCCGCCCTGCAGGAACAGCACCTTGTAGTTGGCGGGGATACCCATCAACTCGCGCAGATCGGACTCGGCCTGGGCGGCAATGCCCATGAATTCCTTGCCGCGATGGCTCATCTCCATAACCGACATGCCGCAGCCCTGCCAATTAAGCATCTCGTCGCGCGCCTGCTCCAGGACTTCCTCCGGCAATGCGGCGGGGCCGGCGCTAAAATTGTAAATTCTTTCCATGTAAAACCTTAATCAAAACAGTAGGTCGGGCACTCCGTGCCCGACAAACCCGAACTCACAACACATTCAACTTATTTGTTGGGCACGGAGTGCCCGACCTACATCACTGCGTCTGTGTCTTCCGTATCCGCTTCCACCACCCGTTCCAGCCCGATCAACTTCTCGCCCTTGTCGAGGTTGATCAGGGTCACGCCCTGAGTGGCGCGACCCATCTCGCGGATTTCGCTGACGCGGGTGCGGATCAGCACGCCGCCGGTGGTGATGAGCATGATCTCGTCTTCCGCATTCACCAGCGTCGCCGCCACCACCTTGCCGTTGCGCTCGGAGGTCTGGATCGCGATCATGCCCTGGGTGCCGCGACCATGGCGGGTGTATTCCGCAATCGAGGTGCGCTTGCCGTAGCCGTTTTCGGTAGCGGTGAGCACCGACTGGGTCTCGTTCTCCGCCACCAGCAGGGAAATCACCTTCTGCTCCTTGCCCAGCCGCACGCCCATCACGCCGCGCGAAACACGGCCCGTGGCGCGCACGGCGGCCTCGTCGAAACGCACCGCCTTGCCACCGTCGGTGAACAGCATCACGTCATGCTGGCCATCGGTGATGTCCACGCCGATCAGATAGTCGTCCTCGTCCAGATTGATGGCGATAATGCCTCTCTTCATCGGGCGCGAGAAGTCGGACAGCGGTGTTTTCTTGACGATGCCGCTGGCGGTCGCCATGAAAATGAAATGGCCGTCGTCGAATACCTTGACCGGAAGAATGGCGTTGATCATCTCGCCTTCATCCAGTTGCAGCATATTGATGAACGGCTTGCCGCGCGATCCCCGGCTGCCCTGCGGCACTTCATAGACCTTGATCCAGTAGACCAGACCACGGTTGGAGAAGCACAGAATGGTGTCATGGGTATTGGCGATAAACAGCTTCTCGATGAAATCCTCTTCCTTCATCGCCGTTGCCTGCTTGCCGCGCCCGCCACGCTTCTGGGCGCTGTAGTCCTCCAGCGGCTGGGATTTGATGTAGCCGCCATGCGACAAGGTCACCACCATGTCCTGCGGCGTGATGAGATCCTCCATGCTCAAATCCTGGGCGTGAGCGATGATCTCGCTGCGGCGCTTGTCGCCGAACTGCGCCTTGATCGCGGTCAGCTCCAGCACGATGATTTCGGTGATGCGTTGAGGCTTGGCGAGAATGTCGAGCAGATCGGCGATCTTTTCCATCACCTCCTTGTACTCGGACACGATCTTGTCCTGCTCCAGACCGGTCAAGCGCTGCAGGCGCAGCTCCAGGATCGCCTGCGCCTGGGCGTCGGAAAGGCGATAACCCTGTTCAAAAAAGCCGAATTCTGGCGCCAAACCTTCAGGACGCGAGGCATCGGCGGCGGACCGCGCCAGCATTTCCTCCACCAGCGGCGAGCGCCAGACCCGCCCCATCAGCCCCACCTTGGCGGCGGACGGCGTGGGTGCCGCCTTGATCAGTGCAATCACCTCGTCCACATTGGACAAGGCCACTGCCAAGCCTTCCAGAATATGGCCGCGTTCGCGCGCCTTGCGCAGGTCGAACACGGTACGCCGCGTCACCACCTCGCGCCGGTGGCGCAAGAAAGCGTCGAGCATCTGCCTCAGGTTGAGCAGGCGCGGCTGGCCATCCATGATCGCCACCATGTTCATGCCGAAGGTGTCCTGCATCTGGGTCTGCTTGAACAGGTTGTTCAGCACCACTTCCGGCACTTCACCGCGCTTCAGTTCGAGCACCATGCGCATACCGGATTTGTCCGACTCGTCGCGCAGGTCGGAAATCCCCTCGATCTTCTTCTCGCGCACCAGCTCGCCGATCTTGATCAGCAGGTTGGCCTTGTTTACCTGGTAGGGCAGCTCGTCGACGATAATCGCCTGCCGTCCGCCGACCTTGTCGATATCCTCGAAATGGGTACGGGCGCGCATCACCACCCGACCGCGACCGGTGCGGTAGCCTTCCTTGACGCCGACGGTGCCATAGATAATACCTGCCGTTGGGAAGTCCGGCGCCGGCACGATCTCGATCAACTCCTCGATGTCGGTTTCCGGGTTTTCCAGCAACAGCAGGCAGGCATCCACGATCTCGTTCAGGTTGTGCGGCGGGATGTTGGTCGCCATACCCACTGCGATGCCCGAGCTTCCGTTGATCAGCAGGTTGGGAATCTTCGATGGCAGGACCAGCGGCTCGTGCTCGGAGCCGTCGTAGTTCGGGCCGAAATCCACCGTTTCCTTGTCCAGGTCGGCAAGCAATTCGTGAGCGATCCGCGCCATGCGGATCTCGGTATAACGCATCGCGGCAGCATTGTCGCCATCGACCGAGCCGAAGTTGCCCTGACCGTCCACCAGCGGGTAGCGCAGGCTGAAATCCTGCGCCATGCGCACGATGGTGTCGTACACCGCAGTATCGCCGTGGGGATGGTATTTACCGATCACGTCGCCGACGATACGTGCCGACTTCTTGTAAGCCTTGTTCCAGTCGTTGGACAGCTCGTGCATGGCGAACAGCGCGCGCCGGTGCACCGGCTTGAGCCCGTCGCGCACATCGGGCAGCGCCCGGCCCACGATCACGCTCATGGCGTAGTCCAGATAGGAGCGACGCATTTCTTCTTCGAGGCTGACCGGAAGCGTTTCTCTGGCGAATTGTTCCATGGATGCTCAGTTTCTTAAAAACTTACTTGATTGATATGCGGAAACAAATTGTCAGTAATTTTAGCATAACCGCGCAGCCCAGACCAATCCGAGCCTTGTCCAATGAGGAATGAGCCTGAACGAGGCCTGTATTTCCAACCAGGAATGAGCCTGAAGCGGCA
>PFJY01000199.1 GCA_002784065.1 Hydrogenophilales bacterium CG_4_10_14_3_um_filter_58_23 | reverse complement strand
CATAGCACGAAAATATCATGATCTCGTACGTGCGTCAAAGGGATACCCATTTTCTCGAATTGTGGACTATACTAATTCCAGAAGTTTGATGTGAAATTATTCAAGATTTAACGAGGAGAAAAATATTATGGCGACAACCCCAAACACAGCGAAGAAAACGACATCGTCAAGCGCTGCAAAAAACACTGCCGGTGCGAAAGCTACCGTGAAGAAGCCCGTTGCGGCCAAAGTGGCTGCACCGAAGAAGCCTGCCGCGAAGCGCGCAACGGTGGCCAAATCCGCCGTCACGCCCGAGCAGCGCTATCGCATGGTTGCCGAGGCGGCTTATTACCATGCCGAACGGCATGGGTTCGTGGGCGATCCGGTGCAGGACTGGGTTGCGGCGGAAGCGGAAATCGCGGCACTTCTCAGCAAGAAGAAGTAGCCTGCGCGAGGCGCTGCACCAGCGCCTGAACATTCTCTGCCTGTTCCGTATCCACTCCGATGGTTACGTTCAATTCGCGGTCGTCCAGCGACTCGCTATTGCGGAGCTGGTTTTCCAGCACCGCAGTATCCGCTTCCGAGGCATCACGCCCGTGCTGCAGGCGCTGCCTTACCCGTTCCCGTAGCCGGCTTTCAGGCGCAGTGACATCCAGAATAACGAAAGGGACGCTTAATTCCTGTGCCAGTTCATGGAAAGCGGCTCGCTCTCGTCGTTTAAGGAAGGTGGCATCGACGATGGCGGAGAAGCTGGACCGGATAATGCACTGCGCCACTTCTACCAGCCGTCGGTAGGTGCGTTCGTTGGCTTCCAGAGAGTAAATATTCCATCCTGTCCCGGCGCCGCTGCGCGCCTCTGGCTTGAGCCCATACAAGCGTTTTCTTTCCACGTCGGAACGGACTCGAAACAAGCTCACCGCTTCCAGCAAGGATTGCGTGACCGTGGTTTTTCCGGAGCCGGACAGGCCGTGGGTGATGGCGAGGAAGGGTTGAATGGGGCGAGTGAAGTCTGCCGCCAGTTCGATGTGGTTGCGGTATTGCGTCCAGTGGTCGGCGGACAGCCCCTCCTGTCCGGCTCGGATGCAGACCACCTTGGCGCGCACCATGGCGCGGTACACCAGGTAGTAGCGCAGCACTTCAAGACCTGCGTAATCCCCGGTTTGCTCCAGGTAGGCGTTGAGGAATCGGCGCGCCAGGTCTGGCCGCTCCCGGTCTTGCAGGTCCATGGCCAGGAAGGCCGCCTCGCTGATGACGTCGATCCAGCGCAGGTTGTCGCTGAACTCGATGCAGTCGAAGGGAACCGGAACCCCATCCAGTAGCGCCATGTTGCCGAGATGCAGATCGCCGTGGCACTCGCGGATCAAGCCCCGCGCCTTGCGCGCCGCAAAAACATCGATATGGGCCTGATATTCCCGTTCGCTCCATCGTTCCAGTTTGTCCAGGCGGATAAGGTCTTCCTTATCCCGCAGCTGCGGGCGAATCTGCGCGAAATTTTCCGCCACTGGCAAGTGAGTCCGTTCCGGCGTGCCGAAAGGACTTTCGTCGTTCGCGATTGCAGTGCGTCCATGGAAATCGGCGATTCTGCGGGCGATGGCGTCTATCGTTTCGGGCGTCAGTTCGCCGCGCAGCAATACCTGGTCGAGCAAACAGGACTGGGGGAAGCGCCGCATTTTTACGGCATATTCGATGGCCGGGTCGGGGCCGTTCAAGACGGGATGATCTGCGCTGCCAGCGATAGGAACGACTTCCAGGTAGAGGTCGGGCGCCAGTCTCCGGTTGAGGCGCAGTTCTTCCGCGCAATAGAAACGGCGTTTTTCCAGAGTGCTGAAATCGAGAAAACCGAGGTTGACCGCTTTCTTGATTTTGTAGGCATTGTTGCCGGACAGCAATACCCAGGAGATGTGTGTTTCCACCACCTCGACCGGTACTCCGAGAGTGCTACGGAGCGCGGTAACCAGAATTTCCTGGTGGGCGAGGGCGGCGTCCATCTGTTCTACAGCCTGCGGCTCACCCGCTTGATGGCCGAATCTTCCTCGCTGGTGGCGATACTGAAACCGAGCGTCGCAACCAGCTTGAGCATGTTGTGGTTGCTCGCCAGTATTTCACCTTCCATGGTTTTCAGGCCTCTGTCGCGAGCCGCGTCCATCAGGCTTCCCATCAGCTTGTGGCCGATTGCCTTGTGCTGCCACTGGTCGTTCACCACCAGGGCGAATTCGCAGGATTCGCCGTCAGGGTTGATGGCGTAGCGGCTGACCCCGATTTCCACTTCCTTGCCGCTTTCCTCGGTCACGGCGATCAGCGCCATTTCGCGGTCGTAGTCGATCTGCGTGAAGCGCGCCAGCATGGTTTGGGAAAGCTCCTGCAGGGTGTTCATGAAGCGGAAATACTTGGCTTCTTCCGACAGGCCGCGCACGAACTCCTGCACCATTTCGGCGTCTTCCGGGCGGATCGGTCGGATGGTGATTTCCGTGCCATCCGGCAACTGCCACTCGGCGACCAGATGGGAAGGGTAGGGATAGATCGCCATATGGGCATAGCGGTCGCCGGAGACCGGGGCGAAGTCCACCATCACGCGCGCATCCGCCGCCAGCGCGCCGTTCTCGTCGACGATCAGCGGGTTGATGTCCATTTCCTTCAGCCAGGGCAGCTCGCAGACCATCTCCGAAACGCGCAGCAGCAGGCTTTCCAGCGCCTCCATCTGGATCGGCGGCATGTGGCGGAAGGCGCCGAGCAGTTTCGAGGTGCGCGTGCCGGCTATCAGTTCTCGCACCAGGAAGCTGTTTAGCGGCGGCAGCGCGACGGCGCGGTCGCCCAGCACCTCCACCGTGGTGCCGCCGGCGCCGAAGGTGATCACCGGGCCGAACACCGGGTCGGAAGTCACGCCCACCATCAGCTCCCGTCCGTTGGGCTTGACCACCATCGGCTGGATGGCGATGCCGTCGATATGCGCCGTCGGACGGTTTTTCTTCACTTCACTGATGATGTCCTGGTAAGCGGTGCGCACTGCGGACGCGTTTATCAGGTTGAGCTTGACGCCACCGGCATCGGATTTGTGCGTGATGTCCGGCGAGTTGACTTTCATCGCCACCGGGAAGCCGAGTTGCTGGGCCAGGAGCAGCGCTTCGCCGGGAGAGCGGGCGATGACGGTGCTCGCCACCGGGATGCGGAATGCGGCCAGCAAGGCCTTGGATTCCATTTCCGAGAGTACCTTGCGTCGTTCGGACAGTACGGTTTCGATCAGCATGCGCGCGCCCTCCACGTCAGGCTCGTCGCGGTGCGAGAGCGGGCCGGGAGTTTGCGCCAGCAGGCGCTGGTTGCGGTAGAAAGCGGTGATGTAGGAGAAGGCTTCCACCGCAGATTCCGGCGTGCTGAAGGAGGGGATGCGGGCTTGGGCGAACGCGGCCCGCCCTGCCTTGATCTGGATGTCTCCCATCCAGCAGGTCAGCAGCGGCTTGTTGAATTTGCCGGCGATTTCGATCAGTGTTTGCGCCACTTCGAGCGGTTTGGTCATCGCCTGTGGGGTGAGGATCACCAGCGCGCCGTCCACGCCGGAATCTTCCATGCACAGGGTGACCGCGTCGCGGTAGCGTTCCGGCGTAGCGTCGCCGATGATGTCCACCGGGTTGTTGTGCGACCAGGTGGCGGGCAGCACTTTGTTCAGATGCTCGATAGTCTGGTCGGACAGGCTGGCGACGGTGACGCCCAGGTCGACCGCATGGTCGATCGCCATCACGCCCGGCCCGCCGCCGTTGGTGATGATGGCCAGGCGGTTGCTGCTGGAGCGGTGGGGCGAGGCCAGCGCTTTGGCGGCGGAAAACAGCTCGCCGACCGACATCACGCGCACCACGCCGGCGCGGCGCACTGCGGCATCGAACACGTCGTCGGAGCCGACCAGCGCGCCGGTGTGCGACATCACCGCTTTCGAGCCGGCGGCATGACGCCCCACCTTGACCACGAACACCGGCTTGGAGCGGGCTGCGGCGCGCAGGGCGCTCATGAAGCCGCGCGCCTTGTGGATGCCCTCGATGTAGATAAGGATGCTCTCGGTTTGCGGGTCTGACGCCAGGTAGTCGAGAATTTCACCGAAATCCACGTCGGCCGAAGTGCCCATGGAAACCACGCTGGAGAAACCGATGTCGTGGGCTGGCGCCCAGTCCAGGATGGCGGTGCAGAGCGCGCCCGATTGCGATACCAGCGCGAGCTTGCCGGGCTTGACGTTGCCCCTGAAAAAAGTGGCGTTGAGGCCGATGCTGGTGCGCATCAGCCCCAGGCAGTTAGGGCCGATAATGCGCACGCCGTAAGTTTTGGCGTTGGCCAGCATGGTGCGCTCGATCTCGGCGCCATGGGCGCCTGTTTCGCTGAATCCGGCGGACAGCACTACCGCAGCGCGCACGCCGTGCTTGCCGCAGGCTTCGATGACGTCGGGCACGGTTGCCGCATGGGTGCAGATCACCGCCAGTTCGACCGGCTTGCCGATTTCTTCGATCGTGGCATAGGCGCGTTTTCCCTGGATTTTCTTGTGGTTGGGGTTGACCGGGTAAAGCTCGCCCTTAAAGCCGCTTTCCAGCATATTTTTGAATACGATGCCCCCCACCGAGTCGGCGCGGTCGCTGGCGCCGATGATCGCGACCGATTTTGGGGAGAATAAGGTGCTGAGGTAATGTTGTCCCATGGGCTTGCACTCGTTGTGATTTAGGTTAAATATAGCACCAAGAGAGATGCTGATTAAATTTACGCGTAGGAGCGGGCTCGCCCGCGATGGTACGCATCAATCGCGGGCAAGCCAGTTCCTACCAAATTCTTCGAATCAACGTGGCTGACGACTGGTTGACAGCGTGATTTCAGGTGTGACAATTGCATACAGGCTATATCACCCATCCCGATTGCCTCAAGCACGACATGGGGGCGGATCATCCGGAATCCCCGGCGCGGCTGCGTGCAATTGAAGACCAGCTGATTGCTTCCGGGTTGCTGCAATTCCTCCAACGCCATGATGCGCCACTGGCTACGTTCGAGCAACTGGCGCGGGTGCATACGCCGCACTACATCGAAACCGTCCGCTCTGCCTCACCCACCGAAGGGCTGGCCTACCTCGATCCGGATACGGCGATGAACCCGTTTACGCTTAACGCGGCGCTACGCGCTGCCGGGGCGGTGGTGCTGGCGACCGAGCTAGTGCTGGAGCGCAAGCTGGAGAGTGCCTTCTGCGCCATCCGCCCGCCGGGCCACCATGCCGGATCCGCACGCGCAATGGGCTTCTGTATATTTAACAATGTCGCGGTCGGCGTTGCTCATGCCATCCAAAAGTTCGGTCTGAAACGCGTCGCCATTGCTGATTTCGACGTGCACCACGGCAACGGCACCGAAGAGATTTTTCACGACGATCCGCGCGTTATGCTGTGCTCGACCTTCCAGCACCCGTTCTACCCGCATTGCGGGGCCGACAGCGGCAACGATCATATCATCAACGTGCCGCTCCCGGCGGGAACCGACGGCGCTGCGTTCCGCCAGGCGGTGAGCGAGCGCTGGCTGCCCGCGCTGGATCGCTTCCGGCCCGAAATGCTGTTCATCTCCGCCGGCTTCGACGCCCACTGGGAGGACGATATGGCGATGTTCAGGCTGAAGGAGGCGGATTACGCCTGGGTGACGCAGCAGGTCAAGGATGTCGCTGAAAAACATGCCAGCGGTCGCATTGTCTCGGCGCTGGAGGGCGGCTATGAACTGCACGCATTGGGCCGCAGCGTAGCAGCGCATATCAAGGTGCTGAGCGGACTTTAGCCGCTACCCGCGCGCTTCTGTCATAATGCCGCCTGGTTTTTCTACCCATAATGAGGAAATGATATGAAACTGCCGTTCGCCGTTCTTGCCGCCACCGTGTTTTCCCTTTCCGCCGCTTTTCCTGCCGTTGCCGCCGAGCCCGGCGAACTGATCGCCGCGCCCGCCACGGCGGTCGCCCCGAGCGCTCACAAGGCTAAAAAGGTTAAAAAAGCCGAGAAGGCCAAGAAGGCCAAGAAGGCCAAGAAAGTTTCAAAGCACAAGGCCCGTAAGGTGCGCAAAGCCAGGTAGCCCACGCGGAAACAATGCCCTCTTAAGGAAAGGTTAAGAAACGCCGCCTAATATCCGTCCTGCATTCCCGCCAGAGGAGCAAGACCATGTTGGGCGTTCAACAAGCATCAGAAAAATCCTTCCCCAGGCAGCGGGCCGTTACCGCTCCCGGCGACTACCTGCTGTGTACACACAGCGGCGCGGCTCGCCGCGACGTGGAACGGTTCATCCGCCAAAGCTTCATTCGCAGCCACGGCGCCGACGTGCGCCATTTTCTGCCGCGCCTGCTCAGCCTGCACAGTGAGGACGCCAGCCTGCTGGCGGCATTCGGCACCCGCCCGGCTGCGGTCGGGCGCCTGTTCCTGGAAGCCTACCTCGACCGGCCGATCGAAACGGTGCTGTCGGAGCGGCTGGGCAAAACCATACCGCGCGAGCAGGTGGTGGAGGTGGGTAACCTGGCCGCCCGACCGGGCAGCACCCGCCTGATGATCGCCGCCCTCACGTCCTTGCTCCATGGCGAAGGGTTCCGCTGGGTGGCGTTCACCGGCGCGCCCCGGTTGCATAACAGCTTCCTGCGCATGGGCCTGGAACCGCTGACCCTCTGCCCCGCCGACAGAGAGCGCCTGCCGGCGGCGGATCGGGAGGGTTGGGGGAGCTACTACGACCAGGCCCCGAACGTCTTCGCCGGCGACATCCGCCACGGCCTGCGCCTTCTGCTCGGCAACCCCGCTAGCCGCGCCCTGCTGCAGCGGGTCCGTTTTCCATGAGCGAAGTGATTCGGGCGTTGCGATTCCACGCGTGTAGCCAACCCGCTGCCATCGCTCTGGAAGGCGGCGGAGTGAGCCTCGATTACCGCGCCGCAGCCCGCCAGGTGGATCGGCTGGCCGTGCTGCTGGGCGCCGCCGGCAGGCTGGGCGTCCTGATGGACAACGGGCCGGCCTGGGCGGTGGCCGATCTGGCCATGCTGGCGGCGGGGGTCGGCCAGGTGCCCCTGCCGCCGTTCTTTTCCGATAGCCAGCTCAGCCACGCCATCGCCGACGCCGGGGTCGACGGCATTCTCACCGACCAGCCGGAGCGGGTTGGAGCGTTGCTCCGTGGGGCGGGCACCACCGCCGGCCCGGTCGTCCTGCCCGGCAAGACGGTTTACCTGTTTCGCTTCTCCCGCCGGAGCACCGCCGACTTCGGCCATGCCGCCAAGCTGACCTACACCTCGGGTACTACCGGCCAGCCCAAGGGCGTGCTGCTGGATCTGGCTGCCGTCGAGCAGGTGGCCCTGTCCTTGATGGAGGCCTCCGGCGCTACGCCCGCCGATCGCCACCTCAGCGTGCTGCCCATGCCCACCCTGCTGGAGAACATCGGCGGCCTGTACGCGCCGCTGCTGGCCGGGGCGCGCAGCATCCTGCCGCCCTTGGCCGAGGTGGGCGTCGGCGGTTCGTCCCAGCTCGACGCCGGGCGGCTGGTTCAGGCGCTACACGCCCACCGGGCGACCACCACCATCCTGGTGCCGCAAATGCTGTTCGCCATGGTTCACGCCCTGCGCGCCGGCGCCCCATTGCCGACGGCCCTGCGCTTCATCGCGGTGGGCGGCGCCACCGTTTCCGCAACCTTGCTGCAACAGGCAGCAGCCTTCGGCCTGCCGGTGTTCCAGGGCTACGGCCTGTCGGAATGCGCTTCTGTGGTGGCTCTTAACACCCAATCCGCCAACCGGCCTGGCAGCGTCGGCAGGCCGCTGCCCCATGTCCGCCTGCGCCTCGCGGCGGACGGGGAAATCCTGGTCGGCGGGGCGCTGTTCCAGGGCTATATCGGTCAGGGGCCGGCACCCGTGGATACCGAAGGATTCTTCCCCAGCGGCGACCTGGGCCATCTGGACGACGACGGCTACCTTTGGCTGACCGGGCGGAAGAAGAACCTCTACATCACCGCTTTCGGCCGCAACGTGGCACCGGAATGGGTGGAGGGGGAACTCGCCGGTCACTACGCCATCGCCCAGGCCGCCCTGTTCGGCGATGGGCTGCCATGGAACACGGCGGTGATCGTGCCGCGCCAGATGCCGGGCCGGGGTGCGTTGTCAGCCGTGGCCGAGGCGGTCGCCGCCGCCAACGCCGGACTGCCCGATTATGCGCGGGTGGGGCGCTGGATACTGGCGGAAGAATCTTTTACCCCGGCCAACGGGCAGCTCACCGCCAATGGCCGCCCACGGCGCGAGGCGATCTGGGCGGCTTACGCCAGCCGCATCGAATACCTTTACCAACAAGAGGAGGAAATTCATGACGTTTTATGAGGAACTACAGACCGCCACCGAGCGGGAGCGGGCCGATCTGCTGGCGGCCCCGATCATCCGTGCCGCCATGGCTGGCGAAGCGGGCTTGTCCGCCTATGTCGCCTTTCTCGCCGAGGCCTACCACCACGTCAAGCACACCGTGCCCCTGCTGATGGCCTGCGGCGCGCGCCTGCCGGAGCGCTACGAATGGCTGCGCCAGGCAATGGCGGGCTACATCAACGAGGAGATGGGCCACCAGGAATGGATTCTGGACGACATCCGCGCCTGCGGCGGCGACGCCGAGGCGGTGCGCGCCGGGCTGCCCGCCATCCCCACCGAGGTGATGGTGGCCTACGCCTACGACACCATCCAGCGGGGCAACCCCATCGGCTTTCTCGGCATGGTGTTCGTGCTGGAGGGAACCAGCGTGCAACTCGCCCACCTCGCAGCCAAGGGGCTGCGCGATGCCCTCGGCCTGCCCGAGCAGGCGTTCACCTACCTCACCAGCCACGGCACGCTGGACGTGAGCCATATTCAGTATTTCGAATCCCTGGTCAACCGCCTCGACAGCCAGGCTGACCGGGACGCCATCGCCCGTTGCGCCAGGGTGTTCTACCGGCTGTACGGCGACATCTTCTGCCAACTGGGAGGTGAGGCATGATGAGGCTCGACGGCTGTCGCGCCCTGGTAACGGGCGCCACCGGCGGCATCGGTCGCGCCACCGCACTTGCCTTGGCCCGCAAGGGCGCGCGGCTCGCCCTGCTCGGTCGCAACGCGGAAAAGCTGGAGGAAATTTGCCGGGAGGTGCATCGGCAGGGCGGAATCGCTCTGCCAGTGGTGTTCGATCTCGCTCAGGACGAGGGCCACGAGCGGGCCGTGGCGGAGGCCGTGGCCCAGCTCGGCGGGCTCGACCTGCTGGTCAATAACGCCGGGGCGTTGGATTTCACCCCCTTCGAGCAGCAGGAGCCGGCGGCAATCGAGCGCATCTTCCGCACCAACACCGTCGCGCCGCTGCTGCTGGCCCGCGCCGCCCTGCCGGCGATGCTGGCCCAAGGCGCGGGGCGCATCGTCAACGTGGGCTCGATCTTCGGTTCCATCGGCTTCGCCTATTTTGCCGCCTACTCCGCCAGCAAGTTCGCCCTGCGCGGGTTTTCCGAGGCCCTGCGGCGCGAGCTCGCCGATACCGGCGTCGGGGTGACCTACGTGGCGCCGCGCTACACCCGCACCGCGCTCAACGACGGCCAAGTCAGCCAAATGGCTATAGCGGCGAAGATGCGCATGGACGAGCCGGAGGCGGTCGCCGCCCGGATACTGCGGGCGATCGAAAAGGAACGCAACGAGTGCACCATCGGCGGCCCGGAGGGGCTGTTCGCGCGCATCAACGCCCTGCTGCCGCAACTGGTGGACAGGGCGCTAGTCAGCCAGACCCGGCTGATGGGGCGCTTCGCCAGAAAACCGGCAGTCATGTAGGGCGGAAAAGCGTAGCGCCTTCCGCCGTATACGAACTCCATTCGGCGGATAACGCTACGCTCATCCGCCCTTGTATTATCCCTTTGCAACAAATTCGATGGTTTTGTATCACATT
>PFJY01000233.1 GCA_002784065.1 Hydrogenophilales bacterium CG_4_10_14_3_um_filter_58_23 | reverse complement strand
CTGGATGATTCGACGCAACCGCGCCATAACATCCAGTATCCACTACAGGTGGCTCACTACGTGAGCCACTAACACGGTTTGCGAAAAGAGCCTTTCCAAAGCATTGCCATGGTTTTCCCGTGTTCCAGGTTATTCGTCACGTTTCCAGATTAGTAAATATCATGCTGCGTGTTGTTGACGTTGAATTTTCCGGTTGGTGTAATCAGCCTCTTATCCTTGATTACGGCCTTGAGCTTTCGCGTTTTGTCGTCCACGATGACGAGCGCCGACTCTTTATCCTTGGCACTCCACACCGAGAACCACACCTCGTCGCCGGCCTTGTTGTACTCCGGCTCTACGACGCGCTTGGCACCTTCACCCAGTCCGGCCCATTCCGCGATGGGCAACACCTGAAAGCCCTTCTCGATGTGGCCGATGTCGAACACCGCAACAGACTGGCTGATCTTGGGGTCGGGGTTAAGCGGCGCATCCACCCACAGGTTTTTGGACTTGGGGTTGGTCTTGATGAACAGCGAACCGCCGCCCTGCTGCTGCAAGGTACGCACCACCTTCCAAGCATTCTGCTTGTGCTTAACCGGGTCGGTGCCGATCAATGAAATAGTTGCATCGCCCAAGTGAGTGGTTGCCCACACTGGTCCAAACTTCGGATCGACAAAGTTGGCACCCCGGCCAGGGTGCGGGGTCTTGCCCACTTCAATCAGCTTCACCAGTTTATCTTCCTTGGTGTCGATCACCGCGATCTTGTTGGAGGCGTTGGCTGCATCCATGAAGTAACGACCAGTGGAATCGAAACCACCATCATGCAGGAAGCGGGCGGCATTGATGGTGGTTACCTTCATGTTGTTGAGATCCGAGTAGTCCACCATGTTAACCATGCCGGTTTCCTTGGCATTGAGCACGAACTCGGGATGATAATGGGACGATACGATGGCCGCCACGCGCGGCTCTGGGTGATAGTCGCCATCCACCGTCATGCCACGGGTGGAGATGATCTTGCGCGGCTTCAGGGTATCGCCGTCCATGATCACGTATTGAGGCGGCCAGTAGGAACCGGCAATGGCGTACTTGTCCTCATACCCCTTGAACTTGGAGGTTTCCACCGAACGCGCTTCGAGGCCAATCTTGATTTCCGCCACGGTATCCGGCTCCGCCATCCACAGGTCAATCAGGTTGAGCCTGGCGTCACGTCCGATCACGAACAGATAGCGGCCCGATGCCGACATGCGGGAAATATGCACCGCATAACCGGTCTTGAGTATCTTGACGATCTTTTTGCTATCGCCGTCGATCAGGGCGATCTGTCCGGCGTCACGTAGAGTGACCGAGAACAGGTTGCTCAGGTTGAGCTTGTTCATTTGCTTGGTCGGACGCTTATCCACCGGCACGTTCACTTTCCAGGAGGACTCCATCTCCTTCATGCCGAATTCTGGCGGCGCGGGCGGTGCCTGCTGAACATAGCGCGCCATCAAATCCACTTCGTCATCGTTCAGTTCCCCCGAAGTGCCCCAGTTCGGCATACCCGCCGGAGAACCATATTTGATGAACACCTTGAGGTACTCTGAGCCCTTTGCCAGCGTGATATCCGGCGTCAGCGGCTTGCCGGTGGCGCCCTTGCGCAGCACGCCATGACAGCCGGCGCAACGCTGGAAGAATATCTGTTTGCCCTTCTCGAACTCCGCCGCAGTCATCGGCGGCGCCTTGGGATTGATGTCCTGGTGCATCGGCACATCCCCCATAGGAGAGGTACCTGTCTGCTGATAGGCATTCTCCATCTTGTCGGAATGCTTATCGGTATCGGCCGCATATGCCGTACTGAACATGCCAGCCACAGCCAATGCCAGCGTAGAAATGGTAAACTTTTTCATCATCAAACCCCTTTTAGACGAGTAAATATCACACTGCACTTTCAAATCCGGAGAACCCCTAATATTTAGTACACGTGCGCTTAACACGATGGCCAAATAATCCCCTACTTAAAGTAGGGCAACCTTGACCTATATCAAGACTTTCTGATTTTACGTAGAAATCGCTGTTGCGCTACTTTGACCAGCCCGGTGATTCCACTTTTTATAGAGTGCATGCAAATGCATCCGGCTTTTTTTGAGAATTTGCCGTTTTTTGATTTGTATCAAGGCGATAAAAAAACCTTGGGCGCAAGCTGGCTGCGAACGGTTAGAATTTAATTCTGTTATTATCGAAAAGGGCAACAATGAACATTTCAGGCATCGTGGTTCATGCCAGTCCGGACAAAGTCGATAGGGTTCGCGTCCAGCTGGAAAAAATCCTCGGCGTGGAAGTCCATGCCGCCAGCGCAGAAGGCAAGATGGTCGTCACCATCGAAAAACCCAGCGACCGGGAAACTGCGGATATTTTCGAAGAAATTGGCCGGATACCCGGCATACTCTCGACAGCGATGGTCTACCATCATTTCGAACCGGACGCCGAAGCAGCAGCTTAGCATCGCAAACCAATGAACGACACCAATGCCAAAAAACCCGGCGCCAGGCAGCCATCGCGACGCCAGTTCCTGATCGACATGGCGAAAACCGCCTGCACCGTCGGCTTGATGGGCACCGGGCTGGCGCTCTATAGCAAGCAGGCCAAGGCGCTGCCGCCACTCGCCATCCGCCCGCCCGGCGCGCTATTGGAAGCCGACTTTCAGGGCGCCTGCATCCGCTGCGGGCTGTGCGTGCGCGACTGTCCCTACCATATCCTGGAACTGGCCAAGCCCGAACATAACGTCGCCACCGGCACGCCTTATTTCGTAGCGCGCGAGCTGCCCTGCGAAATGTGCGAGGACATCCCCTGCGTCAAGGCCTGCCCCACCGGCGCGCTCGACCATCAACTCACCGACATCAACAAGTCGAAGATGGGACTGGCGGTGCTGGTCGATCACGAAACCTGCCTCAACTTCCTCGGCCTGCGCTGCGACGTCTGCTACCGCGCGTGCCCACTGATCGACAAGGCCATCACGCTGGAAATGCTGCCCAACCTGCGCACCGGCAAACACGCCATGTTCCTGCCGACGGTGCATTCCGACGCCTGCACCGGCTGCGGCAAGTGCGAACATGCCTGCGTTCTGGAAGAGGCCGCGATCAAGGTCTATCCGATCAAACTCGCCAAGGGCGAACTCGGCCACCACTACCGGATTGGCTGGGAAGAGAAGAAAAAAGCGGGTCAGTCTCTGGTGGCACCCGACGACGAGCACCAGTACACCCTGCCGGAAGGTTCCAGGTATGAGCAGGGGCGCGGCCTGATCCAGGGCGGTAACGGAGAATCCACAGCGCCGGGGGCGCAACCCGGAGCGCTCAAGGCGCTGCATGGAGATAAGCTATGAGCGCAGCCAGGAAGATCGGCACCAACGTTCGCGCTGAAAAGGGCTGGTTCGCCAGCCACAAATGGCTGATCCTGCGGCGCATCTCGCAGCTCGCCATCCTCGCCCTGTTCCTGGTCGGGCCGCTCGCCGGCCTGTGGATCGTCAAGGGCAACCTCGCCTACAGCCTGACGCTCAACACCCTGCCGCTGGCCGATCCCTACGTGCTGCTGCAATCGCTGCTGGCCGGCCACATACCGGAAAAAATGGCGCTGATCGGCGTTGCCATCGTGCTGGCGTTCTACTTCCTGGTCGGGGGGCGCGTCTATTGTTCCTGGGTCTGCCCGGTCAACATGGTTACCGATGCGGCGGCCTGGCTGCGCGGTCGCCTCGGCATCAAGGGCGGTGCGCAGATCTCGCGCAAACTACGCTACTGGGTGCTGGGAATGACGCTGGTGCTGGCGACCGTCACCGGCACCATCGCCTGGGAGCTGATCAACCCGGTATCGATGCTCCACCGAGGCCTGATTTTCGGTATCGGCATGACCTGGACGATCGTGCTGGCAGTCTTCCTGCTCGACCTGTTCGTCAGCGCCAACGCCTGGTGTGGCCACGTCTGCCCGGTCGGCGCATTCTACAGCCTGCTCGGCAGATTCAGCCCGCTACGGGTCAGCGCCGCCAAGCGCGAAGCGTGCAACGACTGCATGGACTGCTTTGCGGTCTGTCCCGAACCGCAGGTAATCAGGCCGGCGCTGAAAGGGGCGAAACAGAATATCGGCCCGGCCATCCTCTCCCCCAACTGCACCAACTGCGGGCGCTGCATCGACGTGTGCTCGAAGGACGTGTTCCGTTTCGGTTTGCGCTCCGCCAAATAATCAGCCGCCCGCCACCGCCGCCCAATAAACCTGGTGGCGGGCAACGCTGATTTCCCGGTCTACCGTCACCTCGATCAGATCCGGCCCATCGTGCGCCAGTGCCGCCGCGAACGCGGCAGCGAAATCCTCGCTGCACTCCACCTTCCGGTATTCAAGACCGTACATCCGGGCAGCGTGGGAGAAATCCAGATCGGTCGGCGTCAGCCAGCCACGCTCGAATTCCTCTAGTCCGGCTTGGGGCAAATAGCTGAAAATTCCCCCGCCGCCGTTGTTCGGCACGACAAAAGTGATGTTCAATCCCCGCGCAGCCAGCAGGCCATTCATGTCGTGGTAAAACGCCAGATCGCCCAGCAGCGCCGTCACCGGCTTGCCCAGTGCGGCGCACAGGCCCAGCGCGGTGGAGACATTGCCGTCGATACCGCTGGCGCCACGGTTGCCGACGATGCGCAGCGGCGCCTCGCCGCCTGCGGCAAAGCTGTCGAGATCGCGGATCGCCATGGAATTGCCGCTGAACAGGCAGCCCCCCGCAAGTTGATGCGCCAGAGATTCCACCACCTCGGCCTCGATCGGTTTCGCAGCGGCTTGCGTCAATGCGGCGACGCGGCTCTCCTGCGCGGCAAAATCCTCCAGCCATGCAACCGGCGCCGGGAGCGGTCGCGCCGCGACCAGGGCCGCGCATACCGCATCGGCGTCGGCGCGCAACAGGCGGGCGGCCTGGTGCAGCGGATCGGGCCAGCGCCCGTGAGCTTCCACCAGAAAATGCGTTGCCTCGGCGCAGGCCGCCAGGGTGTTCTGCAACTGCTTGGATACCGGCATGGCGCCGAAGCGCAGCACCCATTCCGGGCTATGGGTTTCAGTAAAGCCGGTGCGCCGCAGGAAGGCATCGTAACGGCTGAGAATGCGGGAACGATCGTGCCCACCGAAGCGCAGATTGGATAGCGGATCGGCCAGCACCGGGCAGGCCAGTTGCTCGGCGAGTTGCGCCAGCGCGGCGGGGAAGCCGTCGCTATACTCGCCCTCACCGCACATGATCAGCCCCGGCCTACCGGACAGCGCTGTTGCCCAACGGGCGATTTCATCACTTGGCGGCAGCATGGCCGGGTAGCTTACCGTCTTCACCATGGCTGCCACTCCGTATTCCGGCAAAGCGCCTTCAGGCACCAGCGGCTCGCGCAGCGGCACGTTGATATGCACCGGGCCGGGCAGCGGCCAGCGGCTTTGATCCACCGCGCGAGCCGCCAGCCGGCCCAAGTTTTGCAGCGCCGCCGCCGTCGTTTCCGCTGGCGGCAGCTCGTGGCTGGCGCGCACCTGGCCGCCGAACAGTTTGACCTGGTCGATGGCCTGGTTGGCGCCGCAGTCGCGCAGTTCGGGCGGGCGGTCGGCGGTCAGCAGAATCAAGGGCGTCAAGCCGTGATTGGCCTCGATCACGGCGGGAAACCAGTTGGCCGGCGCCGAACCGGAAGTACAGATTAGTGCGACCGGGCGGCGGTCCGCCTTGGACAGGCCGAGCGCAAAAAACCCCGCGCTGCGCTCGTCCACCTGAATCCATGTGTGCAGATGCGGATGGCGCAGGCAAGCCAGCGCCAGCGGCGTCGAGCGCGAGCCGGGCGAAATCACGACATGTCCTACTCCCGCCGCAGCCAGGCCATCCACCAGCGCCATCGCCCAGAGCAGGTTAG
>PFJY01000234.1 GCA_002784065.1 Hydrogenophilales bacterium CG_4_10_14_3_um_filter_58_23 | reverse complement strand
CACGGTCTGGATGGGTTCCGCCAGCACTTCCCAGTTGTTGTCCAGGTAATCATTCAGGCGTTGCGGGTTGGCTTCCAGCTTACTGAGACCGCGCAGGCAGGAGTCAAGGCCGAGCAGGGTGTAGCCCAGGCCAACGCCCATGTTGCGCAGCACGGTGGAGTCGGTGAGGTCGCGCTGCCAGCGGGAAATCGGCAGCTTTTCTGAAAGGTGCCGCAGCACCGCATTGGCCAGCCCGAAGTTGCCTTCCGAATTCTCGAAATCAATCGGATTGACTTTGTGCGGCATGGTGGAGGAACCCACTTCGCCGGCCTTCACCTTCTGCTTGAAATAGCCCATCGAAATGTAGCCCCAGATATCGCGGTCGAGGTCGATCAGAATGGTGCCCACGCGGGCGTAGGCATCGAACAGTTCGGCCATGCCGTCGTGCGGTTCGATCTGGGTGGTGTAGGGATTGAAATCCAGCCCCAGCCCTTCGACAAAATGCTTCGCGAAGCGCTCCCAGTCGAAATCGGGATAGGCCGACAGATGGGCGTTGTAGTTGCCTACCGCGCCATTGGTTTTGCCCAGGATGGCGACCTCGGCCAGGCGCTTTTCGGCGCGTTGCAGGCGGTAGGCCACGTTGGCCATTTCCTTGCCGACCGTGGTGGGCGAGGCGGGCTGACCGTGGGTGTGGGCCAGCATCGGCATGTCCGCGAGCTGATGGGCAAGCTCGGTGAGCCTGGCGACTAGCCGGGCAAGGCCGGGCAGCATCGCCGCTTCGCGCGCTTCCTTCAGCATCAGGCCGTGAGACAGGTTGTTGATGTCTTCCGAAGTACAGGCGAAATGGATGAATTCGCTCACCTTCATCACCTCCGCATTGCCGGCCAGACGGGCTTTCATCCAGTATTCGACGGCTTTGACGTCGTGGTTGGTGGTGTTTTCGATATCCTTGACCGCCCGGGCATCGGCTTCCGAAAAATCGTTCGCCAGCGCGTCCAGTTGCGCGAAGGTTGCCGCGGAAAAGGTTGGGACTTCGGCGATGGCGGGCTCGCGCGACAGCGCCTTGAGCCATTCGATTTCCACCTTGACGCGATAGCGGATCAGCGCGAACTCGCTGAAATAGGCGCGCAGGTCGGCCACCTTGGTGTGGTAGCGCCCGTCCAGAGGGGAGAGTGCGGTAAGCGTGGAGAGATTCATAAGCCGGCCCGTGCTATAGATATTTTGAAAATTGTATTTTACCCCAGAAAAAGCGGTTCACCACAGAGGCTCGCATCTTGCCCACTTAACCCATTTATCAAAATTACACTTCGAATTTGCAAACCGTATTATAATTGCTCCGGTTAATATTTGATTTGTATGTTGTTGACATGCAAGAGTTTTCAACCTGAGGTTCCTCAGTATAGACAGTTAGCGCTGCTCATGCCCATGCCCATGCCCCACTTCCTCCCGGTACAACTGTTTCGCGCCGCCTGCGCCGTGATGGCTGCAGTCCCATTGGCAACATCCTTCAGGTCTTCCATGCAGAAGGCCGACAAAAGCTTCAAACAGCACTGGCATTGGCTGATGAGCGAAGCCGTGAGTTGAAACAAAGTGAGACTTAATCTACGCGAAATTACCGCCGTCATGGGTGAAGGCTTGTATGTCATGGACGAGAAAGGACGCATCACTTTCACCAACCACGAAGCCCAGGTTCTATTAGGCTGGACGGAGGAAGAGCTAATAGATCAGGATGCTCATCAACTATTTCATTTTAAAAAGGCCAATAACGAACCACACCCCAGCGAGGACTGTGAAATTAGAAAAGTGGTGAGTTCAGGGCAAACGTACCGCTCCGAAGAAGAGGTGTTTTGGCGCAGGGATGGCTCACGACTTGACGTTGCAGTGTGCTCCAGACCCCTGGTACGAGAAGGAAAGGTCGTTTGCTCGGTAGCAACTTTTAGGGACATCACCGAGCGGAAAAAAGCAGAAATTACCCTGAAAGCGGCCAAAGACTATGTTGATAACCTGATCAATGCTGCCAACGCCATGGTCGTGGAATTGGATGTCAAAGGAAATGTTAAGGTTTTTAATCCGGCGGCGGAAATGGTCACTGGTTACACCCTCGCGGAACTGAAAGGCCGCAACTGGTTCGAGATAATCGTACCCCGGGATCGCTACCCGGAGGTGTGGGAGATGTTTGAACGTTTGCCGGCGGGTGAATTGCTCCAGCACTTCGAGAACCCCATCCTGACCAAGTCGGGCGAGGAGCGCCATATCCTCTGGCAAAACAGCGAGGTGCGCGAGAATGACCAAATTGTTGGGCTCGTTACTTTTGGTATTGACATCACCGAACGCAAGCGGGCTGAAGAAGCTTTACGCGATCAGAAGGAGTTTCTGAATGCTATTTTAGAGAGTGAACCTGAGTGCGTGAAAGTCATGTCGGCGGACGGCAATCTATTGCGGATGAACCGGGCTGGCCTGGCGATGCTGGAAGTGGATTCCATTGAAGAGGCGCCAAACGAGGGGTTAATCAGTTTTATTTTGCCTGAGTACCGCGATGCCTTTTCAGCGTTAAGCGGGCGTGTATTCCGGGGCGAACCTGGTGTTCTGGAATTTCCAATCAAGGGCGCACGAGGCACGTTACGCTGGCTGGAAACACACTCGACACCCCTTCGAGATGCGAAAGGTGGGGTAGTCGCTTCAGTTAGCGTGGCACGTGATATTACTGAGCGCAAGAAGGCGGAAGCGCAAATCCACCAACTGGCCTATTACGACTTTCTCACCCATCTTCCCAACCGGCGACTGTTGCTGGACCGGCTCAAGCAATCCCTCGTCCAGGCGAAACGGTATCAGCGTTCCGTGGCTGTCATGTTCCTCGATCTGGATCGGTTCAAGCTCATTAACGACACGCTGGGCCATGACGTTGGGGACGAACTGCTGAAGGCGGTGGCGACCCGCCTGAATGCTTGCGTGCGGAGCGGGGATACGGTTGCCCGGCAAGGGGGCGACGAGTTCATCATCGTCCTGGCGGAAGTCGCCCAACCGCCGGATGCTGCGTTGGTAGCCGAGAAAATCATCGGCACGCTGAGGCAGCCCATTTCCGTCAATGGCCACGAATTGCAGATTACCACCAGCATCGGAATTTCCCTTTTCCCCGTCAACGGAACAGATGACGCCCAGGAACTCATGAAGAAGGCGGATACGGCCATGTATGCCGCGAAAGAGGCCGGTAGGAATGGATACCAGTTTTGCTGAAGCCTTGAACAACTAAAGGAGTCGGCTTTAGTTAGAGGTGGCTGTGACTCTGTGACTCTGCATGAGTGGGTTTAGCGAATGCCATGAAAATAGTCCAAAGGCATCCTTGGGATATCAGTCCGGCTGAGGCGATTGCCATCCAGCAGCAACTGCGCGGCGAGGTGGTGATGGAAAACCGGCTCGGCCCGGTGCGCCATGTGGCGGGGGTGGACGTGGGTTTCGAGGAAGGGGGCCGGATCACTCGCGCCGCAGTGGCGGTGCTCGGCTTTCCTTCGCTCGAACTGGTGGATCATGCCATTTTTCTCACCCCCACCCGTTTCCCCTATGTGCCGGGGCTGCTGTCCTTCCGCGAAATACCGGCGGTGATCGGAGCGCTGGAGAAGCTGACCGTCACCCCCGACTTGCTGCTGTGCGACGGTCAGGGCATCGCCCATCCGCGGCGTTTCGGCATCGCCAGCCACCTTGGCCTGCTGTGCGGCATTCCCTCCATCGGCGTGGCCAAAACCCGGCTGATCGGCGAGCCTGTCGAGCCGCCCGACCAGCGCGGCGCATTCGTGCCGCTGCTCGATCATGGCGAAACCATCGGTGCGATATTGCGCAGCCGGCCCGGTGTGAAGCCGCTATACATTTCCATTGGTCACTGCATCAGCCTGGCGACGGCGCTCGACTACGTGATGGCCTGCGTCACCCGCTACCGCCTGCCGGAAACAACGCGCTGGGCGCACCGTCTGGCTTCTGGGCCAGCGGTCGAATGATGAAAAAGGTGGCCAGAACGGCCAGGGCGAACAGCACATACGCCAGCGTGAATACCCATTCCGGCAGGTCGTAGAAGATCAGGTGACCGACCCAGCGCTGCATGAAGCTGGTCCCGCCCGAACCGGTCTTGCGCAGGAAATTTTCCCACACGGTCAGCGGACAGGCCATGCCGACGAGGGACTCAGCCATTATGAGGAGGATGGCGGCAAGATGCGCGACGCGGAAGCGAAGGTTGCGCACCCAGACCCAGCCGAGCGCGGCGCCGGTCCAGATGGCGAGCAAACCGCCCACCACGAACAGCACGAACAGAAAGTGGACGATCAGGACTAAGTCGGCCAGCGGTGCCATGAGGTGTCACTTCGCGATGTTCACGTTAAACAGTAGAAACCCAATCGCTGGCCAGATTGTAGTCGTTGAATACTTGGGTTTCTGCATGAGTGAACAGGCTGGTCAACCAGGTACTCCAGGCGATCCATTGGCTATCGGTGACCACAGCGATTTTCCACAGGTCGAAGCGGTGCTCGCGGGCAAACTTGATTTCTTCCCAGGCAACGTCCACCGTGAGGCTGGTCATTTCGCGCAGGTCAAACGACACGTTGACCCGGCCCTCGAACTTGATTTTGTACATGACTGCCTCTTCCAACTCCTTGAAATCGGCGAGGGTGAACTGACCCAGCACGGCGACGTTGACGAGGTGGCTCCGGACTTCGATGGTGATCATGGCTGACCCTTAACAGAGGTGGCGTTCTTTCACTATAGCAAACCTGCTATGCGACAGGAAGACGGGGCGCCACGCGGGAAGCGAGAACGCCGCTCAGGATAATCAGCGCGATTCCCATCCAGCTGGTCAGGGGCAGGATTTCCTGCCACAGCAGGATGCCCCACAGACTGGCGAAAATGACCGTGCTGTACGCCAGGCTGCCGACCACCAGCGTATCGCCCTCGCGGTAGGCGCGGGTCATGGCGAGTTGTGCCAGGGTGGCGGTGGCGCCGAGGCCGAGCAGGAGCAGGAAATTTCGCGGCGAAACGGGATGGAAGGCGTGAATGCCCATCCAGATGCCGCCGCCGAAGGTACAAATCAGAGTGAAATAGAACACGATCCGGAATGAAGGTTCGCCGATCTGTCCCAGTTGCTTGACGTTGAGATAGGCGATGGCGGCGAGAAAACCGGAGGCCAGCCCCATCAGCCCGGCGGCCAGCTGTTCCTGGTGCAGGGTAGGGCGCAGCAGCAGCACTACGCCGGCGAAGCCGAGCAGGATGGCCAGCATTAGCGGCAGGTGCGGGCGTTCTTTCAGGATCAGCGCGCTGAGAAAGGCAAGGAACAGCGGCGCGGTGTAGTTGAGCGTCACCGCAGTGGCCAGCGGTAGCCGGGTGATGGCGTAAAAGAACAGCATCAGCGCGGCAAAGCCGGATAGCCCGCGCCACAGGTGAGCTTTCCAGTGCGGCGTGGCGATGCTCATGCCCCGAATTTTGATGATCAGGGCGATGGTCAGCAGGCCGAACAAGGAGCGGTAGAACACCAGCTCGGCGCTGGAAAAATATTCCGCTCCGAGTTTGACGAATACCCCCATGCAGCCGAACAGGACGCCGGCCACGACCATCCATGCAGATTTTAGCGGTGGAAGTTTGGGCATGATTTATATTGTGCAATCCATGGTGCAGCAGTTTATCCTGAATTTCTCTGTAGGAGCGGCCTTGGCCGCGATGGGTAGCTATCGCGGCCAAGGCCGCTCCTACGGGGGTGTCGCAATTCGGGTTAAAGACACGGGCCGCTTTGCATCGGTACGTTGGGGCAGAAAACCGCGCGGAGAAGTATTTTCCAATTCAGGTATGAGCCTGAAGCGGTGTCGATCCGGGTGATTCAATTGTTCAGAT
>PFJY01000172.1 GCA_002784065.1 Hydrogenophilales bacterium CG_4_10_14_3_um_filter_58_23 | reverse complement strand
GAACGCGAACACGGAATCGGCCCGAAACCCGCTCAGTGGCTCGCTATGGCGCTTGGCGGGGCGGCTTAACAACATGATTTGCGAAAAGAGCCTTAAATTTAGGAATTGAATCCAGGCACAAGGCATCATATTCGCGCATCGTTGTTTTGTTGATTGCACCTACGCTGTGCAATCCTTTTGCTGCGCTGTGAATGGCAGCAAAAGCATCGTTTTTCGGTTTGGCTGTGGCAGATTTAGTCGTCATGGCAAATCTCCAATAATTCCTTTTCTATCAAAAGTGCTGCAATCCTGGCATCGCCCGCACTACTGTAATTTTTCGCCAACTTCTTGAATGCAGCCAGCTCATCCGGCGCTATGTTCTCGCGATCCTTCTTGGCATAGAGATAAGTATATCTCCAATGCAGACCCGCTTTTGCCACGATGATTGAACGGTGCATGTTATCGTTCAGGCGCTTTTTGTATACGCCACCACCAAGGTCGTCAACCTGCCCTTGCATGACTTGGTCGATCGCACGACAAAGCTCATTATCCGTAATCTTTGCCTTGCGAGCTTCTTTAGCAAACCATGCGGTTTTGAACACTCGATCCAATCCGCCTGGCTTCAATAGAGCGGGTTTAAGTGACTTTTCTAGCATGGAAAATCATATCACCTGGTGCAACTAATATCAACCACATGTTCAGATTGAGCGGAGTAAAAGCCAAGAGATAAGGCACGTTGAATTTACGGGATGTTGGGCTGAAGCCTGACTTACAATGGCTGGACTTTATCGACACCATCCGCATCCGCGCGATGCCGCAATGACAGATAGGCCCCCAGCACCCCCAGCACGAGACCGGCCAACACGTCCACCGCCACATGCTGGCGTGTGGCCAGAGTAGAGTAGACGATACCGATACACCACACCCAATTGAAGACGAGTATCCACGTCGGCGCGCCGAAGCGGCGCAGCAAGTGATGCAACCATATCCCCGAAAAAATGGCGGTGGCGACGTGCAGCGAAGGGCAGGCATTGCCCGAGGCATCCAAAGTTTTAAGGAAATCCACATCGGGATACTGCGCCCAGTCGATATGGGCTGCGGGTACTGCCGTGGGCCAGAAGTAGAAGACGATCAGCCCTGCAAGGCATGTCCCGGCCATGGCCAAGCCATAGCCGTACAGTTCGCGCCGCGTCGCCAGCAATGTCGGGGGCAGGGAAACATAGACCCACAGGGACAGGTACATGGGCAAGGCCTGAGGCTGAAAGCCGATCAGGCGATCCAGCAAGGTGATGGGCATCACCGTTGTCGGGTAGGCCGGGTCTTTGAGCAAATAGAAATAGGCCCCGAAAAACAGGCCGATGAAAAGCGTGGTTCCGATACTTTTGAGAACCACATGCCGGGGTATTATTGCTGCGGCTTGACGATACCAGGGCGGCGGCTGGCTGTTTTCGTTCAAAGCGGGTTCTCCATGAGATGTTGCAATACGGGCACGTTCATGAAAGAGCCAGTCATCAGTCATGTTGAATTTGCGTAATGTAGGAGCGACCTCCCGGTCGCGAACAACCGAATTCGCGACCGGGAGGTCGCTCCTACGAGCCGTCGTTTCATATTAGCTGACTGGTCTGTCGCAAGGTGACAAAACGCAGATTGGCTGCCGTAGCGGAGGCCAGAACGGCGGGAAGCACTTCGAGGATAACCGGGGTGCCGTCGGGTGTGCGTGCCGCGTTGCCGTCGTGCAACAGCAATATGGCACCCGCCCGCAGGCCGTGTAACAGCTTGTTTTTAACCTGTTCAGCATCGCCGATCCGGGTGTCGAAACCGCGTGCCGACCAGCTGGCAAGTCGTAGCCCCAGCCGGGCGAGCACCGGGTCGAGAAAAGGGTTGCGCAAGCCGGCTGGCGCGCGAAAAAACCAGGGCCGCTGGCCAGTAATCGTGGTGAGCGTGTCCTGGGCGGCCTGCAATTCACGCGTGAAGCCGGAACGGCCCAGCAGCGAAAAATAATGGCTGTGATGCTGGCTGTGATTTTCCACGGCATGGCCACGGCGCACGATTTCGCGGCACAAGTCCGGGTAGCGCGCGGCCTTTTCGCCGATGCAGAAAAAGGTCGCCTGGATCGCGTAACGATCCAGCAACTCCAGCACCTGCGGGGTAACGACGGGATCGGGGCCGTCGTCGATGGTCAGGGCGATTTCATTTCTGGCCGTGGCAGCGGCAGGCAACCGCGTCCAGTTCGGCCCCAGCCAGTGGCTGCGCGGCCACAACCCGAGCAGCGTGAGCAGCGCGTGATTGGCCAGCACGGCGCCCAGCGCCCAGCGCCATTGCCCGGGTTCGGCAATGACGACAATCAGGGCCAGCACATGCAGCACGAGAGTCGCGCGGATCAACGGCGTCGGCCGCCAGCGTGCGCTACGCATGGGTTTTCTCGGCGAAAATCGCAGCATAAATCAGCGCCAGGATGACGCCCGGCGCCACGGTGACACCCATTGCCTGCAATATTGACACGTTGGAAAACGCCAGCAGGCCGAAACCTGCGACGGTAGTCAGGTTGGCGAACAGCATCGAGGCCAGGGTGCGCGGCGAGACGGCGCTGTCGGCGCGGTCGAAAAACAGGGCGTAATTGGAGCCCACCGCGACCACCAGCAGCAAGCCCACCAGATGCAGGATGATCAGTTGCTGGCCGAACACGGCCAGACCCGCCGTGACGGTGACGACTGCGGCCGCCAGCGGCACGACGATGCGCAGCACGCGCAGGGGCGAACGAAAAACCCATAACAGCAGTCCGACAAGGGCGGCCAGACCGCCCAGCGACAACAGGATGGCTTCATGCAGATAGCCGGAATACAGGCGGTCGGACTCGGCTTTCATATCCACAAACAGCACGTTGGGCAAACCCGTGGCGCCCAGCGCAGCGCGAATTCGACTGGCGTTGATGCCGCCATCGGGGGCGGTAAGCGGCAACAAGGCGCTCCAGCGGCGGTCTTGCCGGATGAGCAGCGCATCCAGCGCCATCGCCATCGAGGTCTGTTCGAGATCGGACGCTTGCAGCAGGGGCTGGCCGCGCGCGGCGGCGACATCGGCAAGAAACGGCGCAAACCGTTGCGCTTGCACCGGCAAACCCCGAACCGCCTGCGCCAGCCGCGTTTCCATCTCGGCGGGAGCGGGCAGGCTGGCTAGTCTGGCGCGCTGGGTTGCTATGCTGGGAAGATAACGGCTGGGGCTTTCAAAGCCGGCGAGTTCGCCTTGATCGACTTGCGTTTGCAACACCGTGGAAACCTGTTCGGCAGACTGCAATACCGATTCCCGGCTCGCGCCGGATACCACCACCAGGTAACGCACGTCAGGCGCGCCCATGTCGGCGCGCAGGCTGGCATCCAGCGCCAGATCGGCTTGCGATACCGGGCTTAACGAGGATATCTGGTCATTCCACAAACTGGCGCGGTGCTGGACGAGGACGGCGCAGGCCGCCAGCAGCAGTAGCGCGGCCGCCCAGCGCAGCGCAGCGGCGCGCCGCACCAGACCGGCCAGCACCCGGCCGATAGCCGAGACATCATGAATGCGAAAGTTCCCCGGCAGCAGATGCGGCAAGACGAAGCGGGTCACCGCTGCGGCGGCGATCAGGCCGGCAATTGCATACAAGCCGAGTTGCGCCAGACCGGGAAAGCCGGACAGCAGCAGCGAGGCAAAGCCGAATATCGAGGTCAGCACGCCGAGGCGGATGGTGGGCCAGAAGCGCTTGGCCCAATCTTGCTGGTCTGCCACACCCCGTTCCGATTGCACGAACAGATAGACCGAATAATCCACCGCCTCGCCGATCAGTGCGGTGCCGAATCCCAGAGTGATGCCATGTACTGCCCCAAAGCCCAGACTGACTGCGGCGACGCCTGCCAGAACGCCGCTGATGACAGGTACGAAACCCAATGTCAGCGCGGCGAAGGAACGATAAACCAGCAGCAGCAGGGCCGCGATCAGCGCCAGGCTGAGGATGGACAGGCGGGTGACCTGGCTTTTGATGGTATCGCGCGAAGTCACCGAAAACACGCCGGGGCCGGTCATCACAAGTTTGGCGGCAGAGGTTGCGCCGGGTGCCGTGTCGAACGCTTGCCGGATGGCGGCCATGGCGCGTTGCTGGGCGTCGGTATCGGAGCCCGATGCGCGCGTTTGCATCAGCATCAAGGCGCGCGCGCCGTCGCGCGATGCCCATGCGCGATCGACCATCTGCGGGCGGGTGCCGCTGCCCAGCTGGTCGAGCAATTGCACCATTTCGCCGGTCGGGTCGCGGGGCAGCAGCGACTTGACCAGCAAGCCCGCAGGCGAAGCGAGCAGGTCGATGCTATCGCTCAGGGCGGCATGCAGGCCGTCTGCGCTGAAGCGTGCAGGCATCACTGCGGGACTCAGCAGATAGCGATTGTTGAACAGAAAAGCACGGTCGCGCTCGACGCTGACGGGCTCGCCATTATTGACGCTGACAAAAGCGGGATCGGCGCGCAGACGCTGGGCGATTTGTTTGGAAAGCCTGGCCCGGGTAGGCGCATCGGCGCCTGCTATGCCCACCAGAATCAGGCGCGAAGCCAGGCCGTCACGGATCTGATCCAGGAGCAACTGCTGTGCCGGCGTGGGGCTGCGCGGCAAAAATGCCGACAAATCGGTAGTGAACTGGCTGCGGCTGATGATGATGCCGCAGGCGAGGATAAACGCCAGCCACAAGGCTATCGCTGTCCGTCCGCGCAGCGCTGGAGCGGGTTTCACGGCGTGGTGGCCAACTTTTCGACCAGCATCAGCGAGCTGTCGCCGTCGGCCTGGGTGATTTCGATGCTGCGCACTTCGTCTCGCACACCGGCAATGCGGATGCGCTTGACCACCGCCTGCATTTTTTCATCTGTTGGCAGAAGTTGCAGGGTCCAGTGCTCGGCTGTGCCGTCCAGGCTCAGCCGGTAATTGCGTTCCAGCGCTTTGCGGTCGCCCGCCAGGGTGCTGCGGATGCTGTCGATGAAAGCCGCCAGCTCCGGGTAATCCTGCAATTGCAGGCGATGTTTCTGGCGGCCGCGCTCGATCATCAGGGTGCCCTGATCCAGGATCATGGATTCGGCTTTGGGTTTGAGTGTGCGCTTTTCCAGATGATCCGGTGCGGTGTAAAGCAAATCCCCGGAGGATTCCACCGGCTTGTCGAGCATGGCGATGGATTTCTTTTCGACAAAGCTGGCGCGGCCGGAACGGGTTTGCGCCAGGTCGCGCATGAGCTGGTCGATACCCCAGTCGGCAGCGTGACCGATGGCAGGCAACAGCACCAGTGCAACAAGCATGAGACGAAATGTTTTTTTAAGGGTCATGATTTGGGAGGCATCGCAATGGGTGCGGGCTGCCAGAAATCGAAAAAATTAAACCAGTTATACGGCGCCTTGCGGCAGTATTGATCCAGTAGCGCGGCATAACGGGTGATGGCCGCTTGCACGGCGGCGTCGCGCTGCCCGCGCGCAACAGCGGAAAAATCCGTCAGGGGTTCGAAATGGATGGCGTAGCGGTTGCCGCCCAGATACAGCCCGGTCATGAATACCACCGGACGCCGCAGCAATGCGGCCATGCGGAACGGTCCGACGGGCAAGTGGGCGTCAGCACCGAGTATCTGTACCGGGTACAACGTATCGTTGCCAGGGGTGCGATCGGCCAACATGCCGACCATACAGCCGTCATCCAGGCGCTCGCGCACCTTGAGCATGGAATCGATGTGCCCCAGGCCAATGATATCCTGCACCGCCTCCGGATTGATTGCCGCCAGCATGGCGTTGATTTTTTGTGCGTTATCCTGGTGCATCAGCATGGCGACGCGCAAATCCGTGTCTTTCCGGCCAATCGCGCGGATCACTTCAAAGCTGCCCAGGTGCGCGCCCATCAGGAACAAGCCCTTGCCGTCGGCAAGCAGGCGACGCAGCGCGTCCTCGCCGTGCACTTCAAAATCGAACAGATCGAAGCGGCGGTTGACCAGATAGACCCGGTCATGAATGGTGGCGGCAAAGGTGAAAAAATGCCGGTACAGATCGCGCCAGCGGGCAGGCCGGCCTAACGCACGCCGGAGATAATCGCTGGAAGCACGCCGGCTGGCCGGGGCAAACAGTAGGAAATAAGCGGCGACCAAGTGTAGCACGCCGCGCGCTGCGCGCCGCCCCGGACGCAGTGAAATCCAGGTCATAACGCGCAACATCAGTATGTTGCTGCGCTCCGGGGCATGTGCCCATGCGGTGTGGCTGGCTGCCGGATCGGGTGTCATACCGACGACCCCGGCACGATACTGCCGCTGGCAATTTTGCGCGTACCCGCCAGGATGTCGAAACGGATCGTGCCGCTGGCCGAGACGCTGTGCTGGATCACCAGTTCGTCGCCGGGACTCGCCGGGCTCAGAAACTTGACCGAGCTGATCTCGCACAGATCCAGCGCGATCCCGCTGTTATTGGCAATGATTTTCAGCGCCACGTCCAGCAGCACGACACCGGGGAGGATGGGGGTGCCGGGGAAATGTCCGGCAAAAGCGGGATGATCCAGCGGAACAGTCCAATGCGTGGCGTTATTCATGCGGGTTTCCGTGTGCCGTGTGTCTGAAACAACGCTTGCAGCGCTGTGCGCGGCAGTTTTCCGGTGCTGTTGCGCGGCAGCGCATCCACAAACAGCAGGGGGCGCGGCAGAAAAACCGGGTCTATCCGTTCGCGCAGCGCCGCCAGCAGGGCTGCTGCTGCCATTCCCGGCGCCACCACGCACGCGGCAAGCCGGGTGACATGGTCGGGGCTGGCTTCATCGGGCATGTAAAAAGCCCCGTCCACCACGCCAGGCAGTGTATTCAGCAGGTGGTCGAGGCTCGCCAGGGAATGCCGTTTGCCTGCGATATTGACCAGATCGGCCAGGCGTCCGTGGAGTAAAAAATGCTCGTCGGTAATCGGCGCAATCCTGTCGTTCATGGCGGTCGGCGTCTCGATGTGGCCGCCGCAAGCGCGCACGCAGTCACCCTCCACGACCCATTTTATCCCGGGAAGCAGTTGCCATTCCGCGCTTTGCGTGGGGCGGCGGGTAGCAATCAGGCCGGTTTCGGTACTGCCATAGATTTCCATTAGCGGCGCATTGCAACGCGCCTCGATGTCCTGCGCGAGTTGGGCCGACAGCGGCGCTGTGGCGGACACCACCAGTGCCATCTCCGGCAGCGCCAGCCCCGCATCCAGCAAGGCGCGCAGATGCACGGGCGAGGACACCAACACTCGCGGCGCGGGCACAGCCGCCAGCGCCTGGCAAATGTCGGCCGGGTAAAACGGCTGCGCATGGCCAAGCGCGTTGCCGCTGAGCCATGCCATCAGTACCGTGGATTCAAACCCGTACATGTGTTGCGGCGGCACCGTGCCTATCAGGGTGCAGGGCGTGTTGCGCAACAATCCCAGGCGCAATGCCTCGGCCTGCACGCTGCTGACCAGTGCACCCCAGGTTTTGGGATGCGGTTGCGGGGTACCGGTCGAGCCTGAAGTAAACACCACCGCGATGCGCTGCTGGCTGTCAATTTGCGGAATGGCACATGCGTCCGCCTGGCTAACGTCCATGGCCGGGTATCGCAGTTGAGGCAGATCCACCGTGTAGTGGTCGCTATCCGTCAAACAAAACACCTCCGGTGCGAACACCTTGATCTGGCGCACCACGTCCGGGGTGTGGGTAGATGGTAGCAGGCTGACTTTACCGGCCACGATGGCGGCCGCCAGACCCACGCTAAAGCGGTAGCGATCGCTGCACATATTGAGCAGGTGACTCCCTGCGGGAAATCGGGCGACAAGCTGGCTGACCTCGGCTAGGAACTGGCGCAGGGTGACGGCGCCATCGGCGCGCCAGGCGATGATGCTGTCCGGGGAGACGTGCGATACCAGCGGCAGCGAAGACATGATTGCTAGAGTGGGCGCGCCGGGGTGTTCCTGAACGCCCGCACCGCATCGAGGATGTGCGTGTACCGCACATCGGGCAGCACCCGTCTGCGTACCCCATATTCGACAATGAACATCAACGCGACCAAAGGCAGCGTCAGGAAATTGGAAAAAATCGACCATGTGGCCAACGGCGTCAGAAAGAACAGCCCGGTGGAAACCACCGCCATCACGGCAAAAAACAAAGTCCAAGCGACCGTGACCTGACGTGCGTAAATTTCATGCTGCGGCGTCAATGGCGCATGCACCGCCTCTGCGAAGCGAGTGCAGAGCGGTTGCCGCCCGGCGATCAAGGTACGGCCAAAAGTCATGAACAGTATTAGCTGCATACCCACATTTTGCAGCCAGTAAACCAGCCCAAAATGCTGCTCAAGCGCCGACCATCCCGCCCACAGCGCAACACACGACAGCGCCAGCACGCCCAGCATGATGACGCGCCGGGGTGAATTCCAGGCCAGCATCAGGGCAATCAATACCACGGGCGCAATGGACACCAACGCGCCCAGGTTGCCGCTGTGCGCGGATTCATTCGTGTAATGCGCCAGCAGCGGATAGCCGATCACCAGCGCGGCAATACCCAGCCAGCGCGCGATGCGACGTACCACTAGCGGGTTCTCTGTGAAGCGATATAGTCGGAGAGGCTGCGCAGCGAGCTGAAAATGTGCTGGTTGTCTGCGCTGTCGGTACGCAGTTGCAGACCATAACGCTTGGAGACCGTCAGCGCGACTTCCAGCACATCAATCGAGTCCAGGCCCAAGCCCTCGCCATACAACGGAGCGTCAGGGGTGATTTGATCTGCCGTGACCTCGAGGTTCAGACACTCGATCATCAATTCAGCAACTTCACGTTGCAAATCCGTGGTACTGGAGACAGTAGGTTTCTGGTTATTTTGCATGGTGTTTATTCACTAGTGTCCGGTTAAAAACCAAACAGAATCATTTGGTTGCATGGCTGTGGTGCAATGGTTCTGGTGGTGTCGGGCTGCAAGGCGCATGAAATAAGGGTTTTCTCGAAAATCGAGACCGACAAAATCTGTAACAAAGTGTAGAGCGAGGCATTGAGGTGGAGCTCCTTTTTGACGATGGCTATCAGCACGTAGGTGGACACAGCGCACCAGATTTGTGTCTTCACCGCGTTCTCGCTCGTCGCCAGAAAGCGCTTGATGCGCAGGTGCTGCTTGATCCATTTAAAAAACAACTCCACCTGCCAGCGGCTCTTGTACAGCGCGGCAATGGTCAACGGCGGCAGCGTTGTGTTGTTGGTCAGAAACACCAGCGTCTTGCCCGACTCGGGGTCTTTGAATCGGATGCGCCGCAAATGTTCGGGGTAGTCCTTGGACACGTAAAACCCGTTGAGCCGAACCGCTTGGTCGCAGATCACCCCCGTGGTTCGGTCGGTCTTGGCCGAGTACACGCGACGGGCGTTCATGCCGCGTTTGGCTCGGGTCACAAAGAACGCGCCCGCCTGATGCAGCTTGAAGAGTCTGCCGAAGTCCAGATAACCCCGATCCATCACGTAAAAAGCCCCCGCTTCGACGGGCAAGATGTCGAGTGCCTTGACGTCGCCCATCTTGCCATCGCTGATGTGAATGAAGGCGGGGATCGCCCCACGCAAATCCAGCAGCGTGTGCATCTTGACCGCCGCCTTGGTGCTGCGAAACGGCGCCCAGTCGAACAGGCTCAAGCACAGGTCGATAGTGGTCGAGTCCAGGGCGTAGATCGTCGCATCGAGCTCCAGCCCTGTCGGTTCCTTGGCGTAGAGGTCGCGGGCTCGCACGATCAGGCGCATGGCCAGTGCGTGATAGATGCGCCAGTCTCGCTGGTTCAAGGCATCCGAGAGCGTGGATCGGGCGGGCACCCCGCTCAAGCCCATGTGAAACAGCTTGGATTGGTTGGCCGTCAGGCAGACCTCGATGTCGCGCAAGGACTCGCGCCACGTCAATTGCGAGAAGGCCATCACGCGAAACAAGTCGGCACAATCCAGGGTGCGTACCCCCGCATCTCCACCGTGACGGTCGATGATGCGCCCAAAGGTCTTCCACGGCACATACTCCATGATTTGCGCAAACAGCGTCTTGCCCACGTTCATGCTTCACCTCGGATTCATCAAACCCGAAAGGATCGCAAATGTTGATTCCGAAATTCAAATCGTGGACACCCATAAATCGCTCAAAACTGGCTTTAATATTGGCTTCGCAGCCTGCATAATTTAATTTAACCGGACACTACTGGTGTTTATT
The DNA here is from genome assembly GCA_002784065.1 of Hydrogenophilales bacterium CG_4_10_14_3_um_filter_58_23. Lineage (GTDB taxonomy): Bacteria > Pseudomonadota > Gammaproteobacteria > Burkholderiales > Sulfuricellaceae > Sulfuricella. Next base: position 12,052 of record PFJY01000172.1, on the reverse strand, counting down.
AGGAGTGTATTGAGCCGGTAGCAGTAAAGCGACAAATAATTCATCGAAGGCGCATTTTACCTGCTGGAAAAGAATTGCTTTAATAAATTAGATTATTTAACATAATATCCATCACCATCAATAGTGTCCGGAAATTTTGCTTATAGGGTTATATAACCACTTGATCAAAAAGTGGAAACAGTGTTCCTGAATGGGGGCATGGGAATTTCCTATTTAAAGGCATATGAAACATCCGGGCTAGTTTTTTAACTCGCCACACACCGGGCAGGCCGGGTCCTTTTTCAGTCTGATCGAACGCCACTCCATCTGCAATCCATCAAGCAGCAGCAGTCTGCCATTCAGCGACTGGCCGGCGCCACATAGTATTTTCAACGCTTCGGCCGCCTGGGTCGAGCCGATGATCCCCACCAGCGGCGCGAACACGCCCATTACCGCACAGCGCTCGCCTTCCTCTCCACCCGCTTCAGGAAACAGGCAGTGGTAGCAAGGGCTTGAGGGGGCGCGCAAATCAAAAACCGCTACCTGCCCGTCGAAGCGTATCGCCGCGCCGGAAATCAGCGGCTTGCCGTGGGCGACGCAGGCGCGGTTGACGGCATGGCGGGTGGCGAAGTTGTCGCTGGCATCGAGCACCACGTCGGACTGGGCGATGAGGCAATTGAGTTCAGCCCCTTCGACGCGCTGCGGAATGGCCGTAATGTTGATTTCGGGGTTGATGGCTTTGAGCGTGCGCTGCGCCGATGTCGCTTTGTTGGTGCCGAGGGAATGGGTGAAGTGGGCGATCTGGCGCTGCAGGTTGGTGAGATCCACGCTGTCTCCGTCGCAGATCGTGATCCTGCCGACGCCGCTGGCGGCAAGGTAGAGCGCGGCTGGGGAGCCCAGGCCGCCAGCGCCGATAATCAGGGCATGGGAGCCAAGCAGCTTTTCCTGACCCTCAATGCCGATCTGTGGCAGCAGGATGTGTCGGCTGTAGCGCAGGAGCTGGTTGTCGTCCATAAGTTAAGTTTAGGAAGCAAGTGGCGTAGGTTGGGCACCCCGTGCCCAACAAATGATCTTGGGTTTGTCGGGCACAGCGTGCCCGACCTACATCCGCCTCACTTGCGCTGCAGGATATTTAACCCCTTCAGCAGGTTGAGCGCCTGATTCAGCTGATAGTCGTTTTTAGACACGATTTCGCCGGGAGCCAGTTTATCGCTGTCGGTTTTGCCGTCTTTACCCTTGGGAGCAGGTTTGTGCGGTGAGGGCAGCTTGATCGACGGCGATTCGGGCTTCTTGTCTTCCTCATCCTTGTTGCCGTTGGATAGATGACGCTCCAAATCGGCCTCGCGCAGGTTGAAAGCGCCCTGCTTTTCGACTCCATTGACCGTAGCCTCTTCGACGGCGATGTCCGGGCTGATGCCCTTGGCCTGGATGGAGCGTCCATTGGGCGTGAAATAGCGCGACGTGGTCAGCTTGATGGCGGTGTTGTTGCCCAGCGGCAAGACGGTTTGCACCGATCCCTTGCCAAAGGTTTGCGTGCCCATGATGATGGCGCGCTTGTGGTCCTGCAGGGCGCCAGCGACGATTTCAGAGGCCGAGGCCGAGCCACCGTTGACCAGTACCACCATGGGCACGGTTTTAATGCCCGCGGGCAGATTTTTCAGGTAATCCTCTTCCGAAGCGCTATGCAGATAGTTTTCCTTGTTTGCCGTCAGCCTCATCTTGGCGTCCTCGGTGCGGCCATCGGTATATACCACCAACGCATCTTTCGGCAGGAACGCGGCGGAAACTGCGACGGCGCCGTTGAGCAGGCCGCCCGGATCGTTGCGCAAGTCCAGCACCAGCCCCTTCAGCGGCGCCTTGTTTTGCTTGTAGAACGTATCCAGTGCCTTGGCCATGTTATCGCCAGTATGCTCCTGGAACTGGGTGATACGGATATAGCCATAGTCCGGTTCGACCAGTTTTGATTTTACGCTCTGGATTTTGATCACGGCGCGCGTGAGGATGATGATCAGAGGTTTGGTTTCGCCCTTGCGGATCACGGTGAGAGTGATTTTGGTTCCGGGTTTGCCGCGCATGCGTTTGACCGCTTCATTCAAGGTCAGTCCCTTGATCGGGGTTTCATCCAGCTTGATGATCAGATCCCCGCTTTTTATGCCGGCCAGGAATGCCGGTGTATCCTCGATCGGCGACACCACCTTGACGAAGCCGTCTTCCATGCCCACCTCGATACCGAGGCCGCCGAATTCACCCTGAGTGCCGACTCGCAAATCCTTGAACGCATCGGCGTCAAGGTAGGCGGAATGGGGGTCGAGGCCGGAGAGCATGCCGTTGATGGCTTCGGTGATGAGTTTTTTGTCTTCCACCGGTTCGACATAGTCGCTTTTGATCTTGCCGAAGACCTCGGTGAAGGCGCGCAGGTCATCGACCGGTAGCGGACTATCGGCTTTCTTGTTGGCCACCGCGGAGAAATTGAGGCTGATCATCACGCCGATGACGGCGCCAAAAAAGATCAAGCTTGCTTTTTGCCTTTTGCCGCGCATTACATTCATCCTCGTTTCACTCAAAAATCTATTTAGTTCAGTTTGACCCAGCCCAGCGGGTCGAAGGGTCGGCTTCGATGCCGCATTTCGAAGTATAAACCGGTTTCTGAAATTCCGCCGCTGTTTCCCACTGCGGCGACCGCGTCGCCAGCCTGAACCGTTTCGCCGATCTGTTTGTAGAGGGTTTCATTGTTGCCGTAGAGGCTCATATAGTCGTCGCCATGGTCGACGATGATGATGTTGCCGAAGCCGCGCAGCCAGTCGGAAAATACCACCCGCCCATCGGCGATGCATTTGACATCCTGCCCCGCCGCCGATTTGATGAACCAACCTTTCCATGTTGCGCCGCCATCCTCCCGTTGACTGCCGAAGCGGTTGACAAGTTCCCCGCGCACCGGCAGATGAAGCTTGCCTTTGAGTCGATAGAGCGCGCCGCCGGATGGTTCGGGCGTGGGCTGGCTGCGATTATACACGGAGGCGCTGTTTTTTTTCTTTGGTTTCGCCAGCTTGCCCAGGCGTTCGATCAGTTGCGTCAAACGTCTTTCGTCACGCTGCAGGCGACCGATTTCATGGCGCTGGCCAATTATTTTCTGGTTGATGCGGAGCAGCACTGTTTTGCGCGCCCCCTTGTCCTTTTCGAGTTGAAATTTCTGACGCGTTTGCTCCGATTTTACCTGCTCCAGTTCGGCGCTTTTTTCCTGGTAAAGTTGGGCGAGCTTGCGGGAATGTACCAGGTTGGTGCGCAAGCTTTCGATCAAGGCAGCGCGTGCGCGGGATAGGTAAGTGTAATAGTGCAGCTGGCGCGCAAGCTGGTTGGGATCCTGCTGGTTGAGCAGGACTTTCAGGGGGTCGTGCTGGCCGTGCAGGTAGTAGTGGGAGACCAACTGGCCGAGCAGCGTCTGCTGCTTGCCGATTTTGCCCCGGGTGTCGCGGCTTTCTCGCTGCACCTGGCTCAGCGTGGCGCCGACGCTTTCCTGCTGCTGCGCCAGTTCCCGCAGCCGCCGGTTGGCCGTGCTGATGGCTTGCTCGGATTGTTTAAGCGCATCGGTGGCGTCGGTCTTTTTGCCTTCTGCGCTTTCGACCTTTTTTTGCAGGGTCTTGATGCGGTCGCGCAGGCCGGAGAGATCGTCTTTCGGCGCGGCGTGAGTGATGAATGCACAAGCCAGCCCAACGGCAAGGAAAATTGATCGGGCGGGCCAGGCAGATGTCATTATTCGAATTCGATCAGGGGTCGGCCGGTCATTTCTGCGGGCTGCTGCAGCCCCATGATTTTCAGCAGCGTCGGGGCGACATCCTCGAGCGCGCCGGTTTCGGCCAGACGCGCCTTGCGGCCGACGTACAGGAACGGCACCCGGTTTAGGGTGTGGGCAGTATGCGCTTGATGTGAGTTTTCATCCGCCATCATTTCCGCGTTGCCGTGGTCGGCGGTAATCAGCACTTCTCCCCCGCTCTGCTGCATGGCCTCGACCACTCTGCCCAAACACTGGTCCAGCGTTTCTATGGCTTTGATCGTTGCAGGCATCACGCCGGTATGGCCAACCATGTCGGCGTTGGCGTAGTTGCAGATAATGGCGTCGAACTGGCGGCTTTCAATGGCTACCACCAGCTTGTCGGTGACCTCGAAGGCGCTCATTTCCGGCTTCAGATCGTAGGTGGGAACGTCCGGAGAAGGAACCAGGACGCGGTCCTCGCCGGGGTAGACGCGTTCCTCGCCGCCGTCGAAGAAGAAGGTGACGTGGGCATATTTCTCGGTTTCTGCGATTCTCAACTGCTTCAGGCCCAGGTTCGAGATATATTCGCCAAAGCCGTTGCGAATCTGCTCCGGCGGGTAAGCCACCGACACGTTGAAATCCTTGCTGTATTCGGTGAGGGTGCAATAAGCGGCGAGCTGTGGCACGTGTTCGCGCTCGAACAAGTCGAAGCCGGATTCGGTGAAGGCGCGGGTGATCTCGCGCGCGCGGTCGGAGCGGAAGTTCATGAATACCACCACGTCGCCGTCCTCCATGCGCACCGGTTGTGTGCCGGGAGGGACGATGGCTGTGGCCTTGACAAACTCATCGTTTTCGTCGCGGGCGTAGGCCGCCGCCAGAGCCGCTTCCGCACTTTCCGCCTGAAATTCCGCCTTGCCCTGGGTGAGCAGGTCGTAGCCGGCCTTGACGCGCAGCCAGCGCTGGTCGCGATCCATGACGAAGTAGCGGCCGATAATGGAGGCGATTTGCCCCACCTTGAGCTGGTCGCACTTTTCCTGGAGTCGGCGCAGATAGAGCTGCGCGCTTCTTGGCGGCGTGTCGCGACCATCGAGGAAAGCGTGCAGGTAGATTTTCTCCACCCCGGCGCGGGCGGCCAGTTCGAGCATGGCGTGGATGTGTGTTTCGTGGCTATGCACGCCGCCATCGGAGAGCAATCCCAATATGTGCAATGCCTTGCCGTTGCTTCTCGCGGTTTCCGCTGCCTGGGTCAGGGCGGGATTGGCGAAGAAATGGCCGCTGCTGATGGCGCGATTGATGCGGGTGAATTCCTGGTAGACGACACGGCCGGCGCCGATGTTGAGGTGGCCGACCTCGGAGTTGCCCATTTGTCCGCCCGGCAATCCCACCGACGCTTCGGACGCATTGATGGTGGTGTGGGGGCAGGTCTGCCAGAGTTTATCCCAGTTGGGTTTGTGCGCGCTGGCGATGGCATTGTTATCCTGGCTTTCGCTGCAACCGAATCCATCCAGAATAATGAGTAAAACGGGAGTGACCTTCATGCGGAAATTTTCTGGCTCGTTTTAAGTTTTAAGGAATTTAGCCCGGATGTTTCATAAATTCGATCAATCCCATTGTAGGAGCGGCCTTGGCCGCGATTCCAGCGCCGGCAGTATCTCCGCAGTTTATCGCGGCCAAGGCCGCTCCTACAGGGACGCAGCCATTTTTATGAAACAACCAGGTTGGTAACATAATTTTATTATATTTTACTAATAATCGCATTATACTTAATTTTTTAACCTACCTCAGTACCCTGGGAGTGCTTAAAGAAGGCGAGCAGATGGAATCTAATCCGGTTGAATTGATCGATAAGGAAGAACACATCGAACAGGCGTCCCGCGCCATGAAGGCCATGTCGCATCCGCTGCGCCTGAAGATATTGTGCGTGCTGGGGGATAGGGAGATCAGTGTGCAGGGTATCGTCGAAAGCGTCGGCACCTCCCAAAGCAATATTTCCCAACATCTGGCGATTTTGCGCGACAAAGGAGTGCTGCGCACACGCAAGGACGCCAACCGCGTGTATTACAGGGTCGGTGACCCTCGCACCCTGAAGCTGATCAGCCTGATGCGCGATGTTTTTTGCGGTTTCACAAAATAGTTGGGTACCGCTTTTGGCGGTACCCGCATCCCCCTTTCCCTTCTTGCCTCTCTCCTGCATCAAGCAAGGCGCTTTTTCCGCCGGGCAGGGATTGCCGGTGTATTGGTATATTATTATTTTCTAATATGCGATACTTGCCATTGCTGGCTCATAAACTAAACTTGCCGTTATAAGGTTTGTCCCTTCCGGGTGAACTTGCATTCAATTCAGAAGGAGATGGATGGCATGAAATCGCGCCTGATGCGCTTGCAGGGTTGCCGACACCGGGTGCTGTGGGGTTTGCTGGCGTTGGCGCTGGCTTACCCCGTTTCCGCCGAAACCCTGAATTTCGACCAGTGCGTGGATGTTGCGCTCAGGCAGAATCCGGGCCTGTTCGCTAGCCGGGCACAGATGGAGCAGGCCGAGGCTGGCCTGCAACAGGCGCGGGGAGGCCGTTTACCCAAGGTGACGGTTTCCCTCAATGGTGTGCGCAGCAACGATGCCCTGAATGCCTTTGGCCTCAAGCTCTCCCAGCGCAACGCCACTTTCGGCGACTTCGGCGCTGGCGAGTTTAATCCGGCCAATCCCGGCGTGCTCGCGGTCGCGCCGGAAAATCTTAACCATCCTGCCGCTGTGAACAATTTCAATACCCGCATCGAGGCGCAGTTGCCGCTCTACACCGGCGGCATGATCGAAGGCTACATCGAGCAGGCGCAGTCCTTCATTCGGGCTGCGCAGCGGGGCGACCAGGCGGCGCGCCAGCAGGTCATCTTTCATGTGTTGCAGGCCTACGAGGGCGTCCATGCCGCGCGCGCCTATGTCGGGGTGGCGAAGCAGGGCGAAGTTGCCGCGGAATCCTATGTCAAGACCATATCCAGCCTGCTCGGACAGGGCGTGGTGGTGAAAAGCGACCGGCTTTCCGCCCAGATTCATCTCGAGGACGTGCGGGTTCAGCTCGAACTGGCGAGAAATGCTGAAGCCTCCGCGCTGGACCAGCTTCACATGCTGCTCGGATTGCCGCTTTCCCAACCGCTGGATGTCGGCGCGCGGGTGTCGCTTTCCCCTCTGCCCGGCAAGCCCTCCGCATTGCGCGAACAGGCGCTGGCTGATAATCCCGGGCTCAACGCCCTGCGTCACCAGCTCGAAGCCGCAGAAGCCGGCGTGAAGGTAGCCAAAGCCGGGCTCTATCCACAGGTTGGCTTGATGGCGCGACAGGATTGGAATGACAGGAATGTCGGCTTGGATGCCAGTTCCTACACCTTGGGCGGGACGCTGTCGTGGAATGCGTTCGATGGCGGTGCGGCGCGTGGCGCCGTGGATCGTGCGGCGGCGGGCAAATCCGAACTGGCTGCACGCCTGCGCCAGGCCGAAAGCGGAGTGGAATTCCAGGTCGATGAGGCCGGTCGCAAGGCCATCGAGGCCGAGCGCCGCGTGGCGGTGCGCGCGTTGGTTGTTACCCATGCCGAAGAGGCGCTAAATCTGGTCGAAAAGCGCTACAAAAATGGCGTGACCACCATTACCGAGCTGCTCGCGGCGCGCGCCCAGCTCGACAAGGCGCGCGCCGACGGGGTGGCGGCGAATTACGATCTTGCCATACAGCGAGCCGCCCTCCGGCTTGCGGTGGGCAAGCTTGAACCGGATATGAAATTTCCCTCACCCCTGCCTTCTCCCGCAGCGGGAGAGGGGGACAGAGTCTCGCTTCGCGAGTTTCGTTAAGAGGAGTAAATCGAGATGAATTTCAAATTCCCTGTTTTGCTTGCACTCGTCGCATCAATTGCGTTCGGCGCCCTCACCGGTTGTGGCGAGAAGACCCCGGATAGCCGGAAGGCCGATCCAGGCGCGATAGTGAAAGCCACGCTCATCACGGTCGAGAAGGCGGTGCTGCCCGTGGTTTCGACCTCGCCCGGCACGGTGGTTGCCGAGCAGCAGGCGCAGATTGCTTCGCGCCTGATGGGTTTCATCCGCGAGCTGAACGTGCGAGAAGGGCAAGCCGTCAGCGCCGGACAACGCCTGTTTACGGTGGATCCCGCCGACATCCAGGGCCAAGTGAACATGGCCCGCGCCGGGCTGCTTCAGGCCGAGGCGGCGCTGGCCGACGCCAGGAACGATTATGAACGCTTCGGCACGCTCTACAAGGAAGAGGCTGTCCCCAAGCTGCAATGGGACAAAATCAGGCTCCAGTACCAGGTGAGCCAGCAGCAGGCGGCGGCAGCGCGCGCGGCTTCCGATACCGCTGGCGCGCAGATGAAATATGCCACAGTGACGGCGCCCTTTGCCGGCGTCATCACCCAGAAAATGGCCCATGCCGGCGACCTCGCCGCGCCCGGCCGACCGGTGCTGGTGCTGGAGAACCAAGATCACATGCAGGTTCAGACCAGCGTCACGGCGGAAGTGTTTGCCCGCCTTGCGCCGGGTCAGGAAGTTTCCATCCTGCAGGATGGTCAGCAGGGTGAAATCGTCGGCAAGGTGGCGAGCCGGGTGCCCGCCGCTGATCCGGTCACCCACAGTCATCTGGTCAAGATCGATCTGCCTCGGGGCGCGGTCTTCTCCAGCGGCACTTTCGTGCAGGTCGCCTTCCCGCTCGGCACGCGTGAAGGCCTGCGCGTGCCCGTCGGCGCGATTCTGGAGCGCGCCGGTATCACCGGCGTATTCGTGGCGGACGCGGAGGCGCGAGTGCAATATCGCATGGTACGCACCGGCCAGACCTCGGGCGGCATGGTGGAAATCCAGGCCGGGCTCAATCCGGGCGAGCGGGTGGTGACTTCATCCGCGACCGCACTGCAAAGCGGCGACAAGGTGGCGAGCCAGGGGGGCGGCAATGGCTGAGGAAGCGCATGGAGACGCGTTAAATAGCGCAGGCAGGATCGCCCGTTTTTTCCTGGAGTCGAAGATTACCGTCATGCTGATGCTGGCAGTGACGCTGGCCGGAATGATGGCGCTGTTCGTCACCCCGCGCGAATACAACCCGCAGATCGTGGTGCCCGCCGCCAACATCATCGTCGCCAAGCCGGGCGCCAACGCCGAGGAAATCAGCAACCTGGTGGTCAAGCCGCTGGAGGCGATCATGAATGCCCAGTCGGGCGTCAAGCATACCTTCGGCTATGCGGTTGCCGATTACGGCGTGGTGACGGTGCAGTTCGACGTGGGCGAGGATCAGGAAAAAAGCCTGGTCAAGCTCTACAACCAGCTGATGCAGAACATGGATCGCATGCCTGCCGGCGCCATGCAGCCGCTGGTCAAGCCGATCAACGTGGACGATGTGCCCATCATGACGCTGACCCTGAGCTCGTCGCGGATGGACGATGATGAGCTGCGGCAGGTCGCTGCGCGGGTGCTGGAGCAATTGCGCAACGTTCCCGGCGTATCCTTCACCCAACTGGTGGGTGGCGCGCAGCGCGCCGTCAATGTCAGTATCTCGCCCGCCAGACTCGCCGCCGCCGGATTGTCGCTGGACCAAGTGGACAAGATGATCGCCGGTGCCAACGTGTCGCTGCCCATCGGCCAACTGGTCGATGGCAACCGCAATCATCCCTTGCGGCTGTCCGGTTTCATCGGCGATGCGCGCGAGGTGGGGAGCATCATCATCGGCGCGCCGCAGGGACGTCCGATCTTCCTCAAGGAGGTGGCCGCCATCGTGGACGGCGCGGCGGAAACCGACGAGCTGTCGCGCTTCGCCTACGGCCCGGCGGCGCTGCACCCCGGTCTGCGTGGCGAGGCGCCGGCGGTGACCATCGCCATCGCCAAGAAAGCCGGCACCAATGCCGTGGTGGTGGCCTCCACCGTGCTCGCCAAGCTGGATGCGCTGAAGCGCCAAGCCATCCCGCAGGGCGTGGAGGTGGCCGTCACCCGCGACGATGGCGCCAAGGCCAATGACGCCGTCAACACCCTGGTAGAACATCTCGGCATCGCCATCGGCTCGGTGGTCGTGATCCTGGTGATCTTCCTCGGCTGGCGCGAGGCCGCCATCGTCACCCTGACGGTGCCGCTGATTTTGTTCGTGGTGCTTACGGTGGGGCTGATCGCGGGCCAGACCATCAACCGCATCACCCTGTTCGCGCTGATTCTGTCGCTTGGCCTCCTGGTCGATGCCGCCATCGTGGTGGTGGAGAACATCCACCGCCACATGCACCACGGCGGCGGCAAGGATTTCAAGCAGGCGCTGGTGGAGGCCACCAACGAGATCGGCAACCCCACCAACATCGCCACCGTCGCGGTGATCCTGGCCTTCATCCCGATGGCTTTCGTCACCGGCATGATGGGGCCGTTCATGCGGCCGATACCGTTCAATGTGCCGGTGGCGATGGTTGCTTCCCTGTTTATCGCCTACATGGTGGTGCCGTGGGCGGCCAACCGCTGGCTCGCCGGCAAAGCGGCAAAATCCCTTGCGGAGCTACCCACCCTGGAGGAAAAAGCGGCCGATCCCGGGGATCCCCTGCATCGCGCCTACGTGGCGGTGCTCACCCCCTTCATCCGCCATGCCGGACGCCGTCGCCTGCTGTTCCTGGTGGTGCTGGGACTGCTCGTGGCGGCCATGATCCAGCCCGCCTGGCAATTTGTTCGTCCCTCCGGCATGAACGGCCCGCTCTCCGCGCTGGGCGTGGAGCTCAAGATGCTGCCCAACGACAACACCAACACCTTCCTGGTGCAGGTGGATACGCCCGCTGGCACCACCCTGGCCGGAACCGACCAGGTGGCGCGCGCCGTCGGCGAGGTGCTGGCGAGGACGCCCCACGTCACCGAGTACCAGACCTTCCTCGGCATCACCGCGCCGGTGGATTTTGCCGCCCTGGTGCGCGGCGACGTTCTGAAGCGCGGCGACAATCTCGCCCAGTTGCGCGTCAACTTGACCAACAAGCACCACCGCGCTGAATCATCGCACGAAATCGTGAATGCCTTCGATGCTGCTCTGACGCCGGTGCGCAAGGCTTACCCTTCGGCCAAAATCAAGCTCTACGAGACTCCGCCCGGCCCGCCGGTGCAGTCGCAGGTGCTGGCCGAGCTGTACGGGCCTGACTATGGCAAGCTGCGCGCCGCAGCGGCAGGGGTGAACCAGGCGTTCGGGCAGGTCTACGGCATGGTCAACGTGGACGATTCGGTGACTGCCAGCGTGGATGCCTTCCACATCAAAGTGGACAAGGAGAAGGCCATCCTCTCCGGCGTGGCGCCGGGCCAGGTGGCCAAGCTGCTGCACGACTACGTGTCGGGATTTTCCATCGGCACCCTGCACGTCGACGATGCGCGCGAACCGGTCAATATCACCGTGCGCCTGCCCAGGAGCGAACGCCAGACGCCGCAGCAGATCCTCTCCATCCGCATCAATAACATGATGGGACAGCAGGTGCCGCTGTCGGCCATCGCCAGCATAGCGCCCGCCATCCAGGACAAGCCCATCTATAGCCGCGACCAGCATCCCGTGGTGATGGTGGGGGGCGAACTGCTCAAGTCCAGCCCGGTGTATGCCGTGCTGGCCCTGGACAGGATGCTGGAAGGCAAGACCCTGACGCCCGGCGTCGCCTTCAAGACCGGCAACCTCGGCTTCACCGAGGCCCAACCCGACGACGTGATGAACTACCACCTGCTGTGGGGCGGCGAGATGCGGCTCACGCTGGACGTGTTCCGCGACCTGGGCTCCGCCTTCATCGTGGCGCTGGTGTTCATCTACCTGGTGCTGGTGGGTTATTACAAGTCCTTCATGATGCCGCTGATCGTGATGGGCGCCATCCCGCTCACACTGGTGGGGGTGTTCCCCGGCCACTGGATTACCCAGCAGGCATTTACCGCCACCTCCATGATCGGCGTCATCGCCCTGGCCGGCATCGTGGTGCGCAACTCGTTGCTGCTGATCGACTTCATCATCGATTACCGCAAACGGGGCTATGCGCTGGAAGAGGCGGTGATCGAGGCCGGTGCGGTGCGTTTCCGCCCCATCCTGCTGACCGCGCTCGCCATTATCCTGGGATCGGCTATCATGATCACCGACCCGGTGTTCGGTGGTTTGGCGGTTTCGCTGATCTTCGGCACCTTTGCTTCCACCGCGCTCACTCTGGTGGTGATCCCGCTGATGTATTATCTGTGGGAACGCCGCCTGAGCGCGCGCCGGGCCTGAATTTTTCCCAATCTTTTGGCTCTTTTCGCAAACCGTGTTAGTGGCTCACGTAGTGAGCCACCTGTAGTGGATACTGGATGTTATGGCGCGGTTGCGTCGAATC
>PFJY01000026.1 GCA_002784065.1 Hydrogenophilales bacterium CG_4_10_14_3_um_filter_58_23 | reverse complement strand
CGGCTCTGGAAGCGCGCCCGGTATTTCGGATCACAGGTGCAACGTGCGTCAAGGGGATACCCATTTAAATCCAAGTTCAATATAGACCTAAACCGGACAAGCCGGAACCAAAAAAGTAGGTCGGGCATGTTGTTTATGCCCGACATTTCAACTCGACACCAGCAAAATGTCGGGCAACAAAAACCGTTACCCGACCTACAAACCTTTGCGCGCCACCAAGTCCACCAGTGCCGACAACCCGCAGTGCCCCTCCCCCTCGCAAATCTCGTTGTCATGTTCGGCGAGGTGCAGAATTTCCATGGCGGAAAATTCCTCGCGCAGGGTTTCTGCCGTGTACAGGTTCTCCACTTGGGAAGGTCCGCCGGTATGGTATTCCAGCTGCTTGGGCCGGTAGCCTTGCAGGATCAGCAAGCCGCCCGGCTTGAGCGCGCGCAGCATCAGTTCATTCAGGTTATGGCGCTGTTCCGGGCCAACAAACTGGATAAAAATCGCCACAATGGCATCGAAACGGTTTTCACCCCAGTTCCAGGCAAACAGGTCGCTGGTTTCATGATGCACGGCAACTCCGTGCCGCTCCGCCAGCCGTTGCGCCTTCTCCACTGCCGCCGGAGAGAAATCCACCGCCGTTACGTCCAGTCCCTGCCGGGCCAGCCAGACGCCGTTGCGCCCCTCGCCATCGGCCACAGCGAGGACGCTCTGGTCAGGCTGGAACAGGTGCGACTGCGAGGCCAGGAAAGCGTTGGGCTCGGTGCCGAAAAAGAAAGTCTCGCCACGATAGCGCTGGTTCCAGAATTCTTTCAACGCTGCGGCCTTTCCCCGTTAAGCAGCTTTTCCAGATTGGCGGCTGGAACCATACCGGGAATGCGCATCCCGTCGGCGAAGATGATCGTGGGCGTGCCGTTGACTTTGAGTTTGAGGCCCAGTTCGTTGAGTTTAGCCACTGGGTTGTCACACTTGGTGCTCGTCTGCGGCACGATCCCCTTCTTAATCAGGTCCTCCCACGCCTTGACGCGATCAGGCGCACACCATACCGCCCTGGCCTTGTCTCCCGCCTGGGGATGAAGGCTGGCGATCGGAAAGAGGAAAGTGTAGATCGTTACATCGGTGACCTTTTCCAGTTCTGCTTCGAGCTTCCTGCAATACGGGCAATCCGGGTCGGAGAATACCGCCATTTTGCGCTTGCCATTCCCTTTCACCTGCTTGATCGCCAAATCGAGCGGCAGCGTATCGAATTTCACCCGCATCAGGTCGCGGATCCGTTCTTCGGTCACGTTACGCTGGGTCTTGGCGTCGATCAGGTTGCCGACAAGGATGAATTCGACATTTTTGTCGGTGTAGAAAACCTGGCTTCCCTCCATGACGGCCTCGTACAGGCCACCATATTGGGTTTTTTTCAGGCTATCGAGCTTGATCTCGGGAAACTTCTTGTGGATGGCCGCTTTCAACGCCACTTCATCTGTGCCTGGCTGGGTATCGGCCAGCGCCGCGCCGGCAAAGAAAAATCCCGACAACAGGCAAACCAAAAATTTTGAACGCATTACGATTTCCTTCAGGGGTAAAAAAATTAAATTAGTTGTCCCGCAAGGGGATTCCAACCCGCTACGAGCCCGAAAACAGACTCGTGCGGGATTGTATAAGATGCCGTCCCACCGCATGTTGCGCCAGGCCATTTTTCAGCCAGGGCAGGCTGCCGACAAGGGAAAGGCCCAGGTTGCGCGCCAGCTTCAGCGCCGGGTTGCGATTGTTGAACAACTTTTGCAGCCCGTCGGTAACCAGCTGCATCGCCAGAATATCAGCCTTGCGCGCCCGCTCATAGCGGCGCAGCAGGAAAAAATCGCCACAATCCGGCTGAGGGCCACGATCCTTCAGCACTTTTGCCAGCTCCCGTGCATCCTGGAACCCCAGGTTGACGCCTTGCCCGGCGAGCGGGTGGACGTTGTGGGCGGCGTCGCCGATCAGCGCCACCCTGGATTTGACCAGGTGCTCCAGGTGCAGCAAGCGTAGCGGAAAAGCGGTCGGCTTGCCGAGCAACTTCAATTCGCCCAGAGCGCTGTGGCTCGCCTCCTGCACCTGGCGGCAGAATTCATCCGGCGGCAGCGCCATCAGCTCGGCGGCACGCTCATCGAACGCCGTCCAGACGATCGAAATGCGCTTGCCCGGCAAAGGCAGGAAGGCCAGCACGCCATCGACGCGAAACCATTCCCAGGCGGCATCACCGTGGGGCAGTTCGGTTTCAAAATTGGCGATCACCCCCATCTGACGGTAGGGTGCAGGTTCGGCATCCATTCCGGCCTGCGAACGCACCCAGGAATCGCGCCCATCCGCGCCGACAATCAGCGGTGCGCGCAATTCGCGGTCGTCCTCCAGGCGCAGCACGGCGATCTCTTCCTGCAGCCTGAGGCTGGCGCAGCGTGCCGGGCAGAACAACGCCAAGTTTTCCTGCCGCTGCAGCGCCTGCCACAGGCTGTGCTGCATCTGGCGCACTTCCGCAATCACCGCCAGTTCAGCCAGTCCGGATTGATGGGCATCGAACGCAAGACTAAGCTTGCCGTCGTCGCCGTGAATGTGCATGCCCCGCACCGGGGCAATGCGGGCGGCATCGAATTGTTGCCAGACCCCGCTCTCGCCGAGGAATTCGATGCTGCCCGGACTGATGGCGAAAACCCGGCTGATCCACTCCGGCGCCGGCGCGGTCGGCGCCACGCTTTCCACCAGCGCCAGCTTCAGCCCGCTGTCCTTCATCGCCAGGGCAAAGGATGCGCCGACCAGGCCGGCACCGACGATAATGATGTCGAATTCGTCGTTCATGCCAGCGCTCCCAGGAGGGTAGGAGCGGGCTTGCCCGCGATAAGCCGACGCCAAATCGCGGGCAAGCCCGCTCCTACAATAACGCTCATATTGCTTCCTCCATGACCGCCTCAACTTCGGCGACCGTTTTCGGCGCCGCCAGGGTCAGCACTTCGCAACCCTGGGCCGTCACCAGCACGTCGTCCTCGATGCGGATGCCGATATTCCACAGAGACTCCGGCACGCCCTCGCCGGGCCGGATGTAGCAGCCGGGTTCGACGGTCAGCACCATGCCCGCTTCCAGCTTGCGCCACTGTCCGCCACGCTTGTAGTCGCCCACGTCATGCACATCCATCCCCAGCCAGTGGCCGGTCTTGTGCATGTAGAAGCGCTTGTAGTCGCCGGATTCCAGCACCCCGTCCATGCTTCCCGTACACAGGCCAAGGCCGATCATGCCCTGCGCCAGCACCTTGAGGGCGGCCTGGTGCGGATCGTCCCAGCTGGCGCCAATTTTGACCGCATTGATTGCCGCCGCCTGTGCGGCCAGCACGATTTCGTACACGTCTTTCTGCGCGGCGCTGTAGCGCCCGTTGACCGGAAAGGTGCGGGTGATGTCGGCGGCGTAGCCATCCAGCTCGCAGGCCGCGTCGATCAGCAGCAGGTCGCCATCCCTGAGCACTGCGCCGTTGTCGACATAATGCAGCACACAGGCATTGGCGCCGCCTGCCACAATGGAGGAATAGGCGGGTGCCTGCGCGCCCATACGGCGAAATTCGTGCAGCAGTTCCGCCTCGATTTCGTATTCGTGCCGCCCCGGTCTAACCTGCTGCATGGCGCGGCGATGCGCGGCGGTGGAAATTTCGGCGGCACGGCGTAGGGCGGCGATTTCTTCAGTGCTTTTGATCAGCCGCATTTCGTCCAGCAGCACGCGCACGTCCCGGATTGCGGAAGGTGCGGCAATGCCGTTACGTACCTCGGCCCGCACCGCGTTGAGCCAGCCCACCGCCCGCGCGTCCCAGTCGCTGTCGGCCCCCAGGTGAAAATAAAGACTGGGCTGATCGGCAAGCAGCTTGGGCATCATCGCGTCGAGCTCGGTGATCGGATAGGCTTCGTCGAAGCCGAATTCTTCGCGCGCCGCCGCCGGTCCATAACGAAAGCCGTCCCATACCTCGCGCTCGGGGTTTTTCTCCCGGCAGAACAGGATGCTTTTGGGCGCCGCCCCGGCGACCAGAACCAGCGCCGCCTCGGGTTCACCAAAGCCGGTCAGGTAGTGGAAGTAGCTGTCGAACCGGTAAGGGTAAACGCTGTCGCGGTTACGCGGGCGTTCAGGCGCAGTGGGAATCACCGCCACGCCGCCCTGCATCTGTTCGGCCAGCCGGAGGCGGCGCTGCTGATATGTGCTGAGTTCAATCATTGAAATATTTAGCCACGTTGAATTTGCGTGATGTAGGAGCGACCGGAAGGCTCGCGAACCACCGAATTCGCGACCTGGAGGTCGCTCCTACATGCTTGTGTTTTGTAGCATCTGATCCAGTTCCCTCAACCGCTGCGGCGTGCCGACATCCAGCCACAAGCCGCAATGATGTTCGCCGCCGACCCGTCCTGCAGTCATCTGTTCGCGCAGCAGCGGAGCAAGACTGGCTTTCGTCCCACGGGCAATAGCCGCAAATAGTTCGGGACGGTAGATCCCTATGCCGCTGAAAGTCAGTTTGTGCTCACCCCCATTCAGCACCTTGCCGTTCCTCAACGCAAAATCCCCGTCGGGATGGTGATCGGGATTGTCCACCAGCACCAGCCAAGCTGAGAGTTCACCCAGTTCGCGCGGCAGGGCAGTGAAATCATAGTCGCAGAAAATATCGCCGTTGACCACCAGGAAGGGTTCCGGCCCCAACAGCGGCATGGCGTTGGCGATACCCCCGGCGGTCTCCAGCGCTTCAATCTCGTGAGAATAGCGAATGCTCACCCCGAAGCGACTGCCGTTCCCCAGTACCGCCTCGATCTTTTCGCCGAGGTGGGCGTGATTGACGACCAGCTCGGTGAACCCGGCCCGCGCCAGCCTTTCGATGTGCCACACGATCAGCGGCTTGCCGCCCGCTTTCAGCAAAGGTTTCGGCGTGACGTCGGTGAGCGGCCGCATGCGCTCGCCGCGCCCGGCAGCGAGGATCATCGCTTTCAAAACGAATAGCCTACCTGAACAGGTTTGTTTTCCAGCTCATCCAGCAGCTTCAGCAGCGGATGCAGTTCGCGGTAGCGCTCGCAGACCTTGCGCAAGTAAGCCATTACCAACGGCATGTCTTTCAGATAGTTTTCCTTGCCGTCGCGATAGCAGAGCCGGGCGAATATGCCCAGCACTTTGATGTGGCGCTGCGCGCCCATCCATTCGAAATCGCGGTAAAACTCGGCAAAGTCGCGCGACACCGGCAGACCGGCTTTCTTCGCCCGTTCCCAGTAGCGGATCGTCCAGTCCAGCACCCGTTCTTCCTCCCAGTGGATATAGGCATCCTTGAACAGGGAAACCAGGTCGTAAGTGATCGGTCCGTACACCGCATCCTGAAAATCCAGGATACCTGGCTCGTCGCCGCTCGCCATCAGGTTGCGGGAATGGTAGTCACGGTGCACGAAGACCTTGGGTTGCGCCAGGTTATTGCGCAGGATCAGGGCGAAAACCCCGTCCAGCGCTTCCGCTTGGGCGCCGGAGAGTTTCATTTGCAAGTGCTTGCTTACAGTCCAATCCGGGAACAACCGCATTTCGCGCAGCAACAGGGCTTCGTCGTAATCCGGCAGCACATCTGGGCGACTGGCAAGCTGAATGTCGATCAGCGCTCCGGTGGCAGCGGCATATAAAGAATCCGCCGCGACCCCGTCCTCGTTCAGCGCATCCAGATAAGTGACGCCTCCCAGGTCGGTCAGCAACAGAAAACCCTGCTCCAAGTCCTGCGCCAGTATGTGCGGCACATTGACACCCGCATCCCGGAACAACTCCGCCACATGGATGAAAGGCCGGCAATCCTCGTGCTCGGGCGGCGCATCCATCACGATCAGCGAGCGATAGAGCCTGTCGGATTCATGATGAATCGGCTGCAAATCCGCCTGAGCGGTCCATATTTCGCCGCTTTTTTGGTCAATAGA
>PFJY01000132.1 GCA_002784065.1 Hydrogenophilales bacterium CG_4_10_14_3_um_filter_58_23 | reverse complement strand
GGGGAACTTCGCCTGAAAATCAAAAAAATGGCACTACACTTTTGAAAATCACACAGCTGAAAATTTATGCAAAGTTCAGGCTAGAGCGTTGCTTGGCGCGCTGGCTTTGCTGGTGTGCTCGCAGAATGCAAATGCGTCTTTGGATTGTCAGGGGAAGTTTCCCAATCTGGTCACCGACATCTGTTGGAGTTGCGCGTTTCCAATGATATTTGGCGGAGGTGCCATCTCCGTCTCCGTCTCGACCGGGCAGGAGGACACGCCCAATGTGGGCGGATCTCCCGTTTGTGTGTGCGGCCTTAACTTTGGGGTGAAATTCAGCTTTTGGGAACCTGTGCGTCACGTCGATGTGGTGCGCAAGCCATTCTGCTTGAGCGCGATGGGCGGGGTTGAACTCGATCCCGGCTTCAATGCCCCCCACGGCGCTCAAACGAAGAAAGACCACACGGGTACCAGTTCGTTCTATCAAGCGCACTGGTACATCGATCCGGTGATGGTGTTGATAGGCGCGGTGCTGGATAGCCCGTGCCTTGAGCAAAATGTGTTCGATCTTGTATATATGACCGAATTCGATCCGCTTTGGAATGATGACGAACTGACCGCCATCCTCAATCCCGATTCATTCCTGTTCGGCAACCTGGTGTCAAAACTCGCCTGTGGCGTGGACTGTGTTGCTTCCACCATTGGATTCGGAAGAAACGAGCTTTTCTGGTGCGCCGGTTGTCAGGGACCGATGTACCCGCTTAATGGCAATGTGTCCGCCCATATCGGCGGCGTGCAGGCATCGAGTCTGATTGTGTCGCGCCTCATCGCCAAGATGCACCGCGAAGGCTTGATGTGGGCTGCTTCCGGTGATGCCGGTCTGTGCGGGTACTACCCTCAAATGTTGATGGACAAGACCAACTACAAATACCAGATGCACTTTCCGGTGGCGCAAAACAAGATTGACGGGAAATGCTGCCAGCCGCTGGGCCGGTCAACAATCCTTTGGGGAGCGGGCAAGGAAATACCCGGTGCAGGTGAAGACTTTGCCTACATGATTTTCCGCAAACGTAGCTGTTGTCAGGGGACGTTTTGATGAGCCACAACCCCGCACACCGCGCCCTGCTCTTCACGGTGCTGGCCTCACTGATGCCGTATGCAGTTGCGGAAACAGATATGGAGAGATCGAATCGCATCCTGAAAGAGGTGAGCCAACAGTTTGAGCGCCAGCGCCGCCCGGATGTGCCCAGGCTGGAAAACTTTCCACAACCCGCCGTGACCGCCTCGCCGTCAGATCTGGCGCATCAGTTCGGCAAGCCGCCTGTATTGCCAATCAATGCCGCCACGCACGATCTGATGGTGTTCGTGTCGTTTTCGATGCCGCCAGAGAGCCTTGAACGCATCGTGGTTCAGTCAGAAAAGACCGGTGCACACATCGTCTTCCGTGGCTTCAAGGGCGACAAGATGATGGAGATGTCGAAGCATGTTGCCAGGTTAATCGGCGAGCGTCGTGTTGAGGTCAGCGTCAATCCTCCTGCCTTTACTCAATTCAAAGTCACCCGGGTTCCGGCGCTGGTGATCGCACAACCCAATGCCGGCGAACAAATGACCGGCGGGTGCGCGCAGGCCGCCCGATTCGTGAAGGTGACGGGTGATGTTGGCCAGGACTATGCGCTGGATTTGATCGAGAGAACGTCGCCTCAATTTGCGCAGGCGGCACAGGCGTTTAACCGCAGAATCGGGGGAGGTATTCAATGAGTGGGGATCGGTGGTTGGCGGGAATCTTTTTGTGTGCGGTGTCTTCGGTCTCGATAGCTGTTACTCCGGCACAACAGGCTTTTGAAGATGCTCAGGCTTTGGCGGCAAGCGCTCAGGCGGGAGCAGCGGCTACGGTGTCCGGTGGTGGGGTGTCTGCTACGATCAACCAATTCAATCCGACCTACTACAATTCCAGCGGCACTGCACCGGAGAGTTCGCTTTTCAAGAACGGCGATGGCAACACGATCTCTGCCGGTCAATCCAAAATATCCGACTGCCAAAACGGTAACGCCAATCCAGACCCGTTTCTGCAACAAAACTGCGATGCAATCAATTGGATGATGAGCAGCAAATCGGCTCGTCCCGTGATTAGCGTTCCACCAAGCCTGTTCGCCGCTTCCAGGGCTATCGTTGCAAACGCACCCGCGTTGGCGACATCCTCTTTGGGCATTGCCGACCCCAATGCTGCAGGCACATTTACCGGGTGCGTGAATAAGACAGTCGAACCCCCGCCAACCACGAAGATTTGCAGCGAGTTCATGGGGACTGCCAATCAGCAATGCACGGTTGGTCGCGTGGTGCTGGCGGATGAGTTCACCAATTATCAGTGCGCCAAGACGGTTGACACTTATCAGACGCAGGCGTGTGACAGGACGTTGACAGCTACCGTGACCGCTGTGAATTATTGCTCGATATCGGGCAGCGCAACAGGGCTGGGGTCATATGTACGTCTCACCAATACTGTTTCGCGCCCGTATTTTGATGTGATATTCGGTTGCAGCGGAGACGTGGTCGCGAATGTTACTGTGACAATCTCTGCCGGTAGGCAGTGCCACGCATACTCATGTAATTCTGATTACTACCCAATAACGCTGAATTTTATACCCGGCAAGGATGCCGGGCCGGTCACGCAGAATATGGCCAGGACTTATGACGGGCATTGGTGGGAAACAATCACCGTGTCATATAACGGCGCAACCAACACAGTGACGATCAGCAACCCTCGCGTCATCATTGGCGGTGCCCGGACAGCTATCGTCGTTACCGTCACCGCCACCGCAGTTCCCTCTGGTACGGCTGGTGTGCGAAATGACATCTCCTCCTCGTGGATCAACGGTTGCGTGACACTGGAGGCAGCCGCACCATGATTCGCTCGATCCTTGTATCGCTTCTGCTGCTAATCTCTGGCGAGTCTTTTGCCTTGTCATGCGTCAAGACTGGCACTGTCTGCGCCGATGCCGATCCCTATAAAACAATCAGCGGGGTGAAGGTCTACCTTACCGATCCTGCCGTCAATGCGACATGCTGGAAGTACACCGACACCTACAATTGTTTGGCGCAAAACCCGGTTGATTACTGCTTTGCCATTGGCTCTACACCAGGATGCAAGCAGGTCGATTCCGTCTGCTCAACACCCGGGGCTACCCCCGGCTCTTGTCTGAAGTGGACGAACACATATCAATGTGGCGCGAGTACGGCAGCACGAAGCAACACGATGGTACTGGACAGCTCCTACACGGTTGCGTCAGACCCCACATCGGCTACGCAATGCGCCTCGGCGACTGACAACCCCACTTGCGCGCTCGCAGAAATCGTCAATGGTGCGCGTTCATACACCTGCATATCGCAACAATCGAACTGCGCGGCACTACAAAGCCAGGGATGCACTTTAAGCACTTCCGTTTGCGTGAGTCCGAGCGGTGGAACGGCGGCCAATTGCAATCTCTATGAAAAGTCCTATGGCTGCCCTGCGGCGGGTCCTGCGTCCACCGTTTTGGATTGCGGTGCCCAACAGTATTGCACGGGCGGGAATTGCTTTAATTCAGGGCATGACCCTGATACAGACCTTGCCCTTGCTGTCTCGGCACAGGAGGTATCAAGGCAGGGCATGGCGTATTTGGATCCCGGCCAGCGGCTGTTCAGCGGGGAGGACGGGAGCTGCGTTCACAATAGTTTGGGCAAATGCTGCGACCCTAAAGGGGGGGCGATCAGAAACAAACAAGTTGGAGGCAGACTTTTACTGACGACGTATAGCGTGCAAAGTGTTATTGTCGGTAGCGCGTACATGTACGACGCCCTGTCCACCGCATACAACGCGTATCGCGGTGGCGCGGCTATGGCAGCTGCGGCGAAGGTGGGGATGAGTGCGGCATCGGCGGCCGGAGCAGCCGCAGCATCCAGCGCTTACTCTGTTTCGGCATACGGACTTTCCATGACATATACGGCGGGCACCGCAACAGCAGCAAGCAGTTTTTCTTTTGCGTTCGATCCCACTTCGCTCGCTGTTGCTGTGGCCATAATGGTCATAATCGATCTTTCTTCATGCGAGGAAGCCGAGAAAGTGCTGGCGATGAAGCAGGGAGCGGGCCTGTGTCGCCAATACAGCGCAACATGCAATGGATACTTCTGCACATCGATCACCAAAAGATTTTGCTGCTTCAACTCCAAGCTCGCAAAAATCATCAATACAGCGGCTGTGGGTCAGCTTGGCAAAGCCATCTCCGACTGCACCGGACTGACCATGGATGAATTCGGGAGGCTGAATTTTGCGGCCATCGATTTGGGAGAATTCACCGCCGAAATCATGGCAAACCTTGAGTTGCCGGCATCCCCGGCATCCGGAACGAGCCCTATCGGGACAGACGTAAATGCAGCAATCCTGAGAAAGCTCAACAACTACTACACGACAGGTAAGCAATGATGACCATATCCTTGAACGGCATATCCGCCTATTGCGTAAAACGATGTTTGTTTGCGGCAACAATACTTCTGGCCGCAGGTTCCGCCCAGGCTTCAGAAAGCTATACAGTCAAGGCGCTGATGATGAAAGCACTCAATTCTCCTGCCGGTGTGGCCGGAGGAATAGTAGAAGGCAAAGAGGCCGACAAAATCCATGAAGCCACCGGCTCATACGACCCGTTGCGCGGCGAAGTGACAACGATCAAGCGATATAAAGAAGAGGGATGCGGCCGGCTTGCGGTGAAACTTACCCAGCCGAATACGCCGACCAAGCAAGGCACCAAGACAGACTTCATAATGATCTTTGAGCTGAATCTGTGTCAAAACGGCATGCCTCCTCGCGACGCTGTCTAATTCCAATGATGTGCTTTAAGGGCTTGCCGTCGTGCTGACTGGACTTTCCACCATCGAGCAGATCATCTTGCTTGCGTTCGCGCTGCTGGCAGCTTATGTGGTGTTCAAGATTTTGGCCGGATTATTGAGGATCGTGTTGGTCGTTGCAGTTCTCGCATGTTTGTTGGTGCTCGTGCTTCAACCCACTTTATTTTCTTGACAACTTGACACGAAAATGGCAATCTTTCCCCGTCAAATATTGAGGAAGCAACCATGAAGACGATGACCGTGGGTGAATTGAAGGCGCAATTTTCGGAGGTGTTGGGGCAGATGATCAAAAGCGGCGAGCCGGTGGCGATCAGCTACGGCAAGAAAAAAGAAAAAATCGCGGCCATTGTTCCCTACAGCCAGGTCAAGCCGCAAGCCGAACGCCCCATGGGGGTGATGAAGGGACACGCGCGTTGCGTTATCCATGATGACTTTGCGTTGGATGATAATGAGATGCTGGGCGCATGAATTGCCTGCTCGACACACACGCGTTCCTGTGGGCGGCTTTTGATCCGGGCAAGTTGAGCGCGAAGGCAAGAAAGGAAATCCGCTCGGCCGAAAACCGGGTTTGCCTGAGCACCGTTTCGTTTTGGGAAATCTCCCTCAAGTTCGCTTTGGGCAAGATTGATCTGGTGAACTGCAACCCGGACGATATGCCCGGCATCGCGGCGCAAATGCTGATCGAGGTTATACAGCCGACGGCGCAGGAAACGGCTTCTTTCCATCGTCTGCCCAAGGTGAAACATAAAGACCCGTTCGACCGGATGATCATCTGGCAAGCAATTCAACAGCCGCTCGTGCTGATTTCAAAAGATTCCGGTATTTCTGAATATAAAAAATTCGGGCTGAAGGTATTCTGGTGATCGGGTGGTTGGGGCGCGCCCCCCAACGGATAACCCGAACCGGTACCGTTTTCGAGAACATCATGACGACTACACCGAAACCAGATCAACTATTGCTCCGTTTCCGCCCAACCGACACGCAGAACGGCATCAGCCGTTCAACCGTAAAAAAATTGGCAGAATATCCTAGGAGTCCGTCGGGCTTAAAGGAAATCTACTGCACTTGTCCTCGGGTGGTGTGGTCGGGGGAATTCGCCTGGACGGCGC
>PFJY01000033.1 GCA_002784065.1 Hydrogenophilales bacterium CG_4_10_14_3_um_filter_58_23 | reverse complement strand
ATAGCCGCCTTCAGGCGGCTCCTGGGTTACCCGCGCCTTTGAGGCGCTCAAGCAATAAACCTCCGGCTTTGCCGGAGGTAATTTAATTTCCGCCGCCGTTTGTCCCGTAATCGCCCAGTGCATCTTGTTTTGCACCGTTTGAAAAAAGGTAATGCTCTGCGGCTGGGTGGGGTCGTAATCAATGCTGGTGGCGTAGATGTCGGTGATTTTTTGGTAGAACCTGCGCTCCGAGGTCCGAATGTCCTGAATGCGCCGCGTTAGCTCTTCAAAGTAGTCAAAGGGCTGATCGGGGTTTTTCAGGCGTTCATCATCCAGCACAAAGCCTTTGATGATGTATTCACTCAGGGTTTGCGTCGCCCAGATCCGAAAGCGCGTTGCCACTGCACTTTTGACGCGATAGCCGACGGAAAGAATCATGTCCAGGTTGTAGAACGGCTGGGCGCGCGCCACTTGGCGCGCGCCCTCGGCGCGAACCTGTCGGAATTCCCGACAGGTTGCCGTCTCGACGAGTTCGCCCTCTTCGTAGATGTGCTGAATGTGCTCCACCACGTTGGAGCGGGAGGTCTGAAACAATTCCGCCATCTGCTGCTGGGTAAGCCACAGGGTTTCATTCTCCAGCCGAGCCTCCACCTTCAGGCGACCGTCTTCGGTCTGGTAAATCAGCATTTGGCCCAGTGGGACGGATACGGCAGGGCTAGTCTTCTTCATCTCGCACCCCTGCCCAGTTCGACCATTTTCGTGACGCCACGAAAATGATCCGAAGCCGCATGCCCCGTGGCCTCGCAGGATTCCATCGCGCGGTTGATGGCGGTTTGAAAATTCTCCCAGCGGGCATAACCCAAGTGGGTTTGCAGGGCGCGGGCAAACCAGAACTCAATGCCTTGCGCGTCCGCCCGTTGTACGGCAGCTTCAAGATTGTGTTGCAAGGTTTGTAGCTGTTTATCCATGGCTTAGCTTCCACTGCTTTGCATGTTATTCCCCTCCTCTGGAGGGGTGCCCCGAAGGGGTGGGGTGGTAAACGCGGTGTGATTCCGCAAAAAAGTCATAACATCGGATAAATTATTTTTTACATCCCTATCCATGATGTGAACCACAACCAAATTCAGACTTCCCAGAAAGGCATCTCGCTTTGCATCGTAATCGGCTTTGTCATCATGGCTAGAACCATCAACTTCAAGAACAACTGATTTTTCAGCACAATAAAAATCAACGATATAGTTGCCGATGATTTTTTGGCGATCAAAGTCCAAGCCAAAAAATTGTTTGTTTTTGATTTGATTCCACAGCAACACTTCCGATAAATTTCCGGCACGACGCAATTCCTTGGCGCGCTGTTTTAAGGACGGGTTGTAGGGGAGCGACATGTAGAGGTTGGTTTTACGCATAGCACACCACCCCGTCAGGCTTCGCCTGCCACCCCTCCGCAGGAGGGAACCACCCCACCCCTTCGGGGCACCCCTCCGCAGGAGGGGAATAGCTGCTGCATCAGCCCTTTTTTGTGGGCTTTGAGGGTGGCGAGTTTTTGGGTTTGTGCGGTGATGAGTTCGTCGATGGAAGAAAGACAATTGGCAACTTGCCGCTGCTCCTCTATTGATGGCAAAGGCAAAGAAAAAGATCGAACTTGGGCGTAATTAAGACCTTGCCTATTGCCGCCAGCTTGAAAACTGTCAATTTGCCTTTGTCCGATTTCAGACAACAAATATTGGTTCAAAAAGTATGGGGTTAATTCTGATTTCTTGGCGCGAATAATGCAGACATGCTGATTTACATTGCCACCTATCACTCTGAAATCCGCAACCGTACTGCGACCAATTGAGGCACCCGTAATATTCAAGAAAACATCTCCCTCCTTGATCTCTGTGGCGGGAAATGTTGAGTGTGTGGCTTCGTCAATAAAAGCCACGTCATCTAGGATTAAACATCCCCATCCAATATTTTGACTTCGGATGAAATGGCGGCCTTCATTCTTGTAGGTTTTTTCTCCGCCAGTCGGTGTAATGCCGCTACCGATTTTTGTTGTCTTTGCACCAATTAAATTCGGCTCCCACTCTCCCGCATCCCGAAACTCAGGAAAGCGCAGCCTGGGCAGGGCTTCCCCTCCGTTGGAGGGGTGCCCCGAAGGGGTGGGGTGGTTTGCCGGGAAAAGCTGCTGCATCAGCCCTTTTTTATGAGCCTTGAGCGTGGCTAGCTGTTGGGCTTCTGCGGTGATGAGTTCGTCGAGGGAAGAAAGGCAATCGGCGATTTTTTGTTGTTCGTCTTTATTAGGCGGATAGCAGATTTCAATTATTGACAATCTTCCAGCAGATATTCCCAGTACCTTCGTACCTTGCGATTCTTTCTTAATATGACGCCGAATCCTAATTGATCGAAACAGATGCCCGCCAAAACCAACCATTAGATGGTCTTCCTTTTGGCGGGCAAGAATTGTGTGCATCCCAGAAAGCAACCGTTCATCATTTAGCTGAACCAACTCAATGCTCTTGCCAATGTCTTCAATATCTTCTGATGCGTCCGCAAAAATCATATCTCCTTCGGCGCAGTAATTATCAGGCCGAATGTTTTCGAGAGATTCCGACGGATTTATATACGGAACCTTTTCATTCCGAATATCAAAAAGGGTAGCGAAATTTGTGTGAATATCGCCATAGTGGATATTCTTTACTGAGCCGCGCTCATAGTTGAGCTTGTCTCTTGAAAAAGAATTGGTCCCTTTAAACGTATATAGCTCGCCCATCGGGTCATTCTCCCACTCCCCCGCATCCAGAAATTCAGGAAAGCGCAGCTTGGGCTTCAATTCGCGTTTTATCGCTTGCTTCATCGTCGTTGCATCCGCCTTATTGCTCATACGCACCCAACCCCGAAATCTCCCGCCCCTGGGCGAGTTTATGCAGCAGCGGAATCAGGTCGTCCATCAGCGCCAGTTCTTTTTGCCTTCTGGTTTTCCAGTTCAGCCCCAGCGGCGCGAGCAGGTCGGTCAACTGTTCGCCGTCGAAGATCATGCGCTGCATGATGCCGTCCACAAAGGCTTGCAGGGTGGGGTTGGCAGCCCATGCTTTGCAGCGATCCCGGCCAGCTCTTGCGCGGTTTTTTCCACTTTGTAGCTGGCGTAATTCTGACGAATGACCATTTCAGTCAGCAGTTGTCCTGCTTGCAGGGTGTCGATATAGGCGGTGATGTCGTCGCGTTCGTCGAGGAACTTGGCATCGGACTGGATCAGGCCGACGAGCTGGGCGCGGCTCATCTGTTGCTTGCCGGGGGTTTGCTGTGAGTAGCGGGCAAGCAGCGTCATGATGTAGTCGTAATCAACGATGGCGGAGGCAAACAGCACGAATTCAAAATCCAGTTGCTGTACTTCTGGTGCGGCAGCATCGCCGCCTTTGTCCTGCTGGGCTTTCAGGCGCTGGGCGGTTTCCAGATACACACCCCGGAAGCCCTGCAACTGCTCAAGGGGAATCACCTGCTCGATGCTGGCGGCGTTATCCGGCGTTAAGTCGGTGTATTGATCGAGCTGGGTCTTGAGGCGCTGCACTTCCTTGAACAGGTTGATGAACTGGCCGCGCGCGGCATCGCCCTTGAGGTTGGGCACGGCTTGCGGGGTGCTGTCCAGCCCCTGCGACTGCATGAATTCGCCCAACTTTTTAACGGCGGTTTCCAGCTTGACGATGACCACCGGCGCTTTGTCCACCAGCCAGATTTCTTTGGCGCGGTCGCTTTGCTCGCCAGAAAATAAGGTAATCGCTGCGTCAACCGCCTCCTGTTGCTGGCGGAAGTCGAGAATGTTGCCATAGGGCTTGGTGTCGTTCAGCACGCGGTTGGTGCGTGAGAACGCCTGAATCAGGCCGTGATACTTAAGGTTCTTGTCCACATACAGGGTGTTCAGGAATTTGGAATCGAAGCCGGTGAGCAGCATGTCCACCACGATCACCAGGTCGATCTTCTGGGTGTGGGGCAGGTCTTGGTTGGGGTATTGCTGATCCTTGATGCGTTTTTGCACATCCTGATAGTAGAGGTCGAATTCGTTGATGCTATGGTTGCTGCCGTAGCGGGTGTTGTAGTCGGCAATGATGGCTTTGAGCGCCGCCTTCTTTTCGTCGGGGGCTTGCTCGTTGTCAGCCTTTTCTTGTGGCAGGTCTTCCTGAATCTGCTGCACGTCCTTGTTGCCTTCGGCGGGCGGGGAAAACACGCAGGCGATGTTCAGCGGCTGGAAGTCGGGTTCTTTGGCCTGCTTTCCCGCCTGAATGGTCTTGAACAGCTCGTGATAGGCAATGGCATCGTTGATGGAAGCCGTGGCGAGGATGGCGTTGAACTTGCGCCCGGCGGTGGCGGCGGGGTGTTTTTCCAGTATGGCTTCGACGATGGCTTTTTTGGCCAGCGGCTCGCCGATTCCCCTCCCTTGGAGGGGTGCCCCGAAGGGGCGGGGTGGTTGCTCCGGCTTGTAATAGTCAACATGGAAACGCAGGACGTTGCGATCCTCGATGGCGTGGGTGATGGTGTAGGCGTGCAGTTGCTTCTGGAAGATGTCTTCCGTGGTTTTGTAGGTCGCCTGCTCGCCCTCGATTTGTTGATAATTGGCGTTTTGCTCGAAGATCGGCGTGCCGGTAAAACCGAACAACTGGGCGTTGGGAAAAAATTCCTTGATGGCCTTGTGGTTCTCGCCGAATTGCGAGCGGTGGCATTCGTCAAAGATGAACACGATGCGCTTGTCGCGCAGGGGTTCCAGCCGTTCCTTGTAGTTGTTTTTATTGTTGCCATCTAAAGCAAGGCCGAGTTTCTGGATGGTAGCGACGATCACCTTATCGGCGTAATCGTCGGAAAGCATCCGCTGCACAAGGGCTTCGGTATTGGTGTTGTGTTCAACGCAGCCTTCCTGAAACCTGTTGAATTCCTCCCGCGTCTGCCGGTCGAGGTCTTTGCGATCCACCACGAACAGGCATTTTTCAATATCGGGGTTGTCCTTGAGCAGGGTGGACGCTTTGAAGGAGGTGAGCGTTTTGCCGCTGCCGGTGGTGTGCCAGATATAGCCGTTGCCGCAGTTCTGGTGGATGCAATCGACAATCGCCTTGACGGCATAAATTTGATAAGGCCGCATCATCATCAGCTTTTGTTCGCTGGCCACCAGCACCATGTAGCGGCTGATCATTTCGCCCAGCGTGCATTTGGCCAGAAACTTCTCGGCGAAGCTGTCCAGACGGGTGATTTTCTTGTTGTCCTCGCTGGCGAATTGGTAGAGCGGCAGAAAGCGCTCGTCGGCGTTGAAGCTGAAGTGGCGACTGTTGTTGTTGGCAAAGTACCAGGTATCGCTGCGGTTGCTGACGATGAACAGTTGCAGGAAACACAGCAGCGTTTTGCTGTAGCCGTTGCCGGGGTCGTTTTTGTAATCGACGATCTGCTGCATGGCCTTGCGCGGACTGATGGCCAGGGTTTTCAGCTCGATCTGCACCACCGGCACACCG
This sequence comes from Hydrogenophilales bacterium CG_4_10_14_3_um_filter_58_23, assembly GCA_002784065.1. Classification (GTDB taxonomy): domain Bacteria; phylum Pseudomonadota; class Gammaproteobacteria; order Burkholderiales; family Sulfuricellaceae; genus Sulfuricella. The sequence goes on along the minus strand of PFJY01000033.1, from coordinate 515 downwards.
TTGATCAGCAGTATCACGTCGTAGCGGTGGTGGCTATTGTCGGTGTTGATGCGTAACTGATTGATGACTTCAAAGGTGTTCTTGCACCAGTCTTTGATATTGACCAGGGTGTAAAACAGCGGCGTGCCGTCGTCGCGCTCAAAGCTATTGCGCTCGCGCAGGTGCCGGGCAGCGGCAAAGACATCGGGGGTAACGATCACCTCCAGCAGACGGGCAAATTCGGTTTCGGTCAGATGCACCCGGTTGAGGGTTTGAAATTGCTCCCGAAAATTCTTCTCCAGTGATTGTCGGTCACGAATATCGGGGCGATGCGTGTATTTGAGCTCGGACAGCTTTGCGATGAGATCGTTTTCGATCTGGTTTTCCGTTGTAGTCATTGGAGCGGCTCAGAGATTTCAACGCGGTAATTCTACAGGTTTTGACTGTTTTTCTTTAGCAAATATGGACTTCACCCGCTTTCATAGACATTTCTGAACGGCTGCTTGGTATACCGAGAAACGCCACAATTTACATTA
>PFJY01000204.1 GCA_002784065.1 Hydrogenophilales bacterium CG_4_10_14_3_um_filter_58_23 | reverse complement strand
TGATTCGACGCAACCGCGCCATAACATCCAGTATCCACTACAGGTGGCTCACTACGTGAGCCACCAACACGGTTTGCGAAAAGAGCCATATTCATTATATCAATGATTCCCTGATGCAGGAATTTTCCTTGGGCCAAGCAAGAATGTCTTTGCAGGTGGCCACGGGTATGACATGAGTATGATAGGTGAAAAAATTGAGGGTTGGCATGAATTCCAGGAGTGTTCTGGTTACCGGTTGTTCCAGCGGAATTGGGCGATGCGTGGCCGCAGGACTGGCAAAGCGCGGCTACCGCGTCTTTGCTTCGGCCCGCAAGGCCGAGGATGTGCGGACGCTTGTGGCTGACGGCCTGGAAAGCGTGCAGCTCGACCTGGCTGATTCGGTTTCCATTCATCGTGCGATGGACGAAGTTCTGGCGCGTAGCGGCGGGCAGCTTCATGCCCTGTTCAATAACGGCGCTTACGGCCAGCCCGGCGCGGTGGAGGATCTGCGGCGCGAGGTATTGCGCGAGCAGTTCGAGGCCAACCTGTTCGGCACGGTTGAGCTGACCAACCGGGTTATTCCGGTGATGCGCGCCCAAGGTTACGGCCGTATCATCATGAACAGCTCGGTGCTGGGGCTGCTTGCCTTGCCCTACCGGGGCGCCTATATCGCCAGCAAATACGCGCTGGAAGGGATCACCGATACGCTGCGGCTGGAGCTTCGCGGTAGCGGTATTCATCTCTCCCTGATCGAGCCGGGGCCAATCGAGAGTCGTTTCCGGGCGAATTCTTACGAGGCCTACAAACGCAATATCGATGTGGAACACAGCGCTCACCGTGAGAAATACCTGGCCATGGAGCGCCGCCTGGTCAAGCAGGGTGCGGCCGTGCCGTTTACGCTTCCGCCCGGAGCGGTGCTGGACAAGGTGATTCATGCTTTGGAGAGCCGGCATCCCAAAATTCGGTATCCCGTGACCGTCCCCACTCACCTGTTCGCCATGCTAAAACGGATTTTGCCTGATGGCTGGATGGATAAAGTGCTTGCCGCAGTGGCAGGGGACGGCAGCAAATAGCCCGTTACCGATGGGTTGAAGGGTTTGCGGTTCGCAGGCTTGAAATCCGGTTTGTTCCCCCCATATAAAATGCGGCTTTCTCGCTTATCGTTACCACTGAACCGAATCATCGAAAGGAATATAAATATGGCAGGATTGGATAGCAAAACGCCGATGCCGACGGAAATCAAGCTTCACCAGAAATCGCGCCTGTTGGAGATTGCATTTTCCGATGGGCAGCGTTTTGAGCTGCCTTGCGAATTCCTGCGGGTTTACTCGCCTTCTGCCGAGGTGCGCGGCCATGGCCCGGGGCAGGAAGTATTGCAGGTGGGAAAGAAGAATGTAGAAATTACCGATGTTCAGCCAGTGGGCAGCTATGCCGTCCAGCTGGTTTTCTCGGATGGTCATGATAGCGGTCTGTATTCATGGGATTACCTGCATGACTTGGGCGTCAACCAGGAGGCGCTTTGGAAGAAATATCTGGAGCGTATGAATGAGGCGGGTGCCAGCCGCGAACCGGCTACCCTCTGAGTTTTTAAACTTGTTGTCGGGGCGGGCACAGTCTTCCCGACAATGTATTGTTATATCCCAAGGTTTCCACCCAGGCTAGTGCGGCAAGGTGAGCCTGGTTGATTTTGTCCGGCTCTAGCTGGAGGGAAAACGCCAGTTTTTCAATTCGGTCGGAATCCCCTTCCTCGCAAGCTATGGTCAGATCCAGGAAGGGGCCGTAGAGTCCTTGCCGGGACAGCAGCGCATCAGAGATTGCTTCCGGCAGAGATAGCTTGTCCAGCACCTCGTCCATGGGCATTTCCAGCATGGCGTCGAGCAGAGAGAACACTCCAACAATAAACAGGTTGTCGAGGCCGGCAGCTTCCAGCATATCCTTGCCCAATAGCTCGGTCAGTCGGCCGCGGGTGACGGCTGTTTTCATCAGGGCAGGCGAGGTGCTGCCTTCCCCCGCAGTGACCAGCAGCAGGGTCAGCCAGCGGTACAGCTGCTGATAACCGAGAATCGCCAGTGCATGGCGCAGTGACTGGATTTCGCAGGACAGGCCAAAGCCGACAGAATTGATGTAGCGTAACAGCTTGAAGGAAAGGGCTACGTCGCGCTTGAAGGAAGATTCGATGTCCGCTATTTCCGCATTGTTGCGCACCTTGTTGAGCAGTTCCAGTACGACGGCGTAGGCGGGGTTGATGACCTTGGCGCTCAGCGTTTCCGGGTGGGCGAAATAGTAGCCCTGATAATAGGCGAACCCCAGTTTCTTGCAAATATAGTGTTCACTTTTGGTTTCGACCTTCTCGGCAATCAGCTGGGCCGGATGTTTTTCCAGTGCGCGGACATGGGCTTCAAGCTGGCCGTCGGCATTCAGCTTCTGGATATCCAGTTTGATGAAGTTTGCGATTGCTAGTAGCGGGGCGCTTTCCGGTGTTAGCTCAAAGTCGTCCAAGGCCAGACGGTATCCCAGCGCGCGGAGCTCGTGGCAGCGTGCCAGCAGCTCCGGGGTCGCCCGAGTGGTTTCCAGAACTTCCAGCACTGCCATGTTGACCGGTAGCAGCTCGAGGAAATCGCTCATCAGCATGGAGCTGGAGGCATTGACGAAAGCCAGTTTGTCGCCCAGCAGCCATTTCGCCCCCATGTTGCTGAGGATGTTGGCCAGCACCTTGGAGGTGGCTAGATGGTCATCAGTGAAACTGGCGTTGGTGGCTTCCGCGCTGCGGCGGAACAGAAGTTCATAGCCGACGATTTTTTGTTGATTGTCAACGATCGGTTGGCGGGCGAGATAGGAGTGATCTTGCATCCGGGCTAGTCCTTACGCGGCAAACATCGATGCATGAGTGGCCGCTGTGCTCATTTCCAGCAGCTCCTCGATATCCAGCACCAGTACTACCAATCCATCACCGGACAGGGTGGCGCCTGCGATGCCCTTGGGTTTGATGTCATGCAGCGGCTTGATGACCACGTCATCCCGGCCGAGGAAGCCGTCGATAGCCAGGATAAAGTTGGTGGCTGTGGCCTGGATCAGGACACCGAAGGATGGCATGCCATCCTGCGGCCAGCCGATCAGGCTGGACAGGGACCGCACAGGTAGAACCTCATCGCGCACCACCATGGTTGCGCGGCCTGAAACACGCTGGATTTCTTCGGGGTGGATCTGGATGATCTCACGCACCATGGAAAGGGGTATGGCAAAAGGCTGTTCGCCAAGACGTACCACCAGCACGGGGAGAATGGCCAGGGTCAGCGGCAGGGATATGGTAATGGTCGTGCCGTGGCCGACGACTGAATTGATGTCAATTCGACCATTCAGCTTCTGGATGTTGGTGCGCACGACATCCATCCCGACACCCCGTCCAGAAACATCGGAGATTACGTCCATGGTCGAAAAGCCAGGCAGGAAGATCAAGTTTAGAGACTGCCTGTCATCCAGTGCGTTTGCGGCTTCACTATCGATTAGCCCTTTTTCGACAGCCTTGCGGCGTAGGGTGTCGGGCCGCATACCTTTTCCGTCATCTGCGATCTCGATCACGATGTGATCGCCTGACTGCATGGCGGAAAGTTTTACCAGGCTCTTGCTCGGCTTGCCTGCGGCAACGCGATCTTGCGTGCTTTCCACACCATGGTCCACCGCATTGCGCACCAGATGGACGATGGGGTCGTTAAGATCCTCGATCATGGTTTTGTCGATTTCGGTTTCCTCACCCGAAATTACCAGCTCCACGTCTTTGCCCAACTGCCGGGCGAGATCGCGAGCGAGACGCGGATATTTCTGGAACAGCCTGCCGATCGGCTGCATCCGGGTTTTCATCACAGCGTTTTGCAGGTCGCCCACCAAAAGGTCCAGGTGACTGACGGCTTCGTCCAGTGCCTTGAGGGTGTCTCCATCGGTCTTGCCTTGGAGGATATTCGCGCGCAGACAGGTAAGACGGTTCTTGGTGAGGCCGATTTCGCCGGAAAGGTTGAGCACCATGTCCAGCCGCGATGTATCTACGCGGATAGTGGTTTCCTTAGCGGCAGGTGGCGGGGCAGAAGGCGCCTTGGCGCGGGGCGCAAGGTCGACCTGGGTTGCAGCATGGATAATCGGTGCCATCTCCATGGGGAGGGCCACTTCCTGGGATGCTGCTATGCTTTCCGCAGGCGTGCCGGTGATGGCGTGGTATAGCGCCAGCCAATCCGGACCGCCGGGTTCCTGGGGGGTGGCTTGGTCTGCCTGTTCCGGCGCGACTGCTGCTGCAAGGGTCGCCAGCACCACCTTTTCGCCAGCCAGAGCGCAGTCCAGTGCTTTCAGAAGCGAGGCATCCGTCGCGTCGGGCAGCTGCGACTGGGCGAGCGAGCCGAACATGGTGCGCACCACGCCGGTTGCGTTCATGATGACATCCATGATCTCGGTGGTCAGGGCCAATTCGCCGGTACGCAACTTGTCGAATAGGTTTTCGGTGCGGTGGCACAGCCCGACCAGATCGTTGACGTTGAGGAAGCCGGCGCCGCCCTTGATCGTGTGGAAGCCGCGAAAAATATCGTTTAGTAGCGCCTTGTCACTGGGGCGTTTTTCCAGTTCGACCAATTTGTTATCTACATCTGACAGCAGCTCGCCGGCTTCTGTCAGAAAATCCTGTAGTAACTCTTCCATTCCGGCGAAGTGGCTCATGGTTTCTCCCGGCTACTGAGTGTTGGATTAAAAACCCAGGCTTTCGAGCAGATCGTCGACCTGGGTCTGGCTGGTCACCACGTCAGTCCTGCCTTCTGCATTGATCACCGGGCCGTTCAGCAGGCTGGCATCCATTTCGGTTTTCTTCTCGGCGGGTGTCGTCGCCAGCAGCAATTGCAGCATGTCCCGTTCCATTTGCTGGGCCATATCGGTGACCTTCTTGATCACCTGGCCGGTCAGGTCCTGAAAGTCCTGCGCCATCATGATTTCCATGAGCTGGGCATTGGTTGCCTTGGTCTGGCTGGGAACCTCTTTCAGGTAGCTGCGGGTTTCTTCCGCCAGTCGCTTGAACTCTTCCAGACTGAGCTGATTGTCGAACAGGCCCTGCCATTTAGCGCTGAGCCTCCTCGCACCCGCTTCGAGCTTTTCCTGAATTGGCTGGGCGACTTCCGTGGCGGTCAGTGCGCGTTCCGCCGCCTGTTGCGTCATGGTTGCAATATAGGCGAGGCGTTCGCGGGTGTCGGGGATGGCGTCTACCGTTGCCGCCAACTTTTTGTCATACCCCAGTTCACGTAGCGTATCGTGCAGCTTGCGCGTCAAGTGGCCAATTTGCGAGAATAGGCTCTCGTCGCCGGGAACTATTGTTGGGTCAGTCGCTGCGGTTGGCGCAGAGGTGTCCTGTTTGGATTCGGGTACGACCGGTTGTGTGCTGCTGGCCATGACAATGCTATCGAACAAGGCTTCCAAATCATCGGAATCCCCGCTGCCTGAAGTAACGTTACTCACCGAGCGTCTCCTTAATCATCATTTGCCCATTTTTTCAAAAATTTTATTCAACTTTTCTTCCAGTACGGCAGCCGTAAAAGGTTTGACGACATAGCCGCTGGCGCCGGCTTGAGCCGCCGCGATGATGTTTTCCTTCTTGGCTTCGGCAGTCACCATTAACACTGGCAAGTGCTTCAGCGTGTCATCTGCACGGATAGCCCTGAGTAGTTCAATGCCGGTCATGTTGGGCATGTTCCAGTCGCTGACCACGAATTCAAAATTGCCGCCGCGCAGTTTGGCAAGTGCGACTACGCCATCTTCGGCTTCGTCAGCGTTGGTGAATTCCAGCTCCTTCAGCAGATTGCGTATAATCCTTCTCATTGTCGAAAAATCGTCGACGATCAGGAATTTCATGTTCTTATCGGCCATGGACAACTCCGCGGGTAATCGGCTTTGTGTTCATCTCGCCATTGTACGATGTCATGGTACGTAGGGCTATGCGGAGCCTTGTCCAATGAGGAATGAGCCTGAACGAGGCCTGTATTTCCAACCAGGAATGAGCCTGAAGCGGCAAGATTAGGTGTGATTGGACGAA
>PFJY01000120.1 GCA_002784065.1 Hydrogenophilales bacterium CG_4_10_14_3_um_filter_58_23 | reverse complement strand
CTGCGGGAGAGGGGGCGAACGAAAAAAACGTTTACTTAGACCTGCGCGGACGTGCCGCCGAATTCCGCCGACACTGCCCGGAAAGCCCGCTACAAGGCCGCCTCGAACTGCTCGAAGCGCACAGCCTGGAGCAGGAGGCGCAGGCGGTGGACAGCCAGATCCGCGAGTGGCTGCTGGCGGGCAAAAATGCCATCGCGGTGATCGCCCAGGATCGGCTGGTGGCGCGCCGCGCCCGCGCCCTGCTGGAGCGCGGCCAGATACTGGTCGCGGACGAAACTGGCTGGACCTTTTCCACCGTGGCCGCCAGCGCCGTGGTGATACGCTGGCTCGACGCCATGACCAGCCGATTTCATTACCTCGATTTGCTCGACCTGCTCAAATCCCCGCTGATTTTCGCCGACTGGGAGGGCGGGGCGCGCAAGCACGCCGTCTACGGTCTAGAGCAACTAGTGCGCCGCCATAGCGTGATTTCTGGTTTGCACCATTACCGCAGCTTGGCGCAGCGTGAAGGCGCGGAGGACGTGCTTGCGCTGCTGGCTCGGCTCGATCAGGCGCAGGCCCGCTTCGGCGCGCGCAAGCGCGGGCTGGCGGCATGGCTGAACAGCTTGCTGGAAAGCCTGGAGGTAATGGGCTTGAATCAAGGTCTGGCGCAGGATTTGGCCGGGGAGCAGTTGCTGCGCCTGCTCGCCCGCCTGCAAAAAGAATTGGGCCAGGATCAGGGACTGTTCTCCCTGAGCGAATGGCGGCGCTGGCTCGACAGCCAGCTCGAAGCCGCCACCTTCCGCGATACCGGCATCACCAGCCCGGTGGTGTTCACCCACCTCGGCGCCGCGCGCCTGCGCCGCTTCGACGGCGTGATCGTAGTCGGCGGCGACGCCGCCCATTTTCCGGGACAGGGAAAGGAAAGCGCCTTCTTCAACCAATCGGTGAGGGCGCAACTCGGGCTGCCGACTTTCGACCAGGAATTGCGCCTTATGGAGCAGGACTTCACCGCGCTGCTGGCGGATTGCGGCATCCTGCTCATCACCTGGCAAGGGCGGAAAAACGCCGACCCCAACCTGGCGAGCCCGTGGGTCGAGCGACTGGAAGTGTTTCATGAGTTAGCTTATAGGGAAAAACTGCCGCGCCGGGAATGTAGGGTGAGCACCGTTCTTGTGCCCACGCGGTCAGCGAACCTTATTCCGCGTGGGCACAAGAACGGTGCCCACCCTACCGGGCTGGCCAGACCCTCTCTCCCTCCCGAGCTGGTTCCCGTTGTCCTTTCCGCTAGCGGCTACAACAGCCTGATGGCCTGCCCCTACCAGTTTTACGCCCGCCATGCCCTGCACCTGAACGAGCTGGACGAAGTGCAGCAGGCGCTGGAAAAGAAGGATTATGGCGAGCACGTCCACGCCATCCTGCACCATTTCCATAAGCGCTATCCCGCCATCGGCGGTTGCGGTCGGGCAGAGATAGAGCAGGCTCTGCGCGACATCAGCCGGGAAGAATTCCGCCAGGCGCTGGAGGCGGACTACCTCGCCCGCGCCTGGGCGTTGCGCTGGGAAGCGCGCATTCCCGCCTACCTTGACTGGCAAACGGTGCGCGAGCGGGAGGGCTGGCGCTGGAGCGAGGGCGAGCTGATGCGCAGTCTGGAGCTGGAACTGGACGATGGGCGCAACCTCACCCTGAAGGGCCGGATCGACCGCGTCGATACTCGCTCGGACGATGGGGAAGAAGCCTGCGCGGTGCTGGATTACAAGACCCAGAGCCGTGCTGTTCTGAAGAAGAAGCTGGAAACGCCGGGCGAGGACGTGCAGTTGCCGGTGTATGCCCTGCTGCTGGGTGGGCCGGTGGTTGAAGCGGCATTCGTGCCGGTGGACGATGAGGGCATTGCAGCGGTGGCGCAGGAAGATATTTATGCATTGAGCAAGGCCACCGGGCAACGCCTGCGCGAGATGTTCAACGCGCTCTACCGGGGCGCGGCGCTGCCCGCCCAGGGCAGTGCCCAAGTGTGCGCCTACTGCGAAATGAGCGGCCTGTGCCGCAAGGATTATCGGATCGACCATGATGCTGAGTAATGTAGGATGGGTGGAGCGTAGCGATACCCATCATTACGGGTGGCGATGGGTATCGCTACGCTCCACCCATCCTACGGGCTACCCGCCGAGATTCCCACGATTATCGGAGCGACCATGACGGGCAATGAGATCAACCGCGCCGCGCTGAATCCGACTTCTTCGGCGGTGGTCGAAGCCTGCGCCGGCAGCGGCAAGACCTGGCTGCTGGTGTCGCGCATCGTGCGCCTGCTGCTGGCCGGGGCGGCGCCGTCCGAAATCCTGGCGATCACCTTCACCCGCAAGGCGGCGCAGGAAATGGCTGCGCGCCTGCGCGACTGGCTGCGCCTGCTGGCGCTGGCACCGGACGAGGAAGTGCGGCATTTTTTACGTGAACGAGCCGTGCCGGAGCATGAAATCGAATCCCTGCTGCCGCGCGCCCGCAGCCTGTTCGAACTGTTCCTCTCCGCCCAGCCCGGCATCACCATTAACACCTTCCATGGCTGGTTTCTGCAGTTGCTGAGCCGCGCCCCGCTGGAAAGCGGCGTGGGCGGCGATTGGGGGCTGCTCGACCAGACCTCAGCGCTGCTCGAAGAAGCCTGGCAGCTCTTCGCCGAGGAGCTGCAATCAGAACCCGGCTCGGAAGCCGCCCAGGCGCTGGATTTCCTGTTCACCGAGCACGGTCTGCACAACACCCGCAGCCTGCTGCTCGATTTCGTCGCCAAGCGCGCCGAATGGTGGGCTTATACCCAGGGGGCGGAGGATGAGGCAACCTTCGCCGCCGAAGCCCTGCGCCGCGATCTGGCGGTGGAGCCGGAGCGGGACGTGCTGGCTGAATTGTTTGCCGATAGCGGCCTGATTCTGGATTTGCAGTCTATTCTGGGGCTGCTGGAAATCAATACGGACACGGACAAGGGGTTTGCCGTCGGGCTGGCGCGGGTGCTGTCCCTCTTTCCTCCAGATCATGTAGGGTGTCAAAAGCTTCGCGCATTGCACCATGTCGAGCAACATACGGCGCAATGCGCTTCGCTTATTGGCGCCCTACGCGGGTTGAACCTAGAGGACATTTTTTCGGCGATCTTCGCCGTGTTCTTCACCCTGAAAGGCGACCCGCGCAAGCGCAAGGCGAGCAAGGATCAGGCGAAGCGCCTTACTGCGGAGGGCGAAGCGCGCCTGCTCGAACTGCACGGGCGTCTGTGCGAGCGCTTGGCGGCGGTGCGGGATGCGCTCGCCGCACTAGCAGCTTACCGCTTCAACCGCGCCGGCCTGCGCTGCGGCGCGGGGCTGCTGGCCGCCTACCAGCGCCTCAAGGAGGAACGGCGGGCGGTGGATTTCACCGACGTGGAATGGCGCGTCCACCAGTTGCTCAACCGCTCAGACCACGCCGAATACATGCAGTACAAGCTCGACTGCCGCTACCGTCACATCCTGCTCGACGAATTCCAGGACACCAACCCGCTGCAATGGCAGATCATGCGCTCCTGGCTCGATGCCTCGACCGGTGCGGGCAGCGCGCCGACGGTATTCCTGGTGGGCGACCCGAAGCAGGCGATCTACCGCTTTCGCCGCGCCGACGCGCGCCTGTTCGGCATCGCCGCCGATTTTCTGGAGCAAGGCTATGGCGCTGCCCGGCTGCATCAGAACGTCTCCCGCCGCAGCGCGCCGCCGGTGCTGGAGGCGGTGAACCGCCTGTTCGCGCAGGAGGGGGAATTTACCGGGTTCGAGCTGCACCAAGCCCATCACGCCGATATCCCCGGCCGGGTGGAAGTGCTGCCCCTGGCCCAGGATGATACAGACGATTCTGCCGAGGCACAGCCGTCTGTCCTAGTCTTGCGCGACCCTCTGACCGAACCCGTGGAGGAAGAGGAAGACCAGCGCGTCGAGCGGGAAGCGCGGCAACTGGCGGAAAAAATCGGCGGCATGGTCGGTAGATGGCAGATCGCCACCGAGAACGGCGGTAGCAGGCCGACGGAATTCCGCGACATCCTGCTGCTGAAACGCAGTCGCACCCGGCTGGAAATCTACGAGCGAGCCCTGCGTGCGGCCCGCATTCCCTACGTCAGCTCGCGCCAGGGCGGACTGCTCGACACCCTGGAATGCGCCGACCTGACCGCCCTGCTGACTTTCCTCATCACGCCCTTCGCCGATCTGTGCCTGGCTCAGGCACTACGTTCGCCCCTGTTCGGCTGCGGCGACGACGACCTGATGGCGCTGGCGCGCGAACCCGACGGCTCCTGGTGGGCTCGCCTGCACGCCGTGGCCGGGCGGGAACAATCCAGCCCGGCGCTGCTCCGCGCCTTGAGCCTGTTGCAAGGCTGGCTAGCATTGACCGACACCCTGCCGGTTCACGACCTGCTCGACCGGATTTATTTCGAGGGCGACTTGTTGCCGCGCTACGATGCCGCCGTGCCGGAAGCCATGCGCGGCGCGGTGCAGGCCAACCTGCACGCCTTCATGGAGCAGGCGCTGAACATGGACAGCGGACGCTACCCCAGCCTGCCCAAGTTCATCAATGAACTTCATCAACTGCGCCGCGCTCCGGCGCAAGAGGCCCCGGACGAAGGCATCGTCGGCGATGTCGGCAACGCTGTGCGCATCCTCACCATCCACGGCTCCAAGGGTCTGGAATCGCCGATCGTCTGGCTGCTCGACGCCCATGCCTCGCCCCGCAACGAGCGCGGCTACCGCGCCGTGCTGGACTGGCCGCCGGAAAGCCCCCGCCCGCAGCACTTCTTTCTCTATGCCGGCAAGCGCGAGCGCGCCGCGCAGTGGCAGCCGGTTTTCGACGCGGAAGCCCAACTGGAGCGGCGCGAAGACCTGAACCTGCTGTATGTCGCGATGACCCGCGCCCGCCAGGCGCTGATCGTCAGCGGCAGCGAAAGTGCGCGCAAGTTCGAGGAAAGCTGGCACGGCAAGCTGCTGCGCGCGGTTCAAGTTGATTCCTCTACCCATGAACCTCAAACTGACAAAGTTCATGTAGGGTGTCAAAAGCTTCGCGCATTGCACCATATCGAGCAACATCCGGCGCAATGCGCTTCGCTTATTGACGTCCTACCCCTTGCGCGAGTTGCGTCGGCCATCCCCACAGGCAAGCGCACTAGCCAGCGCCAGACCGAGGCGCAGCGCCACGGCATCCGGCTGCACGCGCTGCTGGAATGGATCGCCCCACCCGCGCCGGTGCTCGACCGGGCGTGGCTGCAAGACAGGCTGGAAGTGGACGACGCAGAGTTCGATGCGCTCTGGCAGGATGCCCTGCACCTTACCCAGGCTCCCCATTTGCAGCGCTTCTTCGACCCTGCTCATTATCTCAATGCCTGGAAGGAAGTGCCCTACCGAACCGCAGCGGGGGAGAGCCGGCGGCTCGACCGGCTGGTCGAATTCGAGGACAGTGTCTGGATACTGGATTTCAAGGTTGCTGAGCGGGCGGAGGAGGGGAATCTGGCGGCTAGCTCCGCGCCTTATCTGGGGGTGATGAGGGAGTATCGGGTTGCTATGGAGGGGGTGTTTGCACCCAAGGTGGTGCGGGCGGTGTTGGTGTTTGGGAATGGGTTGGTGTTTGAAGTCGATTAGCTGAGTTTGAGCCAACGTTTAGGGGGCGGCATAGCACATTCTCCAATCAATGCCCCTGGACAAACGGAGAGAGCTTTCCAGAAACGAAGTGGTTAGGACGCCATCCGGAGAACAGCTTCTCTATAACAAAGTTGTCAATGAATCCTGAGGCCAACCCAACTGCCGGGTTTGTTGCGTCGAGTGCGACCGTCAATATGTAGCGAAGACTCTTTGCCGGAAGTCGCTGGATCCATCCTTCTGAAGAAACGTCACGCATGTAAGTTCGAATCAAATCCTCATCGGGATTGACCGCTTTCAGCCAATCTTTGAATCTTGCTGCACGATCCAGCAAGCTGAGAAACTCGTCGAAAGAACGCTCTCCCGAGTCAATTACCTCTGCAAGACTTGGAGAGTCCGGCAGAACAACCTCTGTAAACTGCTGACAGAGCACTACAAATTGCCTGTCGGACTTACAAG
>PFJY01000052.1 GCA_002784065.1 Hydrogenophilales bacterium CG_4_10_14_3_um_filter_58_23 | reverse complement strand
GTGGCCATGGAGTCGGCCACCCTGACCACCGTGCTGCTGGTCTCGCTCTACCGCACGCCGTCGTCGATCGAGGCGGCCTGGAAGTATTTCGTGCTGTGCGGCGTCGGCATCGCCCAGGCTTTGTTCGGCACCGTGCTCATCTACTTCGCCGCCGAGAATAAACTCGGCGCCGAGCGCGACGACACGCTGCTGTGGACCGTGCTGCACGATACCGCCGGCGGCAACCTGGATCCGGCGGTGGTCTCGCTCGCCTTCGTCTTCCTGCTGGTCGGCTATGGCACCAAGGTCGGCCTGGTGCCCTTGCACAACTGGCTGCCGGACGCCCACTCGGAAGGCCCGACGCCAATGTCCGCCGTGCTTTCCGGGCTGCTGCTCAACGTCGCGCTGTATGCCCTGGTGCGCATCAAGATGCTGGTGGATGCCTCGCTACACAACGAACTCGCCGGCCACCTGATGATGGGCTTCGGCTTGCTTTCGTTCGTGGTGGCGGGCCTGTTCCTACACCGCCAGCACGACATCAAGCGCATGTACAGCTATTCGTCGATCGAGCACATGGGGCTGATGACCTTCGCTTTCGGTATCGGCGGGCCGCTGGCCACCTTCGGCGCACTGCTGCACATGACCATGAACTCGCTCACCAAGTCGGCTATTTTCGTCACCGTCGGTTACGCCTCGCAACTTGCCGGCACGCAGCGTATCGAAGACATCCGCGGCCTGATCCGCACACAGCCCAGCATCGGCTGGGGGTTGTTGATCGGCACGGTGGCAATCGCCGGTTTCCCACCTTTTGGCGTATTCATCAGCGAGTTTCTGCTGCTCATGGCCACCATGAAGTCCTGGCCGTGGCTGACGATCCCGCTGCTGGTCGGCTTCGGCGTGGCCTTCGCCGGCCTGTTCCGCCACCTGCAACCGATGGTCTTCGGCGAACCGCCGGTCGGGCAGAAACCGATACGCGCCAACATGCTGCCGGTGGCGGTGCATCTCGCCCTGGTGCTATGGCTCGGACTGTCGATCCCCACCTTCCTCTCGGGCTGGTTCGAACAGGCCACGCTGCTCATCTCGGGAGCGCCGCTGCGATGACGCCGAACCCGCTATTTGCCCCATTTCTCGACCACCTGGCGCAAGCCGGACTGCATGTCGAATCGGTGGCTGTGCATGGGCTCGCGCCGACACAAGTCCTCACGCTACCCGCTGAAGAATGGGGCCGGCTCGGCCAGGAAGCCAAGGGCTGGGGATGCCGCTGGGCTGCGGGCTGGGGCGAGGATATGGGCGCAGAGATGGACCCACAGGGGGGCAAGACGATCCGCATCCACGCCTGTTTCGAGAAAGGTGGCGCCTACCTGCTCGCGCGCACGACAATCCCGCGCACCCATCCGATCCTGCCCTCGCATACGCCGTCCTACCCGGCAGCCGACCGTCCCGAGCGGCATACCCAGGACCTGTTTGGCGTAGCTTTTACCGATCACCCCGATGCGCGCCGCTGGACGCGGCATCAGGCGTGGAAGAGTTCGGAGTATCCCCTGCGCCGGGATTTTCCCGCCGCAGGCCACCCGCCTGCCGCAACGTCGGCCGATTACCAGTACAAGTTTCTCGCTGCCCAGGGCGGCGGCGTCTACGAGATACCGGTCGGGCCAGTCCATGCCGGCATCATCGAGCCGGGGCACTTCCGTTTTCAGGCGGTGGGCGAAACGGTGCTCCATCTGGAGGAGCATCTCGGCTACACCCACAAGGGCATCGAGAAAATCGCCGAGGGCCGCGATGCTCAGGGCTTGGCGCGCCTGGCCGGGCGCGTCTCGGGCGACTCCACCGTGGCGCACGCCTGGGCGGCCTGCATGGCGATGGAGCGGGCGGCGGAATTGACGCCGCCGCCCCGCGCCACCTGGCTGCGGGCGCTGATGTGCGAACGCGAGCGCGTCGCCAATCATCTCGGCGACATCGGCGCGATCGCCAACGATGTCGGCTTCGCCTTCAGCTTCTACCAGTTCGGGCGCCTGCGCGAGTCTTGGCAACGCGCCTCGTTCGATGCTTTCGGCCACCGCTTCATGATGGATCGTATCGTCCCCGGCGGCGTGGCGGTCGATCTGGAGCCGCAGTTCATGGCGCCCCTGCGCGAGGAAGTCACCGCGCTGCGAAAACAGGTCAACAAATTGATGGCTATGGTCTACGATTCGCCCTCGCTGACCAACCGCCTGCTGGGTGCAGGCGTGCTCGCCCCGGAACAGGCTGCGGCGCTGGGCTGCATGGGCTATGTAGGGCGAGCGTCGAGCCTGGACTTCGACGTTCGACGTAACGCGCCCTACCCGCCCTACGACCAGTTGCAGGTCAAGGGCGTGCTGCATCACACCGGCGACGTCAACGCGCGCATGCGCGTGCGCCACGAGGAAATCATCGCCTCCCTCGATCTGATCGAGGCGCTGCTCGCCGGGCTACCCGGTGGGCCGGTCGGCAGCGAGTGGCAAGCGCCCATAGCGGGCAGCGAAGGGTTGGGCATCGTCGAGGGCTGGCGCGGAGAAATCATCAGCTATGCGCGCTTCGGCGACGACGGGCGAATCGCGCGCTTCTTTCCGCGCGACCCCTCCTGGACCACCTGGCCGGCGCTCGAAGTGCTGATCCACGACAACATCGTCCCCGACTTCCCGGTATGCAACAAATCCGTGAACGGGTCATATTCAGGACAGGACTTGTAAGCTATGCTGCGCATCCTCGGAAAAATTCAGCGTGTCGGCATCGTCACCGAGCCGCTGCCAGCGGCCGACGAACCCGCGCTAACCGAAATCGGTGAACAGCTCAAGGCGAAGATCGGCGAGCTGTTCGGCGGCAGCCTCGCCATCCGGGAAGTGGATGCGGGCTCCTGCAACGGCTGCGAGCTGGAAATCCAGGCGCTCAACAACCCCTGGTACGGCATCGAACACTACGGCGTGCATTTCGTCGCCAGCCCGCGCCATGCCGACATGCTGCTGGTCACCGGCCCGGTCTCGCGCCACATGGAGGAGGCGCTGCGCCGCACTCTTGCCGCGACACCCGAACCCAGGCTGGTCATCGCCGTCGGCGCGTGCGGCGCAGACGGCGGCGAATTCGGCGAGAGCTACGCCTCGCGCGGCGCGGTGGCGAATGTCATTCCCGTCGATGCCGTCATCCGCGGTTGCCCGCCCACCCCGCTCGATCTCATGCGCGGCATACTCGAAGCAATCAGAGTTCGCTAATCCTGGTGGGTTCCAGCAGTAAGCCATGGGGAATTGACCCGAAGAGATTCAACACGACTGGCCGCTAGCCGCCCACCCAGCCGGCGAGAGTGACCAGCAAAAGAACCGCCAGCCACAGCACCACCGTGCGCCATACCAAACTGACGGCGCTATCCAGATAGTCGGCATCGGCATCGTCGCCCAGACCGAGCTCGGGCCGGAATTCGATGTTGCCGCCATAGCTCAGCGGTTCGCCCAGCTTGACGCCCAAGGCCCCCGCGCCGCTCGCCAGCACGATGCCGATGCCCTGCTGCGCCCAGGCCGACGCCTGGGAGCGCCAGCAATAGACGGCGTCCTCGAAATCGCCGACCACCGCAAAGCTGATGGCGGAGAGGCGCAACGGCACCCAGTCCATCAGATTGAAAGCCTGCGCGGAGAACTTGCCGAACTCACCGAAATCGCGCTGATCCAGCCCGCCCCATTTCTGGTTGAGCAGTTGGGACAGGCGATAGAGCACCGCGCCGGCGGGGCCGAGCACGACGAACCAGATAATGACGCCAAACAGATTTTTGTGCGCGCAAGTCAGCGTTTGCTCGATACCCACGCGGGCGATTTCCATAGCGCCAAGCTCGTCGGCCGAGCGCCCGTGCCACTGGGAAAGCAGGCGGCGTGCCTCGCCCAGATCAGACACACGCAATGCGGCGGCGACCCTCTCGGCTTGCCCGCCCAACTGCTTCAGACTTAATAGCGGATACAGCACAACCGCGCTGAACGCCCAAGCCAGCAGCGGGTTGAGGGTGTACAGTCCGCCATAAATGCCGCCGACCACGACCACCGGCAGCAACACCGCCAATAGCCACGCCACCGCACCATGCACGTTCTGGCCGGCATTGAAATGACGCTCAAGATAATTTGCGTAGCGGGTAAACAGCAAGCTGACCGGGTTGCTGCCGCCCAGCGGGCGGAAATGTTCGAGCAGTAAAGCGGCAATCAGGGAAAACAGGCTCATGGGCGTTCTCAGATATCCATTTCAACCGTCAAAGTACTATTCTGGTAAATTTCCAGTGTCGGCAGCTTGAGCTTCATGCCATGTTCATCCAGGTATTTCAGCAGCGCCGCATAGACTTTGCCGGCCGCCAGCCTGGGATGTGCTCGCAACTGCACAACGAGCACTGGCCGGGCGGGAATATCCGCCAGTTTGAGCGGCTCGCGCACGCTAACGCCGGCCTCCACCAGATAGCCGGTCTGCGCCACCAGCTTGGATTGGGCGGTGGTGCGCGGGTCGTTCTGCATCAATGTGATCGCTGCACCGTGGACTACTCCCTGAACCTGCAACGCCCGCAGCGCTTCCAGTTGCTTGTCGGGCAGTTTGGAATAATCGCCGCTGTGCACCAGGTAGGCGTAATGATAAGGGCCTCGCACCAGATTTGATTCGACCCTGGCGCTGGCAAAGCCTCCCACCCACCAGAAAATACCCACCAGTGGTGCGGCAAAAGCCAGCAGGAAATACAGCCAATTTTTCTTCAAGTCGAGATACCCCGTTAAAACACGTGCAAAGCTCGAAGATACCATAACCTCCGGCAAAGCTAAAACATGGATATGATAATATTGAATAATACAGCAACATGAACCGAAGCCAATCACGGTGTCAGCCTGGGATGCGCACTGGCATGCACGTTCGCCGATCTAGCGGATAATCGCTTCCGCCCCTTTTTTTTCGCTTCACAACCTCGGTGTTCGCGGTTAAGCTTTTCAAATAGTCAGCAATACCCAATATTCGAAGCGGAGTTCTTCATGAAAAAAAGTATTTTGCGCACGCTGCTCCTGTCTTTCCTCGGTTTCGGCATCCTGGTAGCGGCAATTTTTCCCTTCTACGCAGACTTCTTCGTCGACTGGAAGCCGGGCATGCTGCCATGGTTCGTCGTCGGCTGCCTGATCGCGGGCCTGGGCATGGGCGTGGTGAACTACGTGCTGCTCAACACCATCCTGCTGAAACGGCTGCGCCGTATTTCCGAGGTGGCCAACGCCATCTCGAACAAGGATCTCACGCACATCTGCGTGATGCAGAGCGCCGACACCATCGGCGAGATCATCGCCAGTTTCAACAACATGGCGACGAACCTGCGCGAGCTGATCGGCCAGACCGCAACACTCAGTGGTAGCGTCCGTGTTGACAGCACCAGCATTAACGACTTCATGTCAGGCATTACCGGCAACCTCAACGAGCAAACCAGCCGGGCAGGCGAAATCAGCAACGCCATCGACCACTTGGCCGAAACCGTGGAACAGATTTCCGCCCATTCCGCCGAAGCGGCAGATAAAGCGCGCGAAGCCACCAACCACGCGCGTCAGGGTGGCGTGGTGGTGCAAAAAACCATGCAGGACATCGACAAAATCAGCCAGGCCGTCAACGAAGCGGCCAACGCGGTCGAAGAACTGGGACGAAATTCAGACCAGATCGGCGCGATCGTGGCGGTGATCAACGAAATCGCCGGTCAGACCAACCTGCTCGCACTCAACGCGGCGATCGAAGCCGCCCGCGCCGGCGAACAGGGGCGAGGCTTTGCGGTAGTGGCGGATGAGGTCAGGAAGCTCGCGGAAAAAACCAGCAACGCCACGGCCGAAATCGGAAGGATGATACAGGCAATCCAGCAAAAAACCGGCGAAGCGGTCAGAACCATGAATGCCAGCACAGCGGATGTGAAGGAAGGCGTAGAGAATGCCCGCGAAGCCGGTAATTCGCTGCGTAACATCGTCGAAAGTGCCGAACAGGTCACCGCCATGGTGCAGGAAATCGCCAGCGCCACCCAGATGCAGAACGCATAAGGTTAGATCGTGATCGCGGAGCGAGCCACGATCTGAACCGTTTGTTGGACGAGCCCGGTTGAGGCTTGCAAAGGCT
>PFJY01000102.1 GCA_002784065.1 Hydrogenophilales bacterium CG_4_10_14_3_um_filter_58_23 | reverse complement strand
ATGAGGACGAGCAGCGGCACGGCAATCCACAGGTCGTGCACGAAATTCATGCCGAGAACGATCAGTCCCATAATGATACCAAGCGGGATCACTTTCACCGATTTGCGCATCGTGACCATTTTTGCCGCCAATACCGCGCCGATCGCAACGCCTATCGCCACCACACCCTGTAACATGCTGGCTTTGGACAGATCCATATTTAGCGCTGCATCCGCCCACTTCAGGACGATGAATTGCAGGGTTGCACCGGCACCCCAAAACAGGGTGGTGACTGCGAGCGACACCTGGCCCAGCTTGTCGTGCCACAGCAGCTTCAGGCAGTGGTTGAAATCGTGTAGCAGATAGAGCGGGTTTCTTTTCAGTATCCGGTGATCCACTCCGGTGTCGGGGATGCACAGGTTTAATGCCGCAGCAATCAGGTAAATGCTGCCGATGATGGCGATGCTCATCTCCGGGATCGTGTCGATGCCGGTGTCGATCATCGGGCAATCGAAGTTCAACAGGGCCTGGGCGATGTCCGGTTTGACCAGCAGACCCCCTATCACGGTGCCGAGAATAATCGCCATCACGGTCAGCCCTTCGATCCAGCCGTTGGCGACCACCAGCAAGCGGTGTGGCAGCAGTTCGGTGAGTATGCCGTACTTGGCGGGGGAGTAAGCGGCGGCGCCCAGGCCGACGACCGCATAGGCGGTCAGCGGGTGCACGCCGGCGAACATCATCAGGCAGCCAATGATTTTGACGCCGTTGCTGATGAACATCACCCGGCCTTTGGGCATCGAATCGGCAAAAGCGCCGACAAACGCGGCGAGCAAGACGTAGGAAACGGTGAAAAACAGCTTGAGCAGGGGTTCGTATTCCTGCGGTGCATGCATGCCGCGCAGGGTGAAGATGGCGGCGATCAGCAGAGCATTATCGGCCAGTGCGGAAAAAAACTGGGCCGACAGGATAATGTAAAAGCCACGCTTCATCGGCTATTTTTGGGTAGATCCATTCGTTATTGATGGGCTGAGAGCAAGCTCCCAGCTTTATACCATGAAACCCTATCGGGTGCCATGCGGCCAATCCATGCGGCCAATCCAGGTTCAAAATTCCCCTATCTTTACAAATCAATTTGTGATTGAATACATAATCATTAGATTTTCTTATGACCACTTATGGCAGACCGCCGACTTCAAGTTTTTTATTCAGTCGCCAAACAATTGAGCTTCACCAAGGCGGCCGAGACCCTGTTTATGACCCAGCCTGCGGTCACGTTCCAGGTCAAACAGTTGGAAGAACATTTCAATACCCGTTTGTTCGAGCGCAGCCACAGCAAGATTGCGCTGACGACGGCAGGGCATCTGGCGATGGAATACGCCGAGCGCATCCTGAACCTGTCCGCAGAAATGGAAACCCGCTTGACGGAAATGACCGGGGAGGTCAGCGGCACGCTGCTGATCGGCGCCAGCACGACCATTGCGGAATACATGCTGCCGCGCATGTTGGGGGATTTCAAGGCGCGCTACCCTCAGGTACAGGCACGACTCACGGTGGCAAATTCGGAAACGGTCGAATTCAAGGTCGCTGATCACACCCTTGATATCGGCCTGATCGAGGCACCTTCCCATCATCCCAGCCTTAAATCGGAAGTGTGCTGTGAAGATGAACTGGTGATGATATGCTCGGCTCAGCACGAACTGTCTGAGCTTTCTTCGGCATCGGCCGAGCGGCTTGCCGTTCAACCCTACATCAGTCGTGAAGCCGGTTCAGGCACGCGCGAGGTGGTGGACGATTACTTCAAGCGTGCGGGCATCTCGCCGGAGGACTTGAATATCGCGATGGAACTGGGTAGCCCGGAAGCGATCAAGGGGGCGGTTGAGGCGGGGCTGGGCATTGCGATCGTTTCGCGCGTTACCATCCTCAAGGAAGTCAAACTCGGCGATCTGGTCGCCGTGCCATTGGAACCGCGCCTGATCCGACCCTTGTCGGTGGTTTATGCCACGGAAAAATTCCGCTCCAAGTTGTTGCAGTCCTTCCTGGATTTCACGACCGAAGCGCTGAAATGAAACCGGAAAAGAAGAAACTGCTGCGCCTGTTAGAGACCCTTTCCGCAGAGCAGCAGGATACCGTGTTTGCCTTTGTCGAATTTCTTGCCGCCCGTAATCCAACCGTCGATGTTGCCATTCCTCAGGAACCCTTGGCTATTCCCCGCCCTCCTGAAGAATCCGTGGTCAAGGCGATCAAGCGGCTGCGGGAAACCTATCCGATGCTGAATACTGACAAGCTGCTGCATGAAACCTCAAGTTTCATGATGAAGCACGTCATGCACGGCAAGCCAGCCGTCGAGGTGATCGACGAACTGGAAGCCTTGTTTGCCCGATATTATGAATCGCAAAAAGACAGTGAGATATCAGCCTGAAGCAAATGCTGCGACGATTTAGCTGACCGCTGAAAGCTGACAGCACCCTACTTAAAGCACCTCCGCCGCATAATCCGCCAGCCTTGAACGTTCACCACGCATCAGCGTGACGTGACCGGAGTGTTCCCACCCT
Source organism: Hydrogenophilales bacterium CG_4_10_14_3_um_filter_58_23 (assembly GCA_002784065.1). Lineage (GTDB taxonomy): Bacteria > Pseudomonadota > Gammaproteobacteria > Burkholderiales > Sulfuricellaceae > Sulfuricella. The sequence continues at coordinate 3,580 of PFJY01000102.1, read as the reverse complement.
TTGAACCGATCCACTACGTAAGTCAGCCCGGAACTACCTTCGGTCAGATAAGGCGTGTCGATCTGCGCGATGTTGCCGAGACAGACCACCTTGGTGCCGGGGCCGGCGCGGGTGACCAGGGTTTTCATCTGCTTGGGCGTCAGGTTCTGCGCTTCGTCGATGATCAGGAATTTCTTCAGGAAGGTGCGCCCGCGCATGAAATTGAGCGACTTGATCTTGACCCGTGAGCGGATCAAGTCCTGCGTTGCGGCACGTCCCCAGTCGCCGGCCTCCTCGTCGGTCTTGTTGAGCACGTCCAGGTTGTCTTCCAGCGCACCCATCCATGGGGCCATTTTTTCTTCTTCGGTGCCGGGCAGGAAACCAATATCTTCCCCGACCGGGACGGTGACACGGGTCATGATGATTTCGCTGTAAAGTTTCTGGTCCAGCGTCTGCGTCAGGGCGGAGGCCAAGGTGAGTAATGTCTTGCCGGTACCGGCCTGGCCGAGCAGGGTAATGAAATCCACCTGCGGGTTCATCAGCAGGTTCAGGGCGAAATTCTGTTCGCGGTTGCGTGCGGTGATGCCCCAGACGTTGTTTTTGAGATGGGTAAAATCCTTGATCGTTTCCAGCACGGCGGTGTTGCCGTTTAATTCCCTGACGATGGCGTGGAATGGGTTGTCGTATTCGAAATAGACGAATTCGTTGATCAGCAGGCCGGCGCAAAGCGGCCCCTTGATGCGGTAAAAAGTATGGCCACCTTCCTGCCAGGATTCCATACCCTTGCCGTGGTGTTCCCAGAAATCCTGCGGCAGCGCCTTGAGACCGGTATAAAGCAGATCGGTGTCTTCCAGCACCTTGTCGTTGAAGTAGTCTTCTGCGGCATAGCCCAGTGCGCGAGCCTTGATGCGCATGTTGATGTCTTTCGACACCAGGATGACCTCGCGCTTGGGGAACTGCGCCTGCAAACTCATTACGACGCTGATGATCTGGTTGTCGGCCTTGCTGGTTGGCATGCCGGCGGGCAGTTCGCCGTTCATCTGTTTGGTCTGCAGGAACAGGCATCCACTACAGCTTTGATTGTGGGTGGAAAGGGGGAAGCCGTCTTCCATCGCGGTCTGGGCGCCAGTGACGATTTCATCCAGGAAGCGGCTGGCCTGACGCGCGTTGCGCGCGACCTCGGTCATGCCTTTCTTGTTGTTGTCCAGCTCTTCCAGGGTAATCATCGGCAGGAAGATGTCGTGCTCTTCGAAATGGAACAGGCTCGACGGATCGTGCATCAGTACGTTGGTATCGAGAACAAAGAGCTTGGAATGCATGCGTGACTTTCGTGCCATAGGAATCCTTTGTTTAACCGGCAATTTATGAAATATCCGGGTTAAGCGTCTCGATGAAATCAATTACTTCCTGGGCATGGCCGGCGACCTTCACGCCGCGCCACTCTCGCCGCAGCATGCCGCCACCGTCGATGACGAAGGTGCTGCGTTCGATGCCTCTGACCTGTTTACCGTACAGTTGTTTCATTTTGATGACACCAAACAGATCGCAGACGACTTCTTCCTTGTCGCTGAGCAAATCGAACGGCAGATTCTGCTTCGCCTTGAAATTCTCGTGCGACTTCAGGCTATCGCGCGAGATGCCGTAAATTTTGCAGCCAACGGCCCGGAATTCCGGATAAAGATCGCGGAACTGTTGTGCTTCGGTCGTGCAGCCGGGTGTGGAGTCTTTGGGATAGAAGTACAGGACTATGGGTTTTCCTTTGGTCGTGGATAAGCGGAATGGCTTCTCCCCGGTTGCGGGAAGTTCAAAGTCTGGAACAGGTTGGTCGAGCATCTTATGCCTCGCATGAACATGAAGCCGGCTCATCGGTGGGTTGAAGTGAAGTATCGCCCCCGCAAGCTGCCACCACCTCTGGCTTGGACAGCTCTCGCTCGATGATATCCATCGTGGCCCGGCCAATATATTCGCTGTTCGGATCGGAGGTTTCGATCGCTTCGAGGTAGGCGCGACCGATCAGGCGGCCGAGCGGCTTCGGATTGTATAGTAGTTTTTTGATGGTAAAGGGATTGAACGTGAGCGGGTTATAGCCCTGCTTGAGATAGCCCTGGCTGATCAGCAGACGTTCCACCGGTGTGCCGGGTTGAATGCCGATGAAAAAAATGAACGGCAGCACATTGTCGCGGCCGAACATTGCATACAGCTCCTTGATCTTGTCGACAGTCTTTTGCAGCGTTTGCACCGTTTCGCCGGGAGCGTTCAAAGGCATATAAAGTTTGATCTTCTGATCGGTGTGGCCGTTCACCTGGAACATGCGGAAAGCATCCATCTGCTGTTCCAGCGAATAGCCCAGGGTCAGCTTGTCGATGATCTCTTGCGATCCGGCGAAAGACAGGTCAACGCTGCTCATCCCCGTGGCGATCATTTTCCGCGCGATTTCCGGTGTCAGGTGGTTCAGCCGCAGATATCCCGACCAGTTGATATCAATTTTTCTTGCCAGCAATTCGTCCAGAATCTGTTCGACATGCTGGGTGCTCCTTTTTGTCGAACAGAACTGCGCATCGGTAAACCAGATTCGCTTGACGCCATATCGCCTGCTCAGTGTTTCCACCTCATTGGCGATCTCGGCCGGCTCGCGGTAGCGCTGCTTGGCGCCCTCGATTTTGTTGTACAGGCAGAAATGGCATTGAAGAGGGCATCCCCGCTTGGTATGCACGCCGATGTCGTCGTCGATGTAACGGGGGAAGTCGGGAAAAATTGATTCGACGTAAGGGAAATCGACCGCCGTAAGCTGGCGCAAGTCGAAAGTTTCCGCCCGGACGCGATGATTTACCTGGCCGGAGCGGTTCTTGTAGAAATATTCGCCGACCGGCTGGGTGAAGCCATCGACAATCGACAGCATGGTGTCCTCGCCTTCTCCGATAACGATCACCGTATCGGGCGGGCATTTCTCAGCGACATATTTGCCGAATATCGACACCGCTGTCCCGCCGACCACAACGCGCGTAGCGGGCAGCATCCGTCTGACCATCTTCATGTAGCCGAAATTGCGCAGCCGGCTGGCTATATAGTCGTAGATAATCGACAGCGCACCCGTGGCGGCTTTCAGCCTGCGAAATAATTTTGGCGAGTGGTCGAAGTTCATTACCACGCCGAGGGCGTCGTCTTCAGGGTGGGGGCCAAATGACTGCATGTTGCGCCAGGAAAAAGCTACAATGTCCGGGCGCTGCGTGCTCAGGTGCTCCTTTAAAACACGCTTGCGGTCGGATGGCGCAACCAACGCCAGGTCAAGGAGGTGCTGATGAATGTCCGGTCGCTGTTTGTGTATGTAGTCGGCGACATAGATGACGCCGCCGGGATAGATCTTCCAGCAAGGTAGGCGGACATAAAGAATGGATTTGGCTGTAGTTGACATAGTGCCTTCACTAGGGAATTTTTTGAACTAAGGGCTCGTGAATGAATAAGTTGGGCTTACGCTGGGGCTGGTTGGGGTGCAGTCCTAGGCGCGAGACACGCCGTTGTGTCATTCACAACAGGGCGGGCGTGGACACGTTAGCAGCGAGCTGCCCGTTTGCGGGGAGCGCCCGCGAGGCCTGCTCCCGCA
>PFJY01000175.1 GCA_002784065.1 Hydrogenophilales bacterium CG_4_10_14_3_um_filter_58_23 | reverse complement strand
CCGCGCCATAACATCCAGTATCCACTACAGGTGGCTCACTACGTGAGCCACCAACACGGTTTGCGAAAAGAGCCAATAAAATGGGCCGCATGTGGTCTGAATGATGGGCTCCACCCATCCTACGGTTTGCTCAGCGAGTAGGATGGGTGGAGCGTAGCGATACCCATCGAATGACTGCGAAGGTGAAAAAGCAGCGGCAAGAATTGCCGCTTGCGGCAAGATTATCTGGGATTCCAAGGGTGGGCACGTTTTTGTGCCCACGCGGAAATAATCTTTGTTGACCGCGTGGGCACAAAAACGTGCCCACCCTACTTTGCTGGATTCCCGCTTTCGCGGGAATGACGAAGCCGGAGTTAATCAGCGTTTCACCAATCAGAAAGGCAGCACCGACAGGAAGAATCGGGTCATCCAACCCATGGCCTGAGCGGAATCCATCTCACCCCGACCCTTGAATTCGATCCGCGCATCCGCCACCTGAGTCGAAGTCACCACATTCGCCGCTGAAATCGTGCTCGGATTCACTACGCCCGAGAACCTTACATATTCGGTTCCCGAATTGATCCCCATCTGCTTCTCGCCGCTAACCAGCAAATTACCATTCGGCAGTACGTCAATGACCGTCACGGTGAGTGTTCCCAGCAGTGCATTCTTCTGAGAGGTATCTCCTTTGCCCTCGAATTTCTGAACACCGGACGCAGCGATGCTAGTATCAAAATTAGCGGCGCCGCCCAGAAGTCCGGCAACCCCCAGTTTCGATGGCGAGGGAGTATAGCCAAAAATCGTGGGGGTTGCCGCCGTTTCGGCAACATTACTTGTACGCCCTGCGGTAGAACTGACATTCTTGCTGGCACTGGTCGATTCGACAATGTTGATGGTGATCACATCCCCAATGTTGCGGGCGCGCCGATCCTCGAACAAGGGCCGTGAGTAACCGGCCTGGTAGATCGCTCCTCCCGACGCCGCGCGCTCCGGCACCGGTGCCGGTCTGACACTCATCGGCTGGTGCACGTTGGTGGAGGGAACTGTGGAGCATCCCACCAAGACAGCCAACATCAGCATCATGCCGAATTGAATTTTTAACGCTTTCATGACCTCACCTCCCTTCCCCCCTCATCACAATTGCGCCAGCTTCTGCAGCATCTGATCGGAAACCGTCACCGCCTTGGAATTGATCTCATAGGCGCGCTGCGCCTGGATCATGTTGACCATTTCCTCCACCACGTTGACGTTGGAAGTTTCGACATAGTTCTGGTTGAGAAAACCCAAACCGTTGGTGCCGGGCGTGTTGGCCGATGGCGCGCCTGAAGCAGCCGTTTCCTGGAACAGGTTTTCACCGAGACTCTGCAAGCCGGCCGGATTGACGAAGCCCGCCAATTGCAGGGTGCCAACCTGTGTCGATGCGGTAGAGCCAGACTGCACCACGGACACGGTGCCATCCTTGCCTATAGTCACGCTGGTTGCATCCGAGGGAATGGTAATCGCCGGTTGCAACGCATACCCGCTGGAAGTCACCATCTGCCCCTGGCTGTCGACCTGGAACGAGCCATCCCGGGTATAGGCGGTCGTTCCGTCCGGCATCAGTATCTGGAGAAATCCTTTGCCGCTGATGGCCACGTCCATGGCATTGCCCGTTTGCTGGAGGCTTCCTTGGGTATGAATTTTTTCCACGGCCACCGGACGTACACCGGTACCCAGCTGCAAACCGGTGGGCAGCTGGGTCTGCTGCGAAGACTGGGCTCCCGGCTGGCGCAGTGTCTGGTAGAGCAGATCCTCGAATACCGGTCGCGCCCGCTTGAAGCCATTAGTGCTGACGTTTGCCAGGTTGTTGGAGATCACGTCGATATTGGTCTGCTGTGCCTCCAGGCCGGTTTTGGCAATCCACAGGGAGCGAATCATGGCTGTTTATCCTTATCTTTAAAAAGCAATTAACCACGGAGCTCACGGAAAACACGGAGTAAAACTAAAATATGTCGCTTGGCATTCAACCGTCTGTGTCTTCCATAAAAGGCTCAAGATCGCCTTTCTCCGTGCACTCCGTGTTCTCCGTGGTTCAGAACTAAGGTCTTAGGCTTATGCGTTCAGATTCATAATTTGGTTGGCTTTTTGCGCGTTGCTCTCCGCGTTTTGCAGCAGCTTTATCTGCATGTCGTACTGACGCGCCAAGCTGATCATGCCGACCAGCGCATCGACTGCATTGACATTGCTGGTTTCAAGCGACTTTTGGGACAGCACCACGTTGGCGTCCGCCGGTGCGGGCATGCCGCTATTCAGGCGGAACAGGCCATCGCCGCTCTTGACCATATCCGCTTCCGGCGGATTAACCAGCTTGACCCTACCGACCGTCGCAACGGTGTTGGCGGCTTGCCCCATCGGTATAATCGAAACAGTGCCATCCTTGGCAATCGTCACTTCCGCATCCGGCGGTACCGCCAGCGGGCCGCCGTCGCCCATCACCGTCAGGCCATTGCGCGTTTTCAGCAAGCCGTTGGGGCCGACCAGCAGACTGCCGTTGCGGGTATAGGCCTCGCTGCCATCCGCTGCCTGCACCGCGATCCAGCCCTTGCCCTGCACCGCCACGTCCAAGTCGCGATCTGTGCTCTGGATCGCGCCCGTGGAAAGATCTGCCCCAGTGGTCGAATCCACGACGAAAGTGCGCGTCTCTGCACCTTCGCCCAGCACCGGCAAGGCGCGGAATGAATTCGCCTCAGCCTTGTAGCCGGTGGTGGAAGCATTGGCCAGGTTGTGCGCCACCGATGCCTGCTGGAGCATGGTGTGCTTGGCGCCATTCATCGCGATGTAGATCAGACGATCCATGTTTTTTTAGTCCGTAGGTCGGAAAAGCGAAGCGCCTTCCGACAATTATCACCTTCCTCTCACCCCACCCCTCTCCCGCAAGCGGGAGAGGGGGCAAACGTGAAGGACGCTTGTTTTGATCTGCTTCGCTTTTCCGCCCTACATGCTATTTATTACCTGAGGTTGACCAGAGTCTGCATAATGGAATCCTGGGTTTTAATCGTCTGGGCGTTGGCCTGGTAAACCCGCTGAGCGGTAATCATGTTGACCAGTTCGGCGGTCAGGTCAACATTGGAATCTTCCACCGCGCCAGATTGCAGTACGCCAAGACTGGACGTGCCGGGATCGCCGATCAGCGCCTGTCCTGAGGAGGGACTTTCCGACCACTGATTGTCTCCCAATGCCTGCAAGCCTTGCGGATTGGCAAAGTTCGCCAGTGCCACCTGTCCCAGCGTCTTGGTCTGCCCATTGGTATAACGGCCCTGCACAATGCCATCGGCGCCAACATTGAAACCCGCCAGGCGGCCGGCAGCGAAGCCGTCCTGAGTCAGGGCATTCACGCCGAAGGGGCCGCCAAACTGGGTCGTGCCATTGAAATTGAGGTTGAGCTTTTGTGTCACGTCCACGCTTGTGTCCGTCCAGCCTATGGTCTGTGCCGTTCCCTGACCGATGGGGGGGCCCGCCGGCGCGGTCAACTGGCCTGCCGTGTCAAACTTTAGCTGATCGAATGTCAAAACCACGCCGGCGTTATATGAGCCACCATCAACAATGCCATGAACATCCCAGGTACCCGCCGTGGCAGTTTTACTGAAAAATAAAGTCGCCACGTGCGGGTTACCCAGGCTGTCATAGATGGTGGTCGAAGTCGAAGAGTTGTACATATCAGAGGTGGGCTGCACGTAGGTAGGCGGCACGGTAGCAGGCGCTACTGCTGTGAGAGTTGCAGGTAACGCCGCACCGATCGGCACGGTCGAGCGGGAATCCAGATTCACCACTGGCGAAGCGATCGCAGTCGACTTCGGGCTGATATCCGAGGTATTCAGCCGAAGGTCTCCCAAGGCGCCGGTCACCCCCCCGGCGGCATCGACCTGGTAACCTGTTAGATGCAAACCAGCGCTGGAGACAATGAACCCATTCTTGTCCAGTTGAAACTGGCCATTACGGGTAAAAGTAACAGCACCGTTGTTGCTTAACCGGAAGAATCCCTTGCCGTTAATCGCCACGTCCAGTGGGTTGTTGGTGGCGCTGATATTGCCTTGGGTGAACTGCTGGGCAACCGTCGACATTTTGGTGCCCAGACCGATCTGGCTGGCGCCCGCGCCCGACAATGAAGCCGCATAGACATCGGCGAACTGGGCTTGGGAGGTTTTGAATCCGACCGTGCTCGAATTGGCCACGTTATTGCCGATGACGTCCAGACTCCTGGAAGCCCCGTTCAGTCCACTTAATCCCTGTTGAAAGCTCATGATCTACTCCCTACCTAAAAAATCTGCTTAACGGTGGCGGCATCTACGCTACCCAGCACGTCAGTGTTGAGCGTCACCCCTGAAATACCCAGAGAAACACTACTCACCGTACCTAGAGCGAGGGTCGTAGCATCCACCTTCTGGCCGCCCTGCGTCGCACTCACTGCAAAGGTATACGTGCCGCTGGCCGCAGCGGCGCCGCTATCGGTTACCCCGTCCCACTGGAACATCACATTCCCTGCTTGCTGCACACCCATATCCATACTATGCAGCGCATTGCCCGCCGCGTCCTTGATCGTGACCACGGCATGATCTGCAGACAGCGCCAGATTGAAACCACCGACAGCAGCGCCGTTCTGCAACAGCGTGCTGGAACCGGGCGCCAGCACGCTATGGCCGATCATGCCAGCAGCCTGCAGCGACTGGCTGGCTGCAAAGGAACTCGACATGGCCTGCAACGTCGTATTCAGCTTGTCGATCCCGCTGACCGTGCTCAGTTGCGCCATTTGCGAAGTCACCTGGGCATTATCCAAAGGGTTCAGCGGATCCTGGTTTTTCATCTGGGTAACCAGCAGCTTGAGGAAACGGTCTTCCGATTCCTGAGCAGCAGTTTTGGTTGTGGCATTTGCACCACTGGTTCCGCTCGTGACTGCATCTATCGTACTCATGGTTCTTTACTCCTTATTGAGCCAGGGTCAGAGTTTTCATCAGCAGCGTCTTCGCTGTATTCATCATGTCCGCATTATTCTGGTACGAACGCGAGGCCGAGATCATGTTGACCATTTCCTCCACCACGTTGACATTGGGCATGGTGACAAAGCCCTGAGCGTCCGCCAGCGGATGTTTCGGGTCGTACACGCGCTTCATCGGCGAGGGATCCTCGATCACCCCAGCCACTTTCACGCCGGCGCTTCCAGAGCCACTGCCGCCAAGCGGCATCGCGCTAAACACGACCTGCTTCGCCCGGTAGGGCTGGCCGGTCGAGCTGGTGGCGCTGTCCGCATTGGCGAGGTTGCTCGCCACCGCGTTCAGGCGCTGCGATTGCGCCGTCATGGCAGAGCCCGCGATACTGAACACATTAGACAAGGACATTATTCACCTCAATATTGCAGATTGCATTTTTCTAAAACCATTACGCATTTGCCGCTATTGCGGATTGCATTTTTCTAAAACTATCGCGCAGATATTCCACGGTAAACTGGTAATGGATGGCGTTGTCGGCGAACTGCGCCCGCTCCACGTCCATATCCACGGTATTCCCATCGATACTGGGCTGCACGGCGGCACGGTAAAGCGCTTGCGCATTCATCGTCCCGGCGGAAGCCTGCATATGCCCGGATGATGTCGCGCTCAAATTCAGGTTCCCCACCTGCACGCCTTGGGCGCGCTGCAATTCCTTGGAGAAATCGATGTCCCGTGCTTTGTAATTGGGGGTATCCGCATTGGCGATGTTTGATGCCAGTACCTGCTGCCGGTAGGCTCGCAAGTTCAGTGCATCCTCCATGAACTTGAAGCCATTGTTAATGCCGTTGATCACTTGCCGTTCTCCGAATCGAATTCGCTCAAACGGATAAGAGCATGAAACGTGCCAGATCGAAACAAGCGCCCTTCTCATTTGCCTCCTCTCCCGTCTCGACGTGGTCGCTGCGAAGCAGCGGGAACCCGGCGGGGACACTCCTTGCGGGTGCAGGGAGAGGGTTGGGGTGGGGGCATCCATCTGGGAGAAGGTTGGGATGAAGGTAGCCTGCTTGCGGGGGCAGGTTGGAGCATCCCATACGGCGGAAGGCGCTACGCTTTTCCGCCCTTGTATTATCCCTTTGCAACAAATTCGATGGTTTTGTATCA
>PFJY01000223.1 GCA_002784065.1 Hydrogenophilales bacterium CG_4_10_14_3_um_filter_58_23 | reverse complement strand
CTGCCCATCACGATCAAATCCGCGCCGACATCCTCGGCGACTTTGACGATGGCCTCGTCCGGGCGGCCTTCCACGACTTTGCCCTCGGCCTCTATCCCCAGGCCCCTGAGCTTTTCTACGTTGGCAGAGACGGCCTGTTCGGCTTCCTGGCGGCGCGCCATGCTGTGGCTGCTGGTCACCACGGAAACCACGGTCACGGGTAGACCGGCCCACTTGGCTAGATGGCCGACGGCGCCAGCAGCGGCCTCGCTGTGGGGTGAGCCGTCGGTAGCCAGCAGGATGCGTTTTTCCCACAGACGCGCGGCGCGCGGCACCACCAGCACCGCGCAATCGGCATGGCCGACCACCTTGGCGGTGGCATCGCCTACCATCATGCGCGCGAGTCCCCGCTTGCCGCGTCGGCCGACGACGATGACATTGGCGTTTTGCGCCTTCGCGCCCTCCAGGATGCCTTGGTAGGGATCGGAGGCCTCGATGGTCATGGTTTCCGCGCCGTCGCCGGCTTCGGCGCTGAAAGATTCAAGCGCTTCACGCGCGCGCTTCTCGGCTTCATCTCCGAGATTGGGCACCAGGGTGCTGTATTCCGGGTTGTACACGGCAATGGACAGGCCGATCAGGCGGGCGCCGCGCGACTTGGCCAGAGCCACGCCGGTGCGGATGGCGCCGATGGAAAAGTCGGAGCCATCGGTGGCGACCAGGACACGGTTAAGCATCCCGTTTTCGGATAGTGCGGTCATGTGTTTCTCCTCGATGGTTTAGTCAGACGCAGACTCGCGCGCGCTGACGGATTGCCGTTCCCGGTGTTCCTTCATCCCCCTGAGCAACGCGGAAATGACGGTGTAGGCGCCAACGATCAGGGCCACGAACATGACGCCGTCGCCGATCCATTTCAGGATATGCAGGGTGGATTCCTGCAGCGGTTCCATCATGCCCAGCTTGTTCAGATAGCCCGGAATATAAAAGAAACGCGAGAACAGCACGGTCAACATGATCGCCGCCATGGTGAACTTGACCTCGTAGTCCTTCACGTAAGTGCTGCCCATGGCGCCGAGCTGGATGCCGAACAGCGAACCGAGCAGGATCAGCATGGCCAGACGAATGTCCACCGCGCCCTCCATGCCATAGAGAATGGTGGCGCCCAGGCCCGTCGCGGTGGCGATCACCATCTCGGTGGCGCTGGCCATGATGGCCGGCACGCCCAGGACATAGATCATCCCCGGTACACCAACGAAGCCACCCACAGCGATGGCAGAGGACAAGAAGCCGGTACCGAAGCCCAGCGGGATGGTAAACAGAAAGGATATCTCGGCCTGCGCGCCCCTGGAATAGAACATGGTGCCGGGAATACGTACCGACTGCACCCAGCGGGCCAGCCTGGTGAGCTGTTGCTTCTCATCGGCCAGGTCGTCCATCGCTTTGAGTTTGCGGTAGTCCTTGTAGACGTAACCGCCGACGATGGCCAGGGTAAGTATGAATATCGCCGAGACGTACAGGTCGGTGCCTACCGCACCGAAGCTATTTCTGACGCCGGTCATTACATGCTTGCCAAACAAGACCCCGGCCTCGGCAAACACGGCCATCACCAGGCCCAGCTTGACATCCACCTGGCCGTATTTATGGCGCTTGAACACGCCTACCATGGCCTTGGGAAATTTGTGGCAGGAGTTGCTGGCCACCGCGACGATGCCGGGCGCGCCCAGGGCCATCATCGCCGGGGTCAGCACGAAGGCGCCGCCAGAGCCGATGAAGCCGGACACTAAGCCGCCGACGAAGCCGACCAGGATGAGAATGATGGCCGTTGTGGCGTTTATCTCGATGAAGTTGATGAGTTCCATGTTATTTCCTTATTTCTTGGCTTTCATGCCGAGTCGATCCCAGAACAGGCCGGTGGCGACGCCATGCACGAAAGAGAGCGTGAAGGCCACGGCGATGGGCGCGAACACGAACCACCAGGTACCCTTGATGAAGCTGCCGCCTTTTGCCACGCACAGGTCCGGCGTGGTCTTGTTGTAATAGAGGGTGTCCATGCCCTCGGTCACCGCGCAGGCATCTTGCGTGGTGTGGGCGAGGTGAAGGAACTCTTCGGCGTAATAGAACAGGCCAAAGTAAAACAAGGCGCTAATACCGCCCCAAAACAAGGTCTTGCCCAGACCGGCTCGGCTACGGGTCATGTCATATCTCCAAATGGTAAGTAAAAGAAACGGTGAATCAAGTGCCTGTATTCATTAAGAACACTAGAGCCAAGTCTTGGCATCACAAGCACATAAGGATTGCAAAACATTACTCGGTGGCGAGCCACGCCAAGTAAATTACCGGGTAACTACTCAGATCGTATTGAAATGGTAGTAAACCAGCGGTTAAGTCCCTTTCTCCTTGAAGGGAAAGGTTAGGAGGGGTGTCGTTTCGCGATGTTCACGTCAAGCAGCGAATTTGCGTTAACACTTATCCCGTTGCTGGGTATCCACGGATGGTGAGGCCACTGCAGCGGTATCCGCTATCTCCCGTTTGGCGACTTCCGACCCATATTCATCCCTCGATTCCTTCTTGCAGGCATTGGAGGAATCGTCAAAGTGAGCGCCGCCGTCGCCGCCTTTTTCGTTTTCGCGCAAAATGTCCCTGACTCCGTCCAGGTCGCCAACATCCGCCAGAGCCATGGCGTTGAACATGGTTTTCAGTTTGTTTATCAGGTCGCTCATGACTGATCCTTTCTTCCCGGTACGCATGGTGAGGGGCGAAGTCTACTAAGCACGTCTCATGCCACATGCCATAATATGATTTAACACACTGTTATTTATCAATATGTTTTCAATGTCAGAGGTATTGCAAAACGACCGGAATTATTGCAAATAGCAACACCAGGTTGAGCGGATAATTGATTCCAGGCGCTATCCCTTGCCAGTAAACGATTTGATGTTTTCATGCGAGTGTTACCTCGTTGCTGGCGTGTGTTGCGTAATGCAACTAGTGGCGATAATATGGCGGGCTATGAAGCATCAATCTTCGCTACGGCAGAAAATCACGTTGGGTTACCTGGGCTATTACGCCTTGGCCCTGCTGATTATCGCGCTTTCCCTGTTCACTTATATTGAACTGCGCCTGATCGAGCAAAAGATCAGGGCGGGAGAGCGCATTGCCAAGCTGTTCGATGCGACCCTGGAAGTTCGGCGTTTTGAGAAAAATTACTTTCTCTATCGGCAAGCCGCCGATTTTCAGGAAGTGGGCCGCTACGCCGCCAAGGTGGATGAATTGCTGGTGAGTAGCGCGGCGGATTTTTCCGGTCTTGCCCTGGAACCACAAATTCTGAAGGTGAAGAACGAGGTGCAAGCTTACCGGGCGTTGATGGAGGAATACGTCAGGGCCGATGCTGCGGAAACGCGCCAGACAGAACGACTGGAAACGCAGATCAGGAAAGTCGGCAAGGATATTGTGGCGATTACCGAGGGCATGGCGGTGGCTGAACGGCGCCTGATTCGCGCCACGCTGGACAGGTTTCGCGCCACGCTGCTGATTTCCATTGTTTCGCTTTCCTTGCTGATGATGGTTATCGGCCGGATGTTGTCGCGCATGGTGGTGCGCCCCTTGAGGCACATGGATCGTTGCGTCGAGGCGGTTTCGAGCGGCAAGCTGGACCGGATTGTCGTGCCTTCTGACGACAGTGAAATTATTTCGATCACCCAGGCTTTCAACCACATGATCGGCGAGCTCGAATTGCGCCAGAAAAGGCTGTTGCGCTCGGAGAAGCTCGCCTCGCTCGGCACCATGCTGGCGGGTGTGGCGCATGAGCTGAACAACCCGCTGTCGAATATTTCGCTGTCCTGCCAGATATTGCTGGAGGAGGTTGGCGAGTGCGATCCGGAACAAAGCAAGGAACTGTTGGGGCAGATTGACGAGCAGACGGAACGGGCTCGGAAGATTGTGCGGGCGTTGCTGGATTTTGCGCGGGACAAGCCGGTCAAGCGGGAAAGGGTAGCGCTGGCGGCTTTATTCGAAGAAGTCTTGCTGTTTCTCAAGGGCGAGACGCCGCCTGGCGTCAGCATTGTGATGGAAATTCCCGCCGAAATCGTGCTGCAGGCGGATCGGAGAAGGCTGGAACAGGCGTTCCTGAATTTGATCAAGAATGCGCTGGAGGCGATGGGCGAGTCGGGCGAGATTCACATCAAGGCGGATCGGCATCGTCTGACCAAAGAAAGTTTCGTGGCCGGGCGAGGCCACGATACCCGTTTTATTGGCAAGTGTTATCTGGGGGCGGAAGCCATAGAGATTGAAATACGTGACACCGGCCCAGGTATTCCTGCCGACGTCCTGCCCCGTATCTTCGACCCCTTTTTTACCACCAGGGACGTGGGGAGGGGAATGGGGCTCGGCCTGTTTATCGTCTATGAAATCGTCGAGGAATACAACGGCTGTATCTCGGTGGATAGTGAACCGGGGCGAGGTACGGTATTCCATATCTGGCTGCCGCTGGAGCCTGCGGACGGGGCGCGGCAATAAATGTGTGGGTGGGCACAAAAACATGCCTACTCGACAAATAAACAAACCGGTGCAATGTAGGTTGGGCTGAGCGGCTTTGTTGCGAAGCCCAACAAACTCAAAGCATCACCAATAGGCGACACCGGTGTTTTGAAGGAGGGTTGGGTCTGTTGGGCTTCGTACCTCAGCCCAACCTACGATTTACTTGGCGGTTCAACTGAGTTTCTTAAGATAAATTGATCGAGAAAACGCACACCATGCAAAACCAGGGAAAACTGCTGGTCGTTGAAGACGAGAAGATCGCATTGAAAAATCTGGTCCACGTCCTGAAAAAGGATGGCTATGACGTGACCGGCGCCCAGAGCGGCACGGCTGCGCTGGTATTGATCGAGAGTCAGCCGTTCGATGTGGTGCTGACCGACCTCAAGATGGAAAAAGTGGACGGCATGCAGGTGCTGAAGAAATGCCGCGAGCGCAACCCGGAAACCGAGGTAATCATGATTACCGGTTACGCGACGCCGGAGTCGGCGGTGGAGGCCATGAAAGCGGGCGCGTTTTATTACATCGCCAAGCCGTTCCGTCTTGAGGAGGTGCGTCAGATGGTTGGCGAGGCGATCGAGAAGGTTCGTCTGAAACGGGAAAATTGCCAACTGCGCGAGCAGATCGAACGCTATCAGGGCAGAGTCAAGATCATCACCCAGGATCCGAGCATGCTGCGCTTGCTGGAAATGGCCAGACAAGTGGCGCCGACCGACTGCAACGTGCTGATTACGGGAGAGTCTGGTACCGGCAAGGAGCTGTTCGCTCGCTACCTCCATTACAACAGCACGCGGGCGGATGGGCCGTTTCTTGCGGTGAATTGCGGCGCGTTCAGCGAACAACTGCTGTCGAACGAGCTGTTTGGCCACGAGAAGGGTGCATTCACTGGCGCGCTGACGCTGAAGAAAGGGCTGATCGAGTCGGCGGAGGGCGGGACGCTGTTTCTCGATGAGGTCACCGAGATGTCGTCGGCGATGCAGGTCAAGTTGCTGCGCGTCATCCAGGAGCGCGAAGTGCTGCGTCTGGGTGGCACCTCTGCGGTGAAGGCGGACGCCCGCTACATCGCCGCCACCAACCGGGACATGCAGGCGGTGACCAAGGACGGTTCCTTCCGTCAGGACTTGTTCTTCCGCCTCAATGTCGTGAACCTGCATATCCCGCCCCTTTGCGAGCGCAGCGGCGATGTCGCTCTACTCAGTTACTTTTTCCTGAAAAAATTCACGACCCTGATGAAAAAGAAAATTACCGAGATTTCGCAGGAAGCGATGGCGATCCTGGAAAATCATGACTTTCCCGGTAATGTGCGCGAGCTCGAAAACATCATCGAGCGCGGGGTGGCGATCAATACCGGCCATGTCATTGAGGTGGCGCACCTGCCCGACAATTTGCGGGAATTGAGCGTGCGCACGTTCAAAAAGAAGGAGGGGCGCATTTCCTCTCTGAACGAACAGGAGAAGGCCTATATCCGCTGGGTACTGAACGAGGTGGGCGGGAACCAGACGCTCGCTGCGCAAATACTCGGTATCAACCGCGTATCGCTGTGGCGCAAGCTGAAGGCTTATGAAATCGACGAGGGAAATGCGGCAGTATTTTCCAATTCAGGTATGAGCCTGAAGCGGTGTCGATCCGGGTGATTCAATTGTTCAGATTGACCGGGTTAAAAAAAGAAAAATTTATGGG
>PFJY01000035.1 GCA_002784065.1 Hydrogenophilales bacterium CG_4_10_14_3_um_filter_58_23 | reverse complement strand
CACACCTAATCTTGCCGCTTCAGGCTCATTCCTGGTTGGAAATACAGGCCTCGTTCAGGCTCATTCCTCATTGGACAAGGCTAGGATTGTTTATTCATTCGCTCATGCTATAAAATCCTAAAAAGGGATATGACATGCATCGTCTCAATATCGATCAGCTTCGCCCCACCACTGAAACAGGTGGGGCACTATCTGTAATTGTGTTACTGCCATCAGGCAACCAAATTGCGGGGGTTGCCCGTAACAAACGCCTCGATGTTGTCGATGAGCTGGTCGGCCAGGATCTGCATGGCCTCGCGGCTGGCCCAGGCGATGTGGGGGGTGAGGATCAGGTTGGGCAGATCGAGTTCGAGCAGGGGATTGCCGGCGCGCGGCGGCTCCTCCGACAGTACGTCGCACCCCGCTCCGGCAATGCACCCCTCGCGTAGCGCCTCAGCCAGCGCCGCCTCGTCCACCACGCCGCCGCGCGCGGCATTGATGAGCAAGGCCGAGGGTTTCATCTGCCTGAACTCATCCGCGCCGATCAGGTTGCGGGTTGCGTCCGTCAACGGTACGTGCAGGGTAACGACATCGCTTTCCGCCAGCACCTGCTCGAAGGGCGTGAAACCGGGGCGGACTTCGGTTGCGCCTTGGTGTTCGGCAAACAGCACCTTCATGCCGAAGGCCTTCGCCATCTGCGCCACCGACTGTCCCAGCACGCCGTGGCCAATGACGCCCAAGGTGCTGCCGTGAATATCATGAACCGGATGGGTGAACAGGCAGAACTGGTCGGACTGCTGCCATAGCCCCCGTTCCAGGTCACCGCGATAGGCCAGCAGGTTGCGGCGCAGCGCCAGGATCATCATGAACACGTGTTCCGGCACGGCATGCACGGCGTAGTTGCGGATGTTGGCGACGGCGATACCGTGTTCGCGGCACCAGCCCACGTCGATGTTGTTGACGCCGGTGGCGGCCTCGGCGATCAGCCTGAGGCGCGGCAATCGCGCCAGGACTTCAGCCCGCAGCGGAACCTTGTTGGTGATGGCGATGGTGGCGTCCCGGAGCCGCCCGGCGATCTCATACGGCGCGGTGGTAGCGTATTCTTCCCACCGGTGGGGAAAGACCGGACGGCGGATGCTTGCCTCCAGCGTCGAGCGGTCGAGAAAAACGAGGTGTTCCATGCGTCAATTCCTATCAACATAATGACAATAAGTTTCGCGGATGAACAGCGTTGCCGCCAACCCCATCAGCGCGAACCCCAGCATAGCACCGAGTCCTGCCTGATAATCGGACAGTAAATGCAGTGTCGCAACCCCGTCCCGCGCCTGGGTGGCCTGGTCTACCATCCAACCCGTCAATGGCTGCAAAATCCCGGTGCCGAGGAACGCGCCGGTATTCACCACACTGGTCGCCATGCCGGAAAGAGCATGCCGGTTCACCTCCTTGGCGCACGCCCAGGTCAGGGTGAAACCCGATGCACCCAATCCCATTACCAGGAACAGCACATACCCCAGCATCGGCGAAAAGCGCCAGCCGAACAGCAGCGGCAGCCAGCTCAGGCAATACAACAGGGCGCCCGCAATGATTACCGGCTTGCGTCGCCCGAGACGATCCGAGAGCGTGCCAACGAAGAAGGCGCCCACAGCAAATCCGAGCAACAGCATGGACGTATGCGCCGTGGCGGTGCCGCGTTCCATGTCATAGACATCATGCAGGAACGGCACCGCCCACAGCCCACCGAAGGCGAAGAATGAGCCGGACATCCCCAGATTGACCCAGAAACCGGGCCAGGTGGCTCTGTTCTTCGCCACGATCACCAAGCCGTCGTACCAGTGGCCCTCGTGGGGCGGGTGCGCCACCTTGCCGTCCAGTTCGCGCATGGAAGGCAGACCGGCCTTGCCGGGGTGGTCGCGCACCATCATCCAGCCCAGCACGGCAACCCCCAGGGAAAGCCCGCCCACCGCGACGAATATGCTACGCCAGGAAACGAAGCCCAGCGCCCAAGCCAGCGGCGATGCCGCCAACAGCGCGCCGATATTGCCCAGCAGGATCGACAGGCCAGTGAGCGTAGCGAAATGGCGATCGTGAAACCATGCGGCATTGAGCTTGAGCAGGGAAATGAAGGTGACCGACACCCCCAACCCAACCAGCAGCCGCCCTATCGAGGCCACCGCCAGGCTGTCCGCCAGCCCGAACAGGATAGCCCCCGCCCCCGCGACTAGCCCACCGATGGCAAGAATCCGGCGCGGGCCGAGCGTATCCACCAGCACGCCGGTGGGAATCTGCATCACGGCATAGACATAGAAATAGGTGGCGGCCAGCGCGCCCAACTCGGTGCCGCTCGCCTGAAAGGTCTGCTGCAAATCGACTGAGATTGCGGCCGGGGCGAAGCGGTGGAAAAAGGAAAGGATATAGGCCAGCGCCACCAAGGAAAAGGCGGCCCAGCGCAGGCGATGCAGACGGATTTTTTGTGCAGGATTAAGCATGAGTCTTTGTGCCGGGTTATCGCGAAAAAAGCATTTCACATGGCAACCGGTACAGAGGGTAGCACCAAATCGGAATCGTAAATTTCCCTGGCATCGAAACATCGTAACATCAACATGATCGCCGTTGTATGCTATTGTATTGGTACACACATACAAACTTCATCTCAACCGTTTTCCGGGATCAGGAGATACCCATGAAAAGCAGACTGAACCGCACCATTCTGACCATCGCCGCAGCCATCTCTCCCCTGGCTGCCCACGCAGCCGAAGCAAAACCCCCGGTCGCGCAATACTGGATGAGCGTCGCCACCACAAACAGCGGTTTCCCGAGCATGGGCGCAACGGTAGACAGCGGAGGCGGCCTGATGGGCGGACTGATCGGCGGCTTGATGGGAAATTCCGCCGGCTCAGGTTCAGGTTCGGGTGCATAGAAGACGCTGCTGCTGCAACTGAATTCGCCGCGCGCGCTCCCTTCTGACCCGCAAACCGTCCACGACATCCCGCGTGGCATGGCGATGGGCGACAATCTCCCGCTGCTTCCGGAAAAGGAGGAAAGAACTCGCCCCGCCACCAATGAAAAGTTCAC
The DNA here is from genome assembly GCA_002784065.1 of Hydrogenophilales bacterium CG_4_10_14_3_um_filter_58_23. Lineage (GTDB taxonomy): Bacteria > Pseudomonadota > Gammaproteobacteria > Burkholderiales > Sulfuricellaceae > Sulfuricella. The sequence goes on along the minus strand of PFJY01000035.1, from coordinate 3,150 downwards.
CCCGCATGAACATGAGAGCGGCGAAAAGCCCAAGGGGCGCATGCTGATTTACTGGGGCTGCGGCGACAAGGTGCGATCCGGCCAACCGAGCATACTCGACTTTGCGCGCATGAGTCCGGTCGAATTCGGGCGCGCCATGGGCGGTCGCCACGGCTCCGCCCAGAATCCACCCGCTCCGCGCCGTGCCGCGTCCTATGCTGACTGGCCGAACCGGGAAAACAGCAAGAACATTCCCTCCGAAGGTTCGCTGCTGGGCGAGCACCTGGTGCACGGCAACTTCACCCCCGACATCCGCTTCAGCATCGGCCGCCAGCAGGACTTCATGGCGCCGGTCGAACTCAGCAACGCCGGCGGCAACCTCTCGGGCAGCGTGCTCCTGCGCTGGAAAGACATCCCCACCGCCATCGGCTATTTCACCATGGCCACCGGCAGCACCGGCAAGGGCGACACCATCATCTGGTCTTCCAGTAGCCAGTCCGAAACCGGCTGGGGCCTGATGGATTACCTGCCCACCCCGGACGTGCGCCGCTTCGTCAAGGAGAAAGTCCTCATGGCGGCCGACACGACGGAATGCGCCGTTCCCCAGGGTATTTTCAGCGAAGCGCAGGGGGCCATGGTGCAGATGATCGCCTACGGCGAAGACTTCTACACCACCTGGCCGCCCAAGCCGAAAAATCCCGAGGGCGCGGTAAAAGTGCGCCTCAAGTCCACCGGTTCGCTGATGCTTGCGGATCGCGAGGAACGCGCCGGCGGCCGCTCCTACACTTCGCAAAACCGGGGCCGCGCCTATACTGCGCAGCCACGCGAAAAATCGGACACGGAAAAATCCCTGGATACGGTGAACAAAATCCGGGGCATGTTCCACTTCTAACACCATGGGCAGATTCTCCGCTGTCCGCGCCCTGCTGCTGGGCGCTGCGCTGGCGTTCCTGTCCGCCGCCCCTGTCTGGGCCGGGGCGGAAGAGATGTTCCCCAATGCCGCAGCCGCTTACTTGGTGCGCATCGACAATCACGAAATCGGGTCTCATCGGGCAAACCTCCGGCTCCCCCCCGCCAGCCTGACCAAGATCATGACCGCGCTGCTGGTGCTGGAGCACGGCCAGCTCCAGGATACCGTCACCGTAAGCCCACGCGCCGCCGCCGAAACAGGCACGCGCCTCGGGCTGCGCGCGGGAGAACGATTCCGCGCCGCCGACTTGCTCGCGGCAACACTGCTGCAATCGGCCAACGACGCCTGCCACGCGCTGGCCGAGCACCTGGCCGACAGCGAACGCGCCTTCGTTACCCGGATGAACCGCCGGGCCGGAGAACTGGGCCTGTCCGACACGCATTTCGCCAACGCCTGCGGTCACGATGCCCCGCAACACTATTCCAGCGCACACGATCTCGCCCGCCTTGCCGAAGCGGCGCTCGCCCAGCCGATTTTTGCCGATCTGACTGCTCGGGTGGAGGCATCCATCACCACCATCGACGGGCATCGCAATTTCCGGCTGGTGAACAAGAATGAGCTGGTCGGGCGTTACCCCGGCGCCACCGGCGTAAAGTCCGGCTACACCCCGAAGGCCGGCAAATGCCTCGTTGCCTACGCCCGGCGCAACGAAACGGCGGTCATGGCGGTACTGCTCAACGCCCCCGACCGCTGGTGGATGGCCGTTGCCATGCTCGACCGCGCCTTCGCCGAGGCCCGCACCCTCCAGCCTGCCGCGCCTTGAACACGCCCGCCGACATGCGGCCTTGGCTGCTCATCGTCGCGGCGATATTCATGGCCTACTTCAATGCCTTCCAAGGCAGCTTCCAGTTCGACGATTTCAACGTCATCGTCGGCGATGCCAGGGTGCATGACTGGCAGACCTGGCTCGCCTCCATGCCGGGCATCCGGTCGCTGCTTAAAGCGAGCTACACCCTAAGTTGGACTTCAGGTCAGGGGCCGATCGGCTTCCACCTGTTCAATGTCGCCGTTCATGCCGCTAACGCAGTCCTAGTGTATCTGCTTGCGCGGTGCTATTTTGTGGAAATAGCTCCCCTGCCCGAGTCCGCCGGTCGCAACGCCGCCCTGTTCGCCGCTCTGCTGTTCGCTCTCCACCCCGCGCAAACCGAGGCCGTCACCTACATTAGCGGTCGATCGTCATCCTTGGCCGCGTGCTTCTACCTGGCCAGCTTGCTGGCCTACGTCAGAAGCGGGCAAGCCGGTTCGACCCGCGCTTACCGTTACTTCTCCCTGATCTTTTTCCTGATGGCGCTCGCCGTCAAGGAAGTCGCCGTCACGCTTCCGCTCGCCTTGTTCCTCTGGGAATTCTGCCGACTCGCGCGCCGCAGCGTGCACAGCATCCTCGCCGCACTATGGCCCTATTGGCTGGCGCTGGCGGCCGCAATGCTGGCCATGCTGCTGCACCCAGTCTATTCCGACTTGCTGGCCTACAGCCTCCGCCAAGGAACCTTCGCCGCCAGCCTGAATGCCGGCGTTCAAGGCGCCGCCTACCTGCTTGGCCAACTGTTCTTTCCCCGCCACCTCAACATAGACCCCGACCTTGCCATCGCTGCGGCGGGAAGCGCCGAATTCGCCGCCAAGGCCGCGCTGCTTGGATCCATGCTGGCAGCGGGGTTTGTCAGCCTGCGACGAGCGCCTTGGCTGGCATTCGGCATCCTGTGGTTTTTTGTCCAACTGTTGCCGACCCACTCCCTGGTTCCGCGCCTGGATATCGCCAACGACCGCCAGCTCTATTTGGCCTCTATCGGCCCCCTCCTCACCCTAGCTTTTTTCTTCGCCCGCCTGGCAATACGCCGTCCGGCGTTTCCCTGGCGAGGATCCGCCGTGGTGGCATGCATGATGCTCGCGCTCGCCACCCACGCCAGAAATCGTGACTACCGGGACGAAATCACCCTATGGGAAGCCACCGCCAAATATTCCCCGAACAAGGGACGGGTACACAACAACCTGGGATATGCCTACGAACTGGCCGGCAGGATGGAAGACGCCCGCAAAGCCTACCGGCGGGCGCTAGAGATCGACCCCAAATACGCCAGGGCAACCGCCAACCTGCGAGCAATGGAACGCGCGCCCTAGCAGCCTGTCTGACTTGAAGGAAATCGGCTGCAAATCCGCCTGGGCGGTCCATATTTCGCCGCTTTTTTGGTCAATAGAACGACTAT
>PFJY01000080.1 GCA_002784065.1 Hydrogenophilales bacterium CG_4_10_14_3_um_filter_58_23 | reverse complement strand
CGCTTCAGGCTCATACCTGAATTGGAAAATACTGAGAGAGGCCCCGTCCAACGGGGCCTCGTGCTGTTAATGTCTTGATTAAATCAGGCTTCTTGCATCATTCTCCAGTACTGATATTTCATGGTGGAGGCGCAGCCCGCAATAATGGCCAGCAGGGTGATGATGGAGCCGACTGCGAGGGTGGAAACGCCGGTCACCCCCTGGCCGATGGTGCAACCCATCCCCAGCACGCCGCCGAAACCCATCAGGATGGCGCCGACGAAGTGGTTGAAAAAATCTTTTACTGAGGCGAACCACTCGATGCGGAAGCTCCTGCTAATCAGGGACCACAGCAAGGACCCGAGGATGATGCCGGCAACCGACATAACGCCGAAAGTCAGCGCAGTGAGCTTGAAGCCGGCCATCGCGTAGCCGAAAGTCTGGCCCATCGGATTGATGAAGGTAAAGGATTGGGCCGAGAGTGGTCGGCTGTCGGCAGGTTTCAGCTCTGTGGGCGCGGCATACATGTCCCATTGTTCGGCGACGAAATTCTGCAGTGAGAAGGATTGCCCGTCGGCACTTACCATCACGTTGCTGGTGACGTACCAGGCCGCCAGCACGGCCAGACCCACCACCAGACCGCCCAGGATGTTGTCTGAGTTGTTGCGGAAATCGGCGGACATGAATGCAAGGCCGATGAGTGCCAGCGCAAGCAGGCTGCCGATCGCCAGCCGCGGTGTTGCGGCGTTACCGCTGCCGGCGACGATTGCGCCCAGATCCTGGTTGGTTTGCAGGGTGACGGCGAGCGGGCGTATCCAGTCGTAGAACAGCACGGTGAACAGCGTCTTGTCCGAGCCCGGGAATGGATTGATCATGTAGTAGGCGATGATCGCGATGATGGCAAAGACCATGATGGACTTGAGGTTGCCACCGCCGATGCGGATCAGGGCTTTGTTGCCGCAACCGGAGGCGAGCGTCATGCCGATGCCGAACATCAGTCCGCCCAGCAGGTTTTCGGCCCAGACCAGTTGGTTCGCGCGGTAGGGTGGGAAGGTGGCGGCCAGTTTGACGAGGCCGCTGGTTTCAAGGATCGTCACGCCCAGCATCGCCACCGCAATCGCAAACAGCCAGGCGCGCAGGCGGCCTGTGTCACCCATGTTGACCCAGTCTGAAACCGCGCCCATAGTGCAGAAATTGGTTTTGTTTACGAGTGCCCCCATGACCAGGGCGATACCAAAGGTGGCCCAAAGAAAAAATGATTGAGCTGGCGCAAAGCTTTCAAAGACCATTTGTTTATCCTTTCATCGGGTTATTTATTATATTCGTTTAATTCTATAGATAAATGCAATATTTATACATAGTCTGTTCGGACTAGATTTGGATTTTCGTTTCAAGCCGGTAGCGGGTGGGGTCGGCCATTCCGGCGCTGGCGAATCCCTGGCGGCGTAAACGGCAGGAATCGCAGGTTCCGCAGGCTGATCCATCTTCTCCAGCCTGGTAGCAGGAAACGGTAAGACGGTAATCCACGCCCAGTGCAATGCCACGGCGGATGATTTCCGCTTTCGAGAGTGCGACCAGGGGGGCGCGAATGTGCAGGGTGTTGCCTTCGACTGCGGATTTCGTGGCAAGGTTGGCCATTTTTTCGAAGGCTTCAAGATAGTCGGGACGGCAGTCCGGGTAGCCCGAGTAGTCCACCGCATTGGCGCCGATGAAGATGTCGCGGCTGCCCAGTACTTCCGCCCACGCCAGCGCCAGCGACAGCATGATGGTGTTGCGTGCCGGTACGTAGGTCACCGGGATACCGGCCGATGGGCCTGTTGGCACGGCGATTTTGTCGTCGGTCAAGGCTGAGCCGCCGAATGCTGTCAAATCGAGATTTACCGTGCGGTGCTCGCTGGCCCCCAGCGCGGCGGCAACACGCTGTGCTGCTTCGAGTTCCGAGCCGTGGCGCTGACCGTAATTCAGGCTCAGGCAATGGCAGGTGTATCCTTCGCTGCGGGCGATGGCGAGCGTGGTGGCGGAATCCAGTCCGCCCGACAGGAGTACGACGGCTTTGTTCAAGATGGCATTTCCCTCAAATGGTTTTCAATTCTACACTTGTTCGATCGCACCCTCTGGAACCTTTCAATTTTGAGTCGAACTCGAAAAGCGATAAAATTGCCCATTTTTTTAAGGGAATCCCGATGATCTGGAAGCCTCATGTCACCGTGGCGGCGGTGATCGAGCAAGATGGAAAATTCCTCATGGTTGAGGAAGAAACCACTGAGGGCATACGCTTCAATCAGCCTGCCGGCCACTGGGAAGCGGATGAGACACTGGCGCAGGGCGCGGTTCGCGAAGCGCTGGAAGAAACCGCCTATCATTTCAGCCCGGAATGGTTGCAAGGTATTTATCGCTGGCATCACCCCCGCAAGGACATCACTTACCTGCGCTTTACCTTTGCCGGGAAGGTGCATGGGCACGAGCCGCAACGAAAGCTGGATAGCGGTATCCTGCGCGCAGTGTGGTTGAGTCAGGAAGAAATTCGTGCCACGGTGGAGCGTCACCGCAGTCCGTTGGTGCTTAAATGCGTTGAGGATTATCTGGCCGGCACACGTTATCCTCTGGAACTGGTTACACACTTTTCCTGATGCGGGCGGGGTTAACCCTGGCGCTGCTGTGTTTCGGCCTAACCGCGCAGGCTGACGAAGTCAGCATCTGCTATAACTATGATTGCGCCGTAACCGCCAAAGTTAATCTTCGGGGGAACGAGCGGCGCGCAGCCAGAAGGTTGCTACTGCGGGCAACGGATGCCGTCGAGGAACGCGAGGCGATTTCCCATGTGATCGGATTGTTCGAAGTCGCTGCCGGACGGCAGACCCCGACCTGGGCCGATAAAGGCGGCAATGTGGACGATGACGGCGTGGATGGGCGGATGGATTGCATCGACGAATCTGCCAATACCACCAGTTACCTGCGCCTGCTTGAAAGCAAGGGCTGGCTCAAGTACCACCTTGTTCTAGAACCGGTGAAGCGGGCACCGCTCTTGGTGAATGACCACTGGGCGGCGCGTATCGTGGAAAAAAAGACGGGCCGGGAGTTCGCGGTGGATTCCTGGTTTTTCGACAATGGACAACCGGCATTCGTGGTGCCGCTGGATGAATGGCTGGCTGGAGCGGAACCCAATGAGGAATAAGCGTGTGGTAGTAGGCATGTCGGGCGGGGTGGATTCCGCTGTCGCGGCGTTGCTGCTGAAGCGGCAGGGCTTTGAGGTGGTCGGGCTGTTCATGAAGAACTGGGAGGACGACGATACCGAAGACGGCTATTGCCCGGCCAAGCAGGATTTCATGGACGTCCTTGCCGTTGCAGACAAGATCGGCATCGAGGTCGAGGCGGTGAATTTCGCCAGGGAATACCGCGAGCGGGTGTTCGCGCTGTTCCTGCGCGAATACCAGGCCGGCCGCACCCCCAACCCGGACGTGCTGTGCAATTCCGAAATCAAGTTCAAGGCCTTCCTCGATCATGCCATCGCGCTCGGTGCCGACAAGATCGCCACCGGCCATTATGCCCGGGTGCGGGAGCGGGCCGGGCTGTTCGAGCTGCTCAAGGCGGAGGACGGCAGCAAGGACCAGAGCTATTTTCTGCATCGTCTCAACCAGGCGCAACTGTCCCGGACCCTGTTTCCTTTGGGCGAGATCTACAAGCGTGAAGTGCGCGTCATTGCCTGCGAGGCCGGTTTGCCGGTCCATGCCAAGAAGGATAGCACCGGCATCTGCTTCATCGGCGAGCGGCCGTTTCGCGAATTCCTTTCTCGCTACCTGCCGAAGCAGCCGGGCGACATGGAAACGCCGGAAGGCAAAGTAGTGGGGCGGCACGATGGGCTGGCCTATCACACCATCGGCCAGCGCCAGGGGCTGGGCATCGGCGGACAGGGCGAGCCGTGGTTCGTCGCCGGCAAGGACATGGCGCGCAACGTACTGATCGTCGTGCAGGGGCATGACCATCCCGCCTTGTTCAGGGAAGGTTTGGTCGCCTCCGACCTGTTTTGGGTGTCAGGCCATGCGCCCCACACGGATTGGGTCTACGGCGCCAAGATTCGCTACCGTCAGGCGGATGCGCCTTGCTGCATCCATCGCGTGGACAGGGAAAGCTGCGAGATTGATTTCGCCCAGCCACAATGGGCGGTGACGCCAGGCCAGTCGGTGGTGGTGTATGAAAGCGAAGTGTGCCTGGGGGGAGGGGTGATACAGAATATGGTGGACCCCTGAGTCAAGACAATAATGCAGTGAGTTTAAGCTGCACATTCGACTTCATTAGCAGCTGGACGGCGCTGCCCCGGTTTTGCCTTTGCTTTGGTTTCTGCTGTTGCTGTTGATCTTTCTTCTGCGGTGGAGAAACCCCCTGTGGAGCGTAGCGGAACAGGTGGTTCCTCCATCTCGCGCGGAAATTTATCCACGATCACTGCGCCACCACCGATAGCGGTTCGATACACGGCTTCGGGCGTTTTTTGCCCCAGCGACTGGTGCGGACGCTCGTTGTTGTAGAAGGCGAAGTACCCCGCCAGACCGACCACCAATTCGCCCATCGTGGCGTAGACCTTCAGATACACGTCCTCGTGCTTGACGCTGCGCCAGAGCCTCGACTGCGATGTTGTCGAACGCTCGCCCCGCCCGTCCATGCTAATGACAATGCCTTCCCGTTTCAGCACGCCGGTAAAGGCTTCGCTGGTGAACTGCGAGCCTTGATCGCTGTTGAACGTTTCCGGCTTGCCGTGGGTGCGAAGGCCTCCTCCAGACAGTCGGCACAGAATACCGCCTCCATGCTGTTGCTGATCCGCCAGCTGAGCACCTTGCGGCTGTACCAGTCGATGATCGCCACCAGATAAGCGAAGCCACCGCTAAGCCGGATGTAGGTGATGTCCGTGCTCCAGACCTCACCACTCACCCCATCCGTGGCGTGTTAAAATCCCGTCAATGCGTAACCTTCCCTACTGGCGTCTGTCCGGCTTCTATTTTTTCTACTTCGCCTTCGTCGGGGCGATGGCGCCGTTCTGGGGGCTGTATCTGAAGTCGCTGGCATTTAACGCGTTCCAGATCGGCGTGCTGATGTCGCTGTTGCAGGTGATGCGCATCTTCGCGCCGAATATCTGGGGCTGGGTGGCCGACCGTAGCGGCAAGCGCGTCGCCATCGTCCAGATCGCTGTCGGATTGAGCCTGTTGAGTTTTGTCGCGGTGTTCTTCGGCTCCAGCTTCGCCTGGCTGTTCGTGGCGATGTCCTTGATGAGCTTCTTCTGGAGCGCGTCGCTGCCGCTGGTGGAGGCGACCACGCTCAGTCATCTCGGTGAGAAAACTTCAAAATATGGCCGCATCCGGCTATGGGGTTCGGTCGGTTTCATCGTCGCGGTGATCGGCCTGGGCTATCTGTTCGACTATGTGGCCATCCGCTGGCTGCTGTGGGCGGTGTTGGGGATTGTGGCCGCGTTGTTGCTGTTCTCGCGCCATATTCCTGAAGCGGCGGTGGTGCCTCATCACACTGACCATCTGCCGATCTGGCACATCATTTGTCGCCCCGAAGTGCTGGTCTTTATCGGTGCGGGCATTCTCATGGCGGCGGCCCACGGCCCTTATTACACCTTCTATTCGATTTACCTGGTGGACCACGGCTATGCCAAGAGCACCATCGGTTGGTTGTGGTCGATCGGGGTGGTGTGCGAAATCGGTATTTTCTTGTGGATGCCGCGCCTGCTGCGGCGTTTTTCCCTGCGCCAGGTGTTGCTGGCGAGCTTCGCTTTCGCCGTGCTGCGCTTCCTGATGATCGGCTGGGGAGTGGGCTGGGTCGCGCTAATCGTGGTGGCTCAGATTTTTCACGCAGCCACCTTTGGCGCTTACCATTCGGCGGCGGTCGAGGTGGTGCACCGCTTTTTCAAGGGCAGGCACCAGGCTCAGGGCCAGGCGCTGTATAACAGCTTTTCGTTCGGAGTGGGCGGCACGCTGGGCGGATTGTATAGCGGCCTGACTTGGGAGATGATGGGGCCGCAAGTGACGTTTTCCATCGCCGCCGCTTTCGCCTTGGCGGCATTCGGGTTGGTGGCGTGGAAATTGAGGTTGTAACAGGAGTATTTTCCAATTCAGGTATGAGCCTGAAGCGGTGTCGATCCGGGTGATTCAATTGTTCAGATTGACCGGGTTAAAAAAAGAAAAATT
>PFJY01000040.1 GCA_002784065.1 Hydrogenophilales bacterium CG_4_10_14_3_um_filter_58_23 | reverse complement strand
GACTATTGACCTGCAAAACCGGCAAAATCTGTCCTCGCCCAGCCGAATTTTCGCTTCGATTCTTCAAGTCCGACAGGCTCCTAGAGGAATTGCTAAAAAGGCGATTCACCGCGAAGGACGCGGTTCAATAATTGGTGCGCATGGCGCGCCCTACATTTGCCCGTTTTGCTGTTTCAGCGCCGCGATGCGCTCTTCCAGTGGCGGATGGGTCATGAACAAACGCTTCAAGCCTGAACCCACGCCACCGGAAATACCGAAAGCGGCCATCTTGTCCGGCAACGGCGCCGGTTCGTGCAATGCCCTGAGGCGCTCCAGCGCGGCGATCATGGCGCCCCGCCCGGCCAATGCCGCCCCTCCGCTATCGGCGCGAAACTCGCGCCGGCGCGAGAACCACATGACGATGATCGAGGCGAGAATGCCCAGCACCATCTCGGCGATAATCATGGTGACGAAGAACGCCGGGCCGGTACCCCGCTCGGTCTTGAACACGACCTTGTCCACCAGATGACCGATGACGCGGGACAGGAACATCACGAAAGTGTTGACCACGCCCTGGATCAGCGCCAGCGTCACCATGTCGCCGTTGGCGACGTGGGAGATTTCGTGCCCCAGCACCGCTTCCGCCTCGTCCTTGTTCATGGCCTGTAGCAGTCCGGTGGACACCGCCACCAGGGCGCTGTTCCTGTTCATGCCGGTAGCGAAGGCATTGACGTCGGGCGAATCGAAAATCGCCACCTCCGGCATGCCGATGCCGGCGGTCTGCGCCTGATGCCGCACAGTTTCCACCAGCCAGGCCTCACCGGGGGTTTCGGGGGTTTCGATCACCCGTGCGCCCGTCATGCGTTTGGCGCTCCACTTGGAGATGGCGAGCGAGATGAAGGAACCGCCCATACCCATCACGGCGGCGAAAATCAGCAAGGAGCCCAGGTTCAGGCCCGACGCGGCGAGATAAGGCTCCACGCCCAACAACCGCATGGTCATTGAGAGCATCAGGACGATAGCCAGGTTGGTGGCGAGAAACAGGAATAGGCGTTTCATGGTTCAATCTCCGGGGTGTTCGGTTTCTTTTCCGTGCGCTTCGGCCTTGTGCGTCAGGAACAGCGCCACGCCGATCAGGGCGATGGCTCCGCCAAGATACAACAGGTCGAGCGGGGATGTCACCTTCATGTTCAGAGCCTCCTCGAACAGGGTGACGATCAGAATCATCAGGATCACCTTGGCCAGTCGCGCCTTGAGATCGTCCAGGCTCTCGATCACCAGTATCTTGCTGGAGGCCTTGCTGCCTTTGGCCTCGTCGATGTCGCTGACAAACAGTTCATACATGCCGAGCGCGAAAATCAGCATGAAAGTGGCGAGCAGGTAGCCGTCCACCACTTCCACCACATGGGTGATGGTCTGGTCGTGAAGAAGCCTGCGCGCCTCATCGGCCATGGCGGGATCGGCATAATGGAGCATGTGGCCAACCAGGTACACCACATCCACCGTGGACATGTAGAAAATCGCGATGGCGGCAGCCATGCTCGCTATCACCGAGACCACGACCACGAAGCGACCGTTCCAGAGCGCTTTCTCAAACAGTTTTTCGATTGTATTCAGCATGTCGGTTCTATTCGTTCCGGTAGTAATACCATAAAGTATAGCGGCCCTTTCCTGTTCCATAAAGTCGAATATAATTGATGCATCATTCGAAAATTACGAACTGGATGGCGCATGAGCACGCTAAATTACAAGCATCTTCACTATTTCTGGGCGGTGGCCAAGGCGGGCAGCGTGACCCGAGCCAGCGAGCGGCTACACCTGACGCCGCAAACCATCAGCGGCCAGTTGAGTCTGTTTGAGGAAGTGCTGGGCGAAGCGCTATTCAACCGCAGCGGACGGCAATTCGAGCTGACCGAGACGGGCAGGATGGTACTGAGTTACGCCAACGAAATCTTTTCTCTCGGCCAGGAACTGGAAGAAACATTGCATCATCGCCCCACCGACCGTCCGCTGCAATTCAGGGTAGGCGTCACCGACGCGGTGCCCAAGGCCGTCGCCTATCAACTGCTGGAGCCGGCGATGCAGGTTGAGCAACCGCCGCGCATCATTTGCCGGGAAGGAAAAGTTGCCAACCTGCTGGCGGAACTGGCGGTGCACCGGCTCGACATCGTCATCGCCGACAGCCCCATGCCGCGCACGGTCGACGTGCGGGGCTTCAGCCACCTGCTTGGAGAATGCGGCCTCACCTTCTTTGCCACGGCGGAACTGGCGCAGCAACACCCGGGACCGTTCCCGCATTGCCTGGATGGCGCACCCATACTCCTGCCGGGCGAGGATGTTGCAGTACGGTCCAGGCTGACGCGCTGGTTCAGCGACCACCGGATTCGCCCGCGCATTACCGGCGAATTCGACGATAGCGCCTTGATGACCGCCTTCGGACAGGCCGGTGTGGGCATCTTCGCCACCCCTACCGCGATTGCGGAACAAGTGATACGTCAGCATGAAGTCATCAGCATCGGCTCGACCGAGGAAGTGATCGAGCAGTTCTACGCCATCTCGGTGGAGCGCAAACTCACCCATCCGGCAGTGGTTGCCATCAGCCGTGCGGCGCGGCAGGAACTGTTCATCAAACGGCGACCAAGGGCAGACGCTTCTGTGTAGCCCGCGTACAAGGGCGCAATAACCAACGGGCAATTCGCTCCACTTATTGCATCCTGCGAGCCGCATGAATCCGGCTTGACAAGGCGTAATCGTTCGATTACATTTATCACATGTTCTCGATAAAACCTCTGCCCGAATTCACCGAGTGGCTGAGCAGCCTGAAAAACGCGCTCGGTTGCGCAAGGCGCAGTTGGGCAATTTGGGCGACACAAAGCCGGTGGAGCTAGGCCGATATGGCTACCGCGCAAAAGCTGGCGGCAACCATTGATGAGTGAAGTGACATGAAGCGAAAGATCAAGGTTCAAGACCTGCCGGAATTCGACGCGACTGAATATCTAGACAGCGAGCAGGCGATGGCCGAGTACCTGACGGCGATGCTGGAGGCGAACGATCCGGCTTTGCTGGCGGCGGCATTGGGCGATATTGCCCGTGCGCGCGGCATGAGCGAGATCGCCAAGGCTTCCGGCCTTACCCGTGAAGCCTTGTACAAGGCGCTGCGACCCAATGCACAGCCGCGCTTCGACACGATCAGCCGTGTTTGCGCCGCCTTGGGGGTACGCCTGGTTGCGCAGGCTGTCCATGCTTGACGCGATGCAGCTCCATTTTCCGATGTAGCTTATCGGCATTGCGCCGTATGACATTCGGTGCAATGTGCGCAGCTTTTTACACCCTTGTATTCTCTGTGAACTCTGTGGCATAGGTTTTTAATTATGTGCGGCATCTGCGGCGAACTACGCTTTGACAACACCTCCCCCGACACCGCCGTCATTCGGCGGATGTCGGAGAAACTTGCCCGTCGCGGCCCCGACCACGAAGGCCTGATCAGCGACGGCCCGATGGCTTTCGGCCACCGGCGCCTGGCCATCATCGACCTCTCCCCCAGCGGCGACCAGCCGATGGTGGACAAGGAGCTCCGCCTTTCCCTGGTGTTCAACGGCACAATCTACAACTACAAGGAACTGCGCCAGGAACTCTCGGAGATGGGTTACACCTTCTTCTCCGAAGGTGACAGCGAAGTCATCCTCAAGGCCTACCATGCCTGGGGCGAGAAGTGCGCGGAGCGCTTCTACGGCATGTTCGCCTTCGCTGTGTGGGACATGCGCCACGCCAGCCTGTTCCTGGCGCGCGACCGCTTCGGCATCAAACCTCTGTATTACTCGCTGGACGGTGCCAGCCTGCGCTTCGCCTCCAGCCTCCAGGCGCTGCTTGCCGCAGGCGGGGTGGACGCCAGCATCGACCCGATCGCCCTGCACCACTACTTCACCCTGCATGCCGTCGTGCCTGCTCCGCGCACTATCCTCAACGGCGTGAAAAAGCTGCCCCCGGCCACCATCATGACGGTGAGCGCAACGGGACAGGTTACCCAACGCACCTACTGGAGCCTGGATGCCACCCGCCCGGCGCATAAGGGCTCGTTGACGGATAACTTGGGCAATTATGGGTGTGCTGGCGGGATGCGATGCAAGGCGCCGGACGCACCGCATGGCCGTTCCATGCAAGAGGATGGCAACGCAGCAGCGCGCCCGCCGGTGCAGCCAGAATGTCCAAGTTATCCGTCAACGAGCCCTCTGTCCGAACAGGACTGGTTGAACGCCACTCGTGCCGTGCTGAACCGCGCTGTGGAGCGCCACCGCCTGGCCTCCGACGTGCCGGTCGGAGTGCTGCTCTCCGGCGGGCTGGACTCCAGCCTGCTGGTGGGCTTGCTGGCCGACCACGTGGACGACCTGCTGACTTTCTCGGTCGGTTTCGAGGATGTCGGAGCAGGCGCGGAAAAAGCCGACGAGTTCGAGTATTCCGACCAGGTGGTGGAACGCTTCAAGACCCGGCACCACCAATACCTCATTCCCAATTCTGAAGTATTGAAGCGCCTGCCCGAGGCCGTGGCCAACATGGCCGAGCCGATGGTGGGACAGGATGCGGTGGCGTTCTACCTGCTCGCCGAGCGGGTGTCGCAGGAAGTCAAGGTGGTGCTCTCCGGCCAAGGCGCGGATGAGGTGTTTGGCGGCTATTTCTGGTATCCGCGTATGGAGGCAGCCACAGGCTCCGCCCTCGACCGCTTCCGCGAAAATTATTTCGACCGCGACCATGCCGAATACCTGGAAACCGTCGCCCCGGCCTTTCATGTGCCGGACGTCACCGCCGAACTGGTGGAGAAGGAACTCACCAAGCCCAATGCCGATTGTTTCCTCGACCAGGTACTGCGCTTCGACGTCACTACGCTGGTTGTCGACGATCCGGTCAAGCGCGTCGACAACATGACCATGGCGTGGGGTCTGGAAGCGCGTGTCCCGTTCCTCGACCACGAACTGGTGGAACTGGCGGCCAAGATGCCGCCGTCGCTGAAGCTAAAGGAAGGCGGAAAATTCCCGCTCAAGGCCATCGCCCGAGGGTTGATCCCGGATGCGGTGATCGACCGTCCCAAAGGCTACTTCCCGGTGCCGGCGCTGAAGTATGTGCGCGGCGATTTTCTCGAATTCATGCGCAAAATCCTGATGTCGGACGCCTGCATCAAACGCGGCATCTACAACCGCACCTATGTGGAGAAGCTGCTGGCCGAACCGGAAGCCCACTTCACCCGCATCCAGGGCAGCAAGCTGTGGCACCTGGCGCTGCTGGAACTGTGGCTGCAACTGAATGTGGACAACGGCTAGAAGATGGCCGCGAGACGCGGAGGCATCCCCAACGACAGGTCATCGCGACGCAAGAATCTTCACCCGGCCCCGAGTACCGTTGAACCGTAGTAGCGCGTCGGCCCCGAAACAGCTCGTGTAGGGCGGATGAGCGCAGCGTTATCCGCCGCATGAAAATCCCCATGCGGCGGATAACGGCCTACAGCCTCATCCGCCTTACCGTGTTTCCGCCTTACGCGTTACACCGGTGAATGAGCCTTGAGCCACTCGCGCATGGCATCATTTACGCGCGTCTGCCAGCCGCGCCCGGATGCTTTTAGCTCCGCGAGAACATCTGCGTCAAAGCGGATGGTGGTCGGAACTTTGGTTGGAGCTTTTTGCATTCCACGCCGACGAGCAGCGAGATTCTCGCGCAACTCAGGCAAGGAATGGCTAACTACGGCGTTTTTCCGGCGTGCCTCTTCCTCAGGGGTGGGTGGACGATCTTCGCCGGGTGCGTCGGCAATTAGCTTCTCCCACGCTTCTTGGCTATTTGGAAAGTTCTTGGGCAAAGTAGCGGATTTCATGTTTTTCAGCCTTACGCAAGCTAATGACGTGCAGATCATCGCCGCGCTCCGTGTAAGTCAAATGCACAACGACACCATTGAGAAAGCCAAGCAAATTAATGCGCAATTCGCCATAGGCATTCCGGTCATCGTCCCACACGACTACTGGGCAATCAAAAACCGAATCGCACCCCACAAAATCCAAGCCGTGTTCGCGGATGTTGCGCTGCCATTTGTTTTCGTCCCAAGCAATCATAGGCAAAATGCATTAACGGCGGCTCAATATGTCAAGCAAATTGTTGGACGAAGCCGCTATCGCGGAGAAATATTTCCCACCAATCTGATTTATTGACATAATTCCTCCTCGACCCGCAAGGGATTGTTAATACTTT
>PFJY01000107.1 GCA_002784065.1 Hydrogenophilales bacterium CG_4_10_14_3_um_filter_58_23 | reverse complement strand
TCCAATCACACCTAATCTTGCCGCTTCAGGCTCATTCCTGGTTGGAAATACAGGCCTCGTTCAGGCTCATTCCTCATTGGACAAGGCTCCAGCTTGACCGGAACGAGCGAAAACCCCAGAATAACGCGTTATTCTTAACGGAAACCTTATGCCTCATCCCGATTCCGGCAACCCCATCGGCGTATTCGACTCCGGCGTAGGCGGCCTCACCGTCGTGCGCGCCCTGATGGAGCGTCTGCCGTTCGAGAACATCGTCTATTTTGGCGACACCGCGCGCGTGCCTTATGGCGTGAAGTCGGTCGAAACCATCGCCCATTACACCACCCAGATCGCGGAATTCCTGCTCGCCAAACGGGTCAAGTTGCTGGTCGTCGCCTGCAACACCATGGCAGCGGTGGCCTCGCAGAGTGTGAAAGACCTCTCCCCGGTGCCGGTACTGGACGTGATCGACGCCGGCGCGCTCGGCGCCATCGCCACCACGACGAAAAAACAGGTGGGCGTGATCGGCACCCCCACCACCATCAACAGCAACGCCTATGCCCGCGCCATCCACCAGCGCGAACCGGAGATGCGAATTTTCTCCCAAGCCTGCCCGCTCTTCGTGCCGCTGGTGGAGGAGGGCTGGCTGGACCATCCCGTCACGAGACTAACCGCGCAGGAATACCTGAAACCGGTGCTGGCGCAAAACATCGACACCCTGGTGCTGGGCTGCACCCATTACCCCCTGCTCAAGCCGCTACTGCAGGATGTGGTGGGGCCGGGCGTGAAATTGGTGGACTCAGCCGAGGCGATGGCGGAGGAAACCGCTGCGCTGCTCACCGAAATGAGCTTGGCCAACCCGCAACGCACCCCGCCCGGCTACGAGTTCTACGTTACCGACGTGCCGCTGCGCTTCCAGACTATCGGCGAGCGCTTCCTTGGACGCACGTTGTCCAATGTGCATGTGGTGAAGTGGTAGCCGTTACCATACAGGAGATCACCAAGTACATTGAGATATTCTACAACCAGCATCGGAAACAGGCTCGCCTCGGCTACCTGTCACCCGCTGCATTCACGCAGCGATATTATGCAAATCAGCTCGCCGCTTAACCCGTTGGACTCTTATTGCCAACCGACCTCACGCTGGAAATGGGCGGAGAAGCGCAGACCGGGCAGCGGGGAGGACGGCGCAAATCAGCTGATTCCAGACTCTGCCGCCCAAGCCAACGTTACGCTTTCCTGAGGAAGAAGGTATACACACCGCTGGTCTCGCCGGAACCAAGCAACTCGTTTCCGGTCTGCTTGGCGAAGGCCTGCATGTCCTTCAAAGAGCCGAGATCGGTCGCCAGAACCTTCAGCACCTGACCCGAATCTAGCTCGCCAAGGGCCTTCTTGCTGCGCAGGATGGGGAGGGGGCAATTCAGTCCTCGTGCATCTAGTTCCTTGTTGTATTGCATGATATTTCCTTTCCTTGATTGAGATTGAGTAGTGCTCTCACGCTTGGAGAGCGGGCATGCCTTTTTGCACGATCCTGAAACTGAAGTCGCTTCCCTTGTCCTCCCAGAAGGCGAGCTGCAGCCAAAGCATGGCCATCGCCTCCAGATAGCGGGCATTGCTGAGAGCTCCGCAGTCTTCGGCCTGGTAGCCGCAGGTTTCGATGAGATCCTTAGCAACCCCTTTCGCTTCCGGGTCGTCTCCGCAAAAAAACACCTGCGCGGGCTTCCCGCTGAAATCGGGCGTAGGGAAATTGTCGGCCGTGATCCCGTTGAAAGCCTTCACAACCTTGGATCCCTCCAGCGCGCCCGCAATCAGCTCGGCGGCGGAGCTCATTGCCGGCACCACCAAATAGGAAATATCGGGGGAAAGAGGGTTGGTGAGGTCGACCACGACTTTCCCTACAAGGTTTTCCTTTTGGGACATCAGCAAGGGAAGCGCATGGGCCCAGGGTACCGCAACTACGGCGACATCGCATTGTCGACATGCGTCCCGGTAGCTCGAGACCGAGATGTTTCCATAGTCAGAGAATTTATCCGTGTTGAGCTGCGGCTCGCGGGAGCCGTAGACCACGTCGTAACCCGCGCTGGCAAGGCGTTTCCCGACCATGCCGCCCATTTTTCCCGTGCCCAGGATGGCTAGTTTCATGGGGATTCCCTCGCTATAGGTGCAACACTTGGTCTTTGAGGGAAAAGAGAAGGCCAAGCAACTCGTTTTGCTCAGACTGGCCGACCTTGTTCTTTTCCAGGGCGCGCATCACGTCGTCGATGACGGCCATGAATTCCAGATGGCTGATGTTCATGGTGCGATGGGCTTCCAGCATGGTCTTTCCGTTGTATTGTTCGCCGGGCCCACCGGTACCCCAGCAGACGAAATCGGTCACCAGCGATTTAATCTTCTCCGCGTCGCTGTTCGCATAACGTGGACTGACATCGGGGTTGCTGACATGATTGATCCAGACATCCTCGCTGATTTGACGGATATTTTTCCGACACCCAGACGTTCGTACAGGCTGGCTATTTCCATGCTCATTGCTTCTCTCCTTAGGATTGTGGTTAACATTCATACACACTGCAAAAACACTGCCCTTGAATTCAGGCTTCCTGCGTCATCGGATGCCAATGGGCAACCCTTTCCGACCCCTCCCCGGAAAATGGATAGGCATTCCTCACCACAAGCCGGTAGGTGTCGGAAATTCTCTTTGTGACGGGGCCCGCCTTCCCCGATCCCACCTGTTGCCCATTGATCTGGGTAACAGGGACCACTTCGCTGGCGGTACCGGTCAAAAACACTTCGTCGGCCAGAAATATCCGGCCTTGGGGAATGTGCTCCTCGTTCACCTTCAGTCCGAGGTCCCGGGCAATGGTGATCACCGTGTCGCGGGTAATTCCGGGCAGGATGGCGCAGGTGGTGGGGGTAAAAAGCGTTCCATCCTGGACCAGGAACAGGTTCGAGGCACTCGCCTCTGCAAGATTGCCGTCTTCGTCTATCAGGATCGCCTCCTGATAACCATATGACTTCGCTTCCATGTGAGCGAGATATGAGCTGGCGTAGAACCCTACCGCCTTTGCCTTGTTCACGCTGGGATGGGGAAAAACCCTTTTCCAGTCGCCCAGTCTCGCGCTGATACCATCCCCCCACTCACTGGTCGAGAAATAGGAATCCCATTTCCACGCAGCTATCAAGGTGCGGACGGGATTCCTGGGATGGGCCCCCACATCCAGACCCATCCCTCCCTGCTCGAAGAACACGAGGGGACGGATATAGGCGTCCCGCAAGCCGTTCTCCGACAGAACCCCCTGAATGGCATTTTCGATCTCGTCGGGCGAAAACGGAATCTCCATCCTCAGACTACGCGCGGAATTGAACAGCCGCTCCACGTGTTCCCGCAGCCTGAACACGGTGCGACCGTCTTCGACGCCATAGGCGCGGATTCCCTCAAATACGCCCGTCCCATAATGAAGGGTATGGGCAAGACAGGACACACGGGTGTCCCCAACCGCCGCTATGGAACCATCAAACCAAACTTTCATCCTGCCCCCTCTTTCATAGATTTTCGACGTATTGTTTCCATCGAGCAGATCCCTGTTTTTTCTGACCCATGGGTGGGACCATACCCGGATCGACGTTTACCTGGATCACCGTTGGCCCGGATCCCCTCAAGCCCTGTCTGATCAGGGTAGCCAGGCGCGCAGGATTATCGCAGTTCACCGCGTTCGCCCCCAGAGAGCGGGCAAGACCGACAAGGTCATAGTTTTTCAGGGTCGCACTCCTGGTGAGACCACTGGAACGGAGTTCGTAATGGATCATGCCGAGCTGTTCGTTGGCATTGATGACCCAAACAATGGGCAGATTGAGGTCGGCGGCCGTGGCGATTTCGTTGCCGTTCATCACAAAGCAACCGTCACCCACGAGCGCGACCACATCGGATTCCGGCGCGGCCAGCTTCGCACCCACGACGCCAGCGGTCGCGTGGCCCATGCTAGCCCATCCCCACATGCTGACGAAACGGCGTTTATTTCGCTCTGGCAAATGGTGCGTTGCCCAAAGCAGAATCGAATTCGAATCTGCGAGGATAATGCCATGTTCGCCAACCGCTTGATCCACTGCGCGGATAATCTCCATGGGACTTGGCCGGCCCCCTCTTCCGACGTGCTGTTCAAGAGGGAAATCCCATTTCGGCCGGCAAGTCCAACTAGCAAGCCATTTCCGCCTTGATTCCGGGACGGGGAAATCCAGCGCCGCGCATGCCCCAAGGAGTTTCTCCGCGAAAGCTGCGGAGTCGGAAACGACCCCGATGTGCGCGGGAAAGATCTTTCCAATGTCCTTCGGGTCGATATTTACCTGGACCATGGTTCCGGTTCGCAGCAGCGAGCCATCCCAGGAATTCGTCGCGTAACTTCCAAATCCCGCGCCGACACTGACCACTACGTCAAAACGGTTGGCCTGAAGGAATTCATCCACCAGAGTGTTGGCCGATATCCCCATGCTGCCTAGATAGCTTTCTGGCACCTTGCTGCACCCTTTCCCTTTCCCGCGGGGGGTGCTGATAATCGGGATGGCATGCTCGCTGCTCAGTTCGAACAGGAGCTCCAACGCGATGGTCGACGTGCCGCTTCCATACAGAATCAGGGGGCGTTCGGCCGAGAGCAACAAGGAGGCGATTTCCTGGGAATCCTTGTCGGAGGGAGAGGGGGATCCGGACAGGTATACCGGCCGATCCACGTGCTCCCACGTCACCATCCGCCCCCACAGGTCCCTAGGCACTGCGATATGTACCGGGCCGGGCTTTCCGGTCAGGGCGGTGGAAATGGCGGTGCGCACCCTGTGCTGAAGCACTTTCTCCGACACGATGACCTCCGATGATTTGCACAGGGGCCTGAACATCTGCACCGTGTCCACCCCCCCATAAGGGGTGCACTCCTGAAAGTCGCCCCGGCCCCAAGTGTCGGTGGGGTTCATGCCGGTAATCACCAGCATGGGAACGGAATCCATATAGGCCGCCGCGACGCCCGTCACCAAGTTGGTAGCACCGGGCCCAGTTGTCGCACAGCACACGCCGATGCGCCCCGAAACCCGTGCGTAGCAGTCTGCCATGAAGGCCGCACCGCCCTCGTGGCGGGTCAACACGAAATTGATGTCAGGATGTATCTCAAGGCTGTTGTGAAAGGGAATCGTCGCTCCGCCGGGAATGCCAAAGACATTGTCTACCCCCGCTTCCACCAGATGAGCGACAACGAGGTCCGCGACGTTCTTCATGGCCGGGCTCTTGGTGAGCGCAACGCGATGAGCGGGAATGCCTGAAACGAGTCCTGCAGCTGTGTTCACGATTGCATCCTTTTCTTCAAAGTAACACTTGCTTCTGGGTGTGCCTGGCGGCGCGAATGATCTCGGCGTAGGCAGCGCCGATTTCGCTGACATGCAGCGGCCGACTGCCATTTCGCATGCCGGAGACCTCGATTGTTTCCGAAGGGTAGATCGCGGATGTGATGCCGGACTGTTTGGTGCATTTGAAGATATCGTCCAGGACAAAGCCGACGACGCTGTTCCTGACCTCCTGGGGAATGGCGTCGTCACCAAGGAAAGCGAGCATTCCGTCGAAATTGTGTTTCAGGCATTCGGCTGGAGCGGGGACACGGAGGTTCGGTACCATCCTTTTCAGGAGATACTCGTAGGTATTCTGGGGTTGAGCATCCCAGCCTGCTATGACTTGGCGAACGTAGCCCTCGGAATTGAACCGGGAATCAAAAAACATTCCCGATTGATAGAGGCGGTACAAATCGTCACCCACCGTATCGTTGGCGCCGCTGTCATCCGCGTTCCAGAAGATGAGCCGGGTAAGCAGCCGCCCGACCGTCTCCAGGTATTCGCCGGCGGAGTTTCCACAGTCCAACTGCCTGGCGGTCCTAATCAAGTCATCGGGACACAGGGGAGCGTGCAACATGGCCGACCCCCTAGGCAGTTCCAGCAGTTTGCCCTCGGACATCCAGTAAAAACCGGAATTGGTCAATTCAACGAAGGTCGCCGCGACAAGCTGGTCGCGTGCCTTGGCGCCGGTACTTGCCAAAACTTTTCGGGCACTCAGCACTAGGCAGTCGAGGATGTGCTTTTTCTGTTTATCGCCGTACGGCTGGTGGTGCGTCGCCCTGAAGAACAGGTCGAATGCAGTAACAATCCCCCGGCATAGCCGGGGGCCTTCATTATGTGAGCCGCTCAAAGCGGCTATACGGGGACGCTAACGCGGCCCCGCGTTTT
>PFJY01000228.1 GCA_002784065.1 Hydrogenophilales bacterium CG_4_10_14_3_um_filter_58_23 | reverse complement strand
CGCCCTGTTGTGAATGACACAACGGCGTGTCTCGCGCCTAGGACTGCACCCCAACCAGCCCCAGCGTAAGTCCAACTTATTCATTTACGAGCCCTAAGGGTGAGCCGTCTTCAACTTGAGGGAAATCATGCAAAGCCCATTTTTACTCGAAAACGAAAGCGCTTATCAGGCATGGCGCAGCCGCAAGCTGGAGAGCTACCCTACCCGCGTGGAGCAGATACTGGTCGAAATCAATGACCCGCGCAGTCTGACGCAAGCCGAATATCAGGCGATTCTGCATATCTGCCAGAAAACCAATATGGCGGTCTATGCCAGCAAGACCGGCTCCGACCCGGACAAGAATATCCCGCGCCTGCTCGGCAAACGCTATGGACTGGAGCGGCTGGACTGCAACATGCTCGCCGACAACGATGGACTGACTTCGCTTAAAGTGGTTGAGAGCGCGCCACGCCAAGGCTACATCCCCTATTCCAACAAGCCGATCAAGTGGCATACCGATGGCTACTACAACACGCTGGAGCGCCAGATATGGGGCTTGCAGCTACATTGCGTGCAGAGTTCGGCGGAAGGCGGCGAAAATGCCTTGCTGGATCATGAGATCGCCTATCTGTTAATGCGCGACGAGAACCCCGGTTTTATCCGCGCCTTGATGCGGCCCGATGCCATGACCATTCCGGCGCGGGTCGAGGAGGATGGCGTGGCTAGGCCGGACGCGGTTGGCCCGGTGTTTTCCTTGGGTCCCGACACGGGCGATCTGCATATGCGTTACACCGCTCGCACCCGCAGTATCGCGTGGAAGCAGGATGCCGCGACGCTTGCGGCGGTGGCATTCCTGGAGAAGTTGCTGGACAGTGATTTGCCCTACATTTACCGCAGCCGTCTGGAGCCGGGGATGGGCCTGATCTGCAACAACGTGCTGCATGACCGGGCAGGTTTTAACGACGATGAAACCCACCACCGCCTGCTTTATCGCGCGCGCTTCTTCGACCGGATTGCCGGTACGGGGGTGGGGGAAGGGCACGGGCTATAGAAAGGCAACAGAACCGCAGAGTAGGGCAAGCCGAAGTATTTGCGCTGATCTGGTTGCCCTTCGCGTGTCATTGAGTCTTGACGCGGGAAAAATATTTATCTCCGCCAATCACTTTACCTGATTAGGTACGTGCCTCAGCTACGTGTAGCCGGCCAGCTTTTGAGGCGAAATCCAGCTAAAAACGATGGCTTGTCCATCTTGATCGGCCCTTTTAGGGTAGCAAATGCCCAAATGATGGGCTGGCTGAGGAATGTACCTAATCAGGAACAAATATTGGCATCACCCGAATAGGTGAGCATCTTATACTGCAATCAGTCGCTCCAATTCAGCAGGGTTTTGGCCGTGCTGATCAGCTGCACCAGGAACAGGACAAGCGCCACCACAGCCAATATCATCCCGCCGCGCCAGCCACCGGCCAGGAACAGGCCGCCGCCAAAAAACATCAGACCGCGTATCCCGCCGCCCCATTGAAGACGCTGTCGGATTTGTCCATGCCAGACGGTTTGTGGGCCGGGCTTTAGCCATACAGGCAGCAGCTGGCTGACTGCGCCAGTCACCAGCGGGAACAGGAAGGCGAGGATGAAGGCATGGGCGCTATCGATGGGGAGGAGTACGCCGACAGCGTGCAGGACCCCGAACAGCAGGGTGGCGAAAAATCCGGCCAAGGCAACTGCGAGCACGGGCGCCACACCGTGTAACTGCCTAATTTCAGTGCGATACAGCCTGAGCCAGGCCTGCCCCAGCCGCAATATCGGCAGCACCCACAACAGCGTGCCTAGCCATGCCAATGGCTTGAACCAGGCAGCCCCGACGGCAATTAGCAGTGTGCCGCCTAGCGCCCATTTCAAATCCTGACGCAACCGGGTTGCGGCCTGTGAATCTGGTCGCCCGACTGCCGTGGGCAACAGCACCTGCAAAGTGGCGATGGCGGTCAGACCGATGAAACCCAGGGTGTTGAGATGAAGATGCAGCCGTTTCAGCGCCAGCCGCTGCTCCGGCCACAGCGCCATAGCGGCCACTACCGCCAGCGCCAGCATCAAACAGGCAATCGCGGCGAGGTACCAGTACAAACAGGGATGGGGTTTGCCCAGCGCCGATTTGCCGCGCTTGACGATCCAGCCGGCAAATGCGGAAGTGGCGGCCAGCGCGAGCAGAGCGGCGAAATAATAAGCCGGGTTGGGTGCGATAAAGGAGAAAACGGCCAGCGTCCCTGCTGCCAACGCCAGCAAGGGGATCGATTGCACGCCAGCGGCGGGCGCACCGCTGCGCGTCAGCACCGGCACGAAATGGCTCATTGCACCCAGGATCAGCGGCATGACGCCCACGGACAGTGCGAGATGGATGTGGGCGGCTGGAGGCAGGGGCTGAGACCAGGCCAGGATAACGGCGCCGGCGAAGCTGGCCAGCGCCGTCAGCGCCAGTACAACCAACATGGCTCGCCTTTACTTGCGGGCGAAGTCGATCACGATCTGGCCGGGTTCGCGGGCGACGTAGCTGATCTCGATGGCATCGCCGTAGCGCTCCATCAATTGGGCCAGCAGCGGTAGCGGGTCGTGGTCGTTGACGAAGCGCATGGTTTCACCCGGATGCAGCGAATCCAGCGCGCCGAAGATGGCGGCATGGCGGAAGCGCTTGGCAACGCCGCGAGCGTCAAAGGGGTAGAGCATGTCGGCGGAGATGATGTTGGCGCAGTTGTGGGACATTTTCAGATTCCTTATAAAACAGTTAATCGGAGGTTAATGACCGACTATTTTAATAAGATATATAAAAAATGCAAGTTCAAATTCGTGGGTTCAACTGCCCATAACTCACGCGCTCGATACCGGCCAAGTCGGTGCTTGACCCGATCTGCTCGAATCCGGATTGAACCAGCAGTTCGCGGCACGCCGCCGCTTGGTCGTAGCCATGTTCGAACAACAGCCAGCCGCCGGGCTTGAGGTGGGTGGCGGCGCCCCGGACGATGGTGCGGATGTCGTCCAGCCCGTTCGCGCCGGAAGCCAGCGCCGCAGCGGGCTCGAAGCGCAGGTCGCCCTGCGCCAGATGCGGGTCGGCGGAGGCGATGTAGGGCGGGTTGGAGACGATCAGGTCGAATTTCTCTCCGTCCAGGGCGGCGTACCAGTCGCTCTGGATCAGGCGCAGGTTGCCTGCCCCCAGCTGCTGCGCATTTTCCCTCGCGACTTCCAGCGCCGTGGCGGACTGATCCACTGCAATCACTTTAGCCTGGGGGCGGTGCAGAGCCAGCGTCACCGCCACCGCGCCGCTGCCGGTGCCCAGGTCCAGCACCCGGCAGGGGCCGTCGGCAGGAATTCGTTCCAGCGCCAACTCCACCAGCAACTCGGTTTCCGGGCGCGGAATCAGCACCGCCGGGGTGACCTTGAAATTGAGACTGTAGAACTCGCGTTCGCCCAGGATATAGGCGATGGGTTCGCCGCTCCAGCGGCGCTCGAACAGGTCGGCGAAGGCGGCAGTCTGCTCCGGGTCGAGCGGGTCGTCGCCATGGGCGATCAGTCCGGCGCGCGACCGGCCGAGGGCTTGGCCGAGCAGAATTTGCGCTTCGAGGCGAGCTTCCGCCGCGCCCAAGCCGAGCGCGCGAGCAAGCGCGAGGGCGCTGCACCGCACGATTTCGTTGATGGAGGCGGCCATCAGGCAGCCATGTAGGGTGGGCAAGGTTCTATCTGCCCACGCGGACTCAAACCGCGTGGGCACAAAGGCGTGCCCACCCTACTCCCCGCCCAAGTTAGCCAGCTGTTCCGCCTGGTGTTCGTGCATCAGCGCACCGACCAGTTCGTCCAGGTCGCCGTCCATGATCTGTTCGATCTTGTACAGGGTGAGGTTGATGCGGTGGTCGGTGATACGGCCCTGCGGGAAGTTGTAGGTGCGGATGCGTTCGGAGCGGTCGCCGCTGCCGATCAGGGATTTGCGGGTAGCGGCTTCCTTGGAGTGGCGTTCGCGCAACTGCCCATCCATGATGCGGGCAGCCAGTACCGACATCGCCTGCGACTTGTTCTTGTGCTGCGAGCGGTCGTCCTGGCATTCGACCACGATGCCGGTAGGCAGGTGGGTAATGCGCACCGCCGAGTCGGTCTTGTTGATGTGCTGGCCGCCCGCGCCGGAAGCGCGGTAGGTGTCGATCCTGAGGTCGGCGGGGTTGAGGTTCACTTCGGCCAGTTCATCCGCTTCCGGCATGATGGCGACGGTGCAGGCCGAAGTATGAATCCGCCCCTGGGTTTCGGTCGCCGGTACGCGCTGCACGCGATGGCCGCCGGATTCGAATTTGAGTTTGGAATAGGCGCCCTGGCCGACGATCTTGGCGATGATCTCCTTGTAGCCGCCCATTTCGCCCTGGCTTTCCGACAGGATTTCGACTTTCCAGCGCTGCCTTTCGGCGTAGCGGGCATACATGCGAAACAGGTCGCCGGCGAACAGGGCCGACTCGTCGCCGCCCGTGCCGGCGCGGATTTCCAGGAAAATATTGCGCTCGTCGTTGGGGTCTTTCGGCAGCAGCAGCTTTTGCAGGTCGATTTCAATCTGCGCCAGCTGTTCCCTGGCGCTGTTTGCCTCGTCCTCGGCAAACGCCTTCATCTCCGGGTCGGCGAGCATTTCCTGAGCGGTTTTCAGGTCCAGTTCGGCTTGCTGGAAGCGTTGGTAGAGCTCGACTACCGGGGTGATTTCGGAATGTTCGCGGGTGAGGCGGCGATAGGCTTCCATGTCCGACGTGGCGTTGCTGCTGCTCAGTCGCTGGGTTAACTCAACCAAGCGCTCGACAAGCTGGTCGAGCTTGGATTGAATAGAGGGCTTCACTGGCGAGTCTAATCTTATTCCGGGTGGATGTTGTACAAACGGTGCAGCAGCGCTTCGAGCTGCTCGCGGTCTTCTCCGCTGGTGTGGTTGAGTGCGTGGCTGGAATCGTGGAGGAATTTGTTGGAGAGCGCCCGGCTCATCTGATCGAGCACTTCGTGCGGGTCTTCTCCCTTGTCGAGCAGGCGCTGGGCGCGTTCCAGTTCATGGCGGCGCTGCCGTTCGGCATGGTCGCGCAGGGCGCGGATGGTGGGCACGACGCTACGCGTATCCATCCAGTGCAAGAAATCTTCTACCTTGACCCCGATGATCGCTTCGGCTTCCTCGGCGGCTAGCTGGCGATTGCCGATACCGGTCGCGATCACTTGGGCGAGGTCGTCCACGGTGTAGAGGAACACGTCGTCCAGCTCGCTGACCTCGGACTCGATGTCGCGCGGAACCGCCAGATCCACCATAAATATCGGCTGGTGCTTGCGCTGCTTGATGGCGCGCTCGACCATGCCTTTGCCCAGAATCGGCAGAGGGCTGGCGGTGGAGGTGATGATGATGTCGTGAGTGGCGAGGTGATCCGGCAGTTCGTTCAGGGTAATGGCGCTGCCGCCCAGCCGCAGCGCCAGAGCGCTGGCGCGCTCCAGGGTGCGGTTGGCGATGGTGATATGTTTGGGGTGCTGAGCCGCAAAATGATTGGCGCACAACTCGATCATCTCGCCCGCGCCGATGAACAGGACGCGCTGTTCGCTGATCGAGGGGAAGATGCGTTCCGCCAGCCGCACCGAGGCGGCGGCCATGGAAACGCTGCTGGCGCCGATCTCGGTCTGTGTGCGGACTTCCTTGGCAACCGAAAAGGTACGCTGAAACAGTTTGTGCAGCAGTGTCCCCAAGGTGCCGGCGCGTTCTGCGGTGTTCACTGCCTGCTTTAACTGACCGAGAATCTGGGTCTCGCCCAGCACCATCGAATCCAGCCCGCTGGCGACACGGAAGGCGTGTTTTACCGCCTCGCCTTGCGGCAGGGAGTAAAGGTGCGGTTCGATCACCTGCTGTTTGATGTGGTGGTAATCCGCCAGCCATTCGATGGTTTGCTGCGGACTGTTGGTGTTGCAGTAAATTTCAGTGCGGTTGCAGGTAGAAAGAATCGCCACCTCTTTTACCGAAGGGTGGCCAGCCAAGTCGTGCAACGCCTGCTCCAAAGTTTCAGCATGGAAGGCGACCTGTTCACGAACTGCCAGGGGCGCGGTTTGGTGATTGATTCCGAGAGTGAATAGCTGCATGGCTCAATTGTGCACTTTTCGCCATGGGCTTGGCAAGGTGCAGCCTTGTCCAATGAGGAATGAGCCTGAACGAGGCCTGTATTTCCAACCAGGAATGAGCCTGAAGCGGCAAGATTAGGTGTGATTGGAC
>PFJY01000192.1 GCA_002784065.1 Hydrogenophilales bacterium CG_4_10_14_3_um_filter_58_23 | reverse complement strand
AAAACATGAAATTCTTCGGTTTTCATCGTAGCACCTATCTTATTGATTGGTATGGCGATAGTATAGACCACTACTTAACAGTGACATAGCCAAATCTTTTAACCACAAATTTACCCGAATGAACCCGTAGGGGCGACCTCCAGGTCGCGAATTCGGTGGTTCGCGATTTGGAGGTTGCTCCTACGCACTAGCCCGATTCACCTGTTTGGTTATTCGTGAACATTCGTGCTTATTCGTGTAATTCGTGGTTGTGCTGTTTTTTTGATTCAACCGGCTCGACCTGGAGCGCCAAGTCGTCTCGGGCCAGAACACGGACTTTCTGCCCGCGCTGCAAGGGAGATCGGGTTTGCACGCGCCAGTTCTCGCCGTGTACCCGCGCCCATCCTTCGGTTTCGGCATCCTCCAGCATTTCACCGACGCTGCCGATCAGCTCCTCGTCGCCGCTCACCACCCGGCGTCGGCGCGCCTTCAGCGCTATGCCGCCGACCAGACCGAGCAGGAGCGCACTCGCCACGGCGATGGCGACGATCAGTTCGAGCGGAATGCCGAAGCCCGGCAGTTCGGTGTCGATCAGGATCACCCCGCCGACCACGAAAGCGGCAATGCCGCCGATGCCGAGCACGCCGAAGCCGGGAAAAAACGCCTCTGCAACCATGAAAGAAATGCCCAGCAGGATCAGCGCCAGCCCGGCGTAGTTCACCGGCAACAGATTCAGGCCATACAGCGCCAGCAGCAGGCAGATCCCGCCAAGCACGCCGGCCACGCCGAAACCGGGCGAAGTGAACTCGAAGAACAGACCGTAGACGCCGATCATCATCAGGATCAGGGCGATGCTGGGGTCGGTGATGACCGCCAGCAGCCTGACGCGCCAGTCCGGCTCGTAGCTGAGCAACGGCGCGCCCACGGTCGCCAGCAGAACCTCCCCGCCGAGCGTGTTCACCTTCCTGCCGTCGAGCTGCTGCAACAGCTGCGGCAGATCGACGGCGATGGTGTCGATCACCTTGAGCTTCAGCGCATCCTCGGCCGGCAGGCTCGCCGCCTCGCTCACCGCCTGCTCCGCCCATTCCGCGTTGCGGCCGCGCAGCTGCGCCAGGCTGCGGATATAAGCGGCGGCATCGCTGACCTGTTTGCGGCTCATGGCCTGTCTGGAGGTGCCGACCGGGGCTTGGGCGTCATCGGGTTTCGCTGCGTTCCCGGCCGGAGCTGGCGCGGGTTTCTTCGGCTCGGGAAAATCGGGCATACCGCCGATCTGCACTGGGGTGGCGGCCCCCAGGTTGGTGCCCGGCGCCATCGCGGCGACGTGGCTGGCGTAGAGAATGTAGGTGCCGGCGCTGGCGGCGCGCGCGCCGCTCGGCGCGACATAGGCCGCCACCGGCACTGGCGAGGTGAGGATCGCCTTGATGATCTGCCGCATCGAGGTATCGAGTCCGCCCGGCGTATCCATCCGCAGCACCGCCAGTTGCGCCTTCTGCCCGGCAGCATGCGCCAGGCCGCGCACCATGTAGTCCGCCGTCGCGGGGCCGATCGCCCCTTCGATCTTCAGCACCATCACCGGCGGCGCAGCCGCCATCAGCCAGCCGGGCGCAAGCAACAGCAGCGCCAGCGCCAGTCGAAATGCAGCTGCCCGTGTTCGCATTCTCATGCCCCGGGGGCCATCGCCGTTATTTAGAGCAGACCGTCAGCATCTCGGCCAGATCCGCTGCCCTATTTTGAGCAATCTGAAGCCAGAATCGCGCATCGCCTTGTCCCCAATTCCGTTACGCATCATTCCGCCAGGGGGAAGGCTTCAGCCGTATAGCTAATCGCCAGGGTGCCAAGCCTCTTGTTGAGTCCCATGATCGGCACCACCAGCAGGTACTGGCCCGGAGGGGATTCCAGAATCTGCGTTTGCTCCGCCGTGAGGTGCTCGGCGGGATAGATCGAGTCGAACCTGGCGCCGAGGAATTTCCTGTCGCTGGATAGCGCCACGACACCGTCGGCCTTGACCAGAACGATCCTGGAAAAACCCTTTACCTTGACCAGCTCGGTAAAATACTGGTCAATCTGATCAAGATTCTCGCTCATCATCTCGCGGCGCACCGCCCACGCCAGCGGGACGCTGAACAGTGAAAGGGCATCCTTCCTGTCCCGTGCATAAAGCGCTGCCGATTTTCTGAGGAGTTCAGCTTTCTGCGCGGCAAACTGCTCTTTCTGCACGGTGATCTGGCGCTCAGCCCGGTTCAAATCGACTTCTTTCCAGATGTATACGCCGCCAATCGCAGCCAGGATGACAAGAGCAGATGCGATGACCACGCGAAATCCTTGCATGAAACCTGACATGCTCCGCACTTGCGGGATCTCCTGAATCTGTTGCCCAGCCATGATTCCCTCCTTCTCGATATCGAATAAAACTGCCACTTGAGGCGCAGCAAACGGCCATCTGAGCGCCCAAGCCGAAATTCAGTATAGCATCGTGACGACAGGCCCCCAGGAGCCTGTCCTTGCTTCATTCCTGGTTTGTGGACTGCTTTAAATGATCGATGGCCGCTTGCACACCTGCCTTCAAATCCTTCCAGGCCTCACCGGTTGCTGACTTCAATTTGTCGAGATTTTCTGCGGCGGCCTTCTGTTCCTGCTGCAAGCGCTTGATCTGCTCATCCAGTTTCACCTTGGCTTCCCCGGTCGCCTCTTGCGCTTTTTTCTTGAGCTCTTCCATTTTCGGGTTGATCTCATCCAGCTCCTTTTGCGCCTTGCCGACGAACTCGTCGCGCTCCTGCTTCGCGTAGTCCATGGCGGTGCCGATGGCCTCCTTGGCCTCCTTTTTCACGTCCTCGGTGCTCACTTTGGACGGGGGTCTGTCTTCTTCCTTCTTGCTGCAAGCCGATACGGCCAACAGGGAGCCCAATAAGAAGGCCAGCAACAAGCGGTTCATGTTCGTTTTCATTTCGAGTTTCCTTTCAAGTGTAATTTTTTATCCAGCGCCGCCATTATTTGTTGTCCTCATCCACGGCCATTTTCAGCATTTCAAAAATACCCGGGATGGCTGAGGTCACCCGGTTCCAGTTCGGGATGAGCGGTGTGGCCATCGGGTTTTCCATGAATACCTGGGTTGCCATGGCAATAGCTCTGGTAAATGCTTCCACTGCCATTGCTTCTTCGTGCCGGTCAAACTTGAGTCCGTTGATGGCGGCATCGGCCTCGTATTTCAGGATCGTGTCCTCGGCCTGCCGCAGGTAGGCTACGAGCAAGGATTTGAACAGACCGTCGGAAAACACGACACCTTCCGATGCCAAAGTCCTGAAGATGGATTTGCAGATATCCACGGTCATTTTCATCAGGCCTTTGTTTGCATCATCGGCAGAAAGGATTTGATGCTTGTGTTCGTAGTTCGCGGCTATATCCACCTGACAAACCCGGCGTGGCGAATAGTTGCGGTGCACTTCAGCCAGGGATCCCACCTCCAGCCCCCAGTCCCACGGAATCCGGTTCGTCCGGGCCAGATCGGTAATCATGCAAAACTCCCCGGAGAGGGGATAGCGAAAACTGTCGAGGAAAGCGAGAAAATCATGCTGACCGATGAGCTGTTCAAGGGCTCTGACCAGTGGTGTCACCAACAAGCGGGTAACACGACCGTTTAGTTTGCTGGATACCCGGCTGTAATAGCCCTTGCAGAAAACGTAGTCCAGGTTCGGATTGACCACGGGGTAGCACAGTCTCGCCAGCAGTTCGCGGCTGTAAGTGACGATATCGCAATCATGCAGGGCAATGACGTCGGACCTGCCCCGCGCCAACACATACCCGTAGGCAAGCCATGCCGAGCGCCCCTTGCCGCGCTCGCCCACATTAAATCCGTTGCGGGCAAACGTTTCATAGATTTCGCTGATCCTTTTGCCGTCATTGTGGATGATCTTGACTTCCGTCGATATCGGCGACATGAACTCCCGCACCCGCTGAAAATCTTTCTCCGAGCCCTTGTCGAGGACCAACACGATTTCATTCAAATATTTAACCTTGGCAAGCTCCTGGACTATCCCGGGCATGGCCGGCCCTTCGAACTCCGAATAAAGTGCCGGCAGCACCAGGGCCACCGGTCTGGCTTTCGAAAAGCCGTACAACTCGGACTCCAACCGCTCCAGCGAAGGTTTACCGAGTTGATGGAGGGTTGTGATGACTCCTGTCTGGTGAAAATCGGACATGGTTTTCCCTTCAATTAGACGTGTTCGATATCATCCTTGGTTTCTGCCGCACCTTTTTCCAGGGTTTCCTGCTCGATCATCCGTCTCGCCGCATCAATACCGCCCACGCCAAAGGAGATGGAGAGCGCCACGACAATTCCTCCGAAAATGATTGAAAAGGCGGCGAGTACGATGCTCGGTGCAATCTGAAGCTGTTCCATGGCCATGGCCAGAATCAGTACCATCAACAAGGTGCGGATAGCCTTGGCAAGAAGCTTGGAGTAGTGATAACCACTGTTTACCGCAGCAATCAATACCCCCTGGCTGATGAATCCGGCAAGCACATAGCCGATGATCAGGATCATCGCAGCGGAAAAAACACGTGGCACATAGCCGAAGAACTGCTCGACCAGACCACCTATAGCCGGGATATTGAGGGCGCTCAGGCCGATCATCAGGGTGACGATGACCAGCAGCCAGAAAACGATCGCGCCGAGGGTGGCGGATGGCTTGGCCCACAGGTCACCCTTGCGCATCAGCGTGGTAAAGCCCATCCGGTCGGACCAGCTGTCGAAGTTGATGGCTGTCAGGGATTTTATAAGGATGATTCTGACGATCCGGGCCAGAACAATACCCACTATCACAATCACAATCATGGCAAGAAGGTTGGGCAAAAAAACCTTGAACGTTAAAAAAACCTCTTGCAAGGGTTCGAGTATCAGGTTCAGAAAATCCATCATGATTTGTCTCCTTAAAATTATTTCCAGCTAGTTACGAGGTAGTCCTTGTTGTTTTCGAACTCCATGCAAAGTTTTTCGATTTCGGCTTCCGCTTCAGGCCCTTCCATGTCTTTCGCCGCCAGGATGAAGGATGCGGTCTTTCCCAAATAAAGCGGGGTCAGGGACTTGATCAGGTGTTCTGCCGGCAGTTTCTTCTGGTGGAAAGCGATGGCGTAATCATAGATGACCCGTGTCCACAACCCGATGGGGAAACAGAACTCGCCATCGGTCAAGGCGCCCAGTCGCTCAACCTCCTTGAAATCACCAGCGCCGAGGATTTCAAGCCAGATTTCGCGCAGGTTTTTCAGACCTTCCCGAAACAGGTTCAACATCCTTGCGGTATTGACATTGACGTGTTCGAGCCCGACGGTGTATTCAAAACCGAAGGTGGTTACCGGTTCGGATCCGCAGATGGGTGCCCAGGTATTTGCGTAGCCCTCCATCAGGTCGAAGGCGGCGCTCACGACCTGGTAGAGCATGTTGCTCAGGTCGGAGCTGGGATCCTTGGCGTCATGTATCTTGGCGCCGAGAAAGGATTGGGCGATCTTGAAGCCATTCGCCATCGCCGTCGTGGTCATCCAGATGTCGATACCGAAGCGCGCGACATCCGATTCCCACACGTCCTTGGTCAGGTAGAACTGCGCCAGTCGGCCGGAAAATCCGAAATCCCCGCCTATCGGCTGCCGCACCCGCTTGCCATACAGCGCACGGGTAAGGGGATAGACGATGCTGTTGGTGATGGTCCCGTCGAACTTGTGCCGGTGGTAAAGCGGGGCCACGTAGTCAAAGCCGCCACTCAGTACCGGTTTCACGAGCAGTTCGATCCACTCGGGCGTGATGCTTCTGAGATCCGAATCGACCACCACGCAGGCCTTTGCATCCAGCGTCTTGGCAATTTCGAATATGCTGCGAAAGGCGCTCCCCTTGCCGGGGATGCCAGAATAAGGGAAGGCGATTCGGGAGATCGGCTCTACCCGGTGATGAAGGAGGATGGCGCTGAAATCCACGGCAGCCGTGTTCTGTACGACATCAATGGTGCCGTCGCTGGAGCCGCCGTCGGAATTCACGATCACCGCGCGATGCGAGGGAAAGTACTTGGCCAGACCGGCCTGCACCGCACGCACGACATGGCCGATGGTTCTTGCGTTATTGAAGCTCGGGATGCCGACTATGATGTCGGCAGCCCCGATCTTCCCGAGCTGCTCATGGACCTCTGTTCTGAAGGTAATATCACTCATCGTTTGGATAGTTCTTCTGATTTTTCGTCACTATTCACGGTCGTGAAGTTCGGCATCGGTTCCTTTTTCAGCAAATGGGTATCCCCTTGACGCACGTAAAGTTCTACTGGACGGTTTTCGCCAAGACGCATCACGCTGCCCCACCGCAAGACTTGAACGC
>PFJY01000115.1 GCA_002784065.1 Hydrogenophilales bacterium CG_4_10_14_3_um_filter_58_23 | reverse complement strand
CTTTTTTGGTCAATAGAACGACTATTGACCTGCAAAACCGGCAAGTGGGGTAAGCAGGGATGGGCGGCTTTATCGCCCAACTCGCAAAATCTGTCCTCGCCCAGCCGAATTTTTCGAGCATCCGCTACGCGGCTTGCCTGCTTGACCCACTTCGCTTCGATTCTTCAAGTCAGACAGGCTCCTAGGCTAAACCCCGCAGTAATTGGCAATCGCGACGAATTTTTCAAACCCCAAATTCTCAGCCCGCAACCCGGGGTCTATCCCCAACGCAGCAAACCCAGCATCGTCCAGATAAGATTTCAACGTATTGCGCAAGACTTTGCGCCGCTGCCCGAAGGCGGCGGTGACGATAGCGCCGAACAGGGCCGCATCCTTGGCCGGATGCGGCAAAACCGCGTAGGGGATCATGCGCACGATGGCGGATTCAACCTTGGGTGCGGGGTGGAAAGCATCCGGCGGTACGATGAACATCAGTTCCATGGCGTAGCGGTATTGCAGCATCACCGACAGCCTGCCGTATTCCGGCGTGGAGGGGGCGGCCACCATGCGCTCCACCACTTCTTTCTGGAGCATGAAGTGCATGTCGATGATGTTGCCGATGGTTTCGCTGAGGTGAAACAGGATCGGCGTGGAGATGTTGTAGGGCAGGTTGCCGACAACGCGGATGCGCTCCCCCAGTGTGGAAAAATCGAATTTCAGCGCATCGCCGGCATGGATCGCCAGCTTTGCCGCCGGGTAGTTATTCTGCAACCGGGTGATGATGTCGCGGTCGATTTCCACTACGTGCAGACGGGGCAGGATTTTGAGCAGCGGATCGGTGAGCGCGCCCAGACCTGGGCCGATTTCGACCATGACGTCGTCGGGCTGAGGATGAATGGTGCGAACGATGGCCTGGATGACGCCCTGATCGGTGAGGAAATTCTGGCCGAAGCGTTTGCGTGGGATGTGTTTCATTGTCGGTGAGGAGTCTGGTAGGGTGGGCACGTTTTTGTGCCCACCCTACACCTCCTCACTGTTCCTGGCCATTTCCAGCGCCAGTTGAATCGCTGCCATGAGGCTGCCGCTCTCGATCTTCCCGGTGCCGGCAAGCTGAAGCGCGGTGCCGTGGTCCACCGAGGTACGGATGATGGGGAGCCCCAAGGTGACGTTGACGCCGCCGCCGAAGCTGGCGTATTTCAGCACCGGTAGCCCTTGATCGTGATACATGGCGAGCTGGCAGTCGGAGCCTTGTAGTTGATGTCTGGTGAACAGGGTATCGGCGGGCAGCGGCCCGACGAGGTTCATGCCCTCTGCGCGCAGCGTTTCCAATACCGGGGCGATGACATCAATTTCCTCGCGCCCCATGTGGCCAGATTCGCCGGCGTGGGGATTGAGCCCCGCAACCAGGATACGCGGGTTTGACAACGCGAAGCGCTGTTTCAGATCGCGGTGCAGGATGCGGAGGGTCTGCTCCAGGCTTTGCCGGGTGATGGCGGCGGAAACGTCTTTGAGCGGCAGGTGGGTGGTGGCCAGCGCTACGCGCAGGGCGCCGCCGACCAGCATCATCACGACTTGCGGGGTTACGGTCAGCCCGGCCAGGAATTCAGTATGGCCGGTGAAAGGAATGCCGGCATCGTTGATGACGCCCTTGTGCACCGGTGCAGTGACCATGGCGTCGAAGGTGCCGACCAGGCAACCGTGCGCCGCCGCGGACAAGGTGTCGAGCACATAGCGGCTGTTGGCCGGATTCAGCTTGCCGGCAACGGCGGGTTCGATCAGGTCGCAGTGCAGCACTTCCAGCACGCCGGGTTCGTCCGGCGCGGTCGCAGCGGGTGAAAAATCCACTATGTCGAGCGGCAGTCCCAATTGCCGGGCGCGCTCGGCAAGCAGGCCGCGATCGGCGATGGCGACGATGCGTGATCCGGCCGGTTTATTCTGCGCCAGCAGCACGCACAGGTCGGGGCCGATGCCAGCGGGTTCGCCGGCGGTTAATGCGATGACGGGAGTGCTGAGTGCTGAGTCATGTAGGTTGGGCACCCCGTGCCCAACAAGTGATTCGGGAGCATGGTGATTTTGGGTTTGTCGGGCACGGAGTGCCCGACCTGCGTTATCTTTATTTGTCTTCAAGGCGGTATTCGACGAATGCCTGGTCGCGCAATTGGCGCAGCCAGTTCTCGTAGGCCTCGTCGGCCTTGCGTGCGCGGATTTCCTGGCGCGCCATGAGGGTCTGCCGTTCCTTGCTGACATCTTCCGAGCGGCGCTCCAGCACTTGGATCAGGTGCCAGCCGAAGGGCGATTTGACGGGCACACTGATTTCCCCCGGTTTGAGGGCATCCATGGCACGTTCGAATTCGGGTACGGTTTCACCGGGCGAAAGCCAGCCGAGGTCGCCGCCTTTCGAGGCGGAGCCATCCTCGGAGTGGAGCCGGGCCAGTTCGGCAAAGTTGGCACCGTTGTCAACACGCTCCTTGAGCTGGATTATGCGATTTTTGGCATCGGTTTCCGATACGATTTCGCTGGTCTTGATCAGGATGTGGCGCGCGTGGGTTTTTTGTACGATCAGAACGCCTCCCTTGCTGCGCTTGTCGATCAGCTTGAGGATGTGGAAACCGTTCGGACTGCGCAGCACGGCGCTGATTTCCCCCGGTTTCAGGCCGTTGACCGTTTCCAGGAACAGGGTCGGCAGACGGCTGGCGGCCCGCCAGCCAAGCACGCCGCCCTGCAGGGCGTCCGGTGCGTCGGAATAGCTTGCCGCCACTTGGGCAAAATCCACCTTTTTCAGTTCCGACCATGCCTTCTCGGCGTATGCTCGTTTGCTCTGAATCTGTTCCGGGCTGGCTTGTTCGGGTACGCGGACCAGAATTTGCGCCAGGTTGAATTCGTCTTCCCCGCCGGTTTGAGCGGCGCGGGAGTTGAGGAAGCTCTCCACTTCGCCGTCGCTGACGGTGATGCGATTTTCCACTTCGCGCTCGCGCAGGCGACCGAGAATGATTTCGTCGCGGATTTCTTCGCGAAATTTGGCGAAACTGACGCCATCTTTTTCCAGTGTGTCGCGAAAGGCTTCCACGGTCAGGTTGTTTTCCTGGGCAACGCGTTGCAGCGTTTTGTCGAGTTGCAGATCGTCGACACGGATGCCGGTTTCCTTGGCAAGCTGCAACTGCACCCGGTCGGTAATGATGCGTTCCAGCATCTGTTTTTCCAGCACATCCTGAGGCGGCAGAGGTGTGCCCCGTTTTTTCAGTTGCTGCATCACGATCCGCATCCGGTCGTTGAGCTCGAACTGGGTGATGACTTCATTATTGACCACGGCGACGATGCGGCTGACCAACCGAACCGGGTCCGAGGGTCGCACGGGGTCGCTCCCGGCGGCGTGAGCGGAAGCCAGGAAAAAAATCAGCAGGCTTGCCAGGATGTAGTTAATGGGGTTCTGTGAGGTTGTTTTCATTGGCGATTTGGGTGGTTTGGGTATAGCCATAGATGTTGCGTTTGAGCACGTCCAAAGGATTCGAGCCGATAGTGCCCATTCCGTTCAGCTCCAGCTGGAAGAAAATTGAGTCGCTGTGTTGAGAGGTGGTGGTAGCGAAGCTATGCACGACCGCACGAAACGCCCAACAGCCTGCATTGTATTCGAGACCGGCCAGGGTTTCCAGATTCTTGCTGTCCAGTATCGAATGGTTCCATCGGGCCATCCCGTTCCAGCGCCCGGTCAGGGGCCACTGCGCGGAGGCGTCGATCTGCTTGATCCCGACCGGGGCGATGAGGGTGGCCGGGGTGTAGCGGTAGCTGACGTTGAGAATATTGCCCGCTGCGGGCAGGTAGCGACCGGTGAGAGAAAAGTTGCCGGTTTGTTTCAACTGGGGATCGTACTGCCACAAACTGTCCAGCGTCAGTGCATTCGTGATCCGGCCGCCGATCGAGGCCAGCACGTCGGAATACTTTCTGGCGGGAGGGATTCCCCCCGGTAATGTGACTTGGGGCAGGCTCAGGTAGTAGCGTTGAGCGAGTGTGCCGCGCAGGCGCTCGATGCCGGTTTCTTCGAAGAAGCGGGATCTCGCGCCCAGCGTGACCTGGTTGGCATCGCCGATCCGGTCGACCCCGGCGAAGCGGTTTTCCGAGAATATCTGAGGAATACCGAATCCGATGTCGCCGGAATCGAACACCGGAATCGGGCTCTGGTCGCGGTAAGGGACGCGAACATAAAACAGTCGGGGTTCCAGCGTCTGCTGATAATCCGAGCCGAACAGGTTTGTTTCGCGCTCGAAGTACAATCCGCTGTCGACGCTGAAAATTGGCAGGGTGCGATTGATGTCCGGCTGCGTGGTGGTGCTGTTGTCGAAGCTGTAGCTGGTGCTGTGCAGGCCGATCTTCGGGATGATATAACCGTAAAGCGGGGTCAGCGGCAGGCTGACGCTGGGATACAGGTCGAAGCGCCTGGCATTGGGCAGGGGTGAAGGCGCGCCGACAACCAGACCGGAGTGGGAGAAATTGACCAGCTCGCTGTTCAGTGCCAGTACCGCTCCCGGACCCAGGTTGTTGCCGCTCCAGTTGACTGTGCGGGCTCCGTTCAACAGCATCTGGGTGCGGCGGTAAGGGGTGGTGACCGGCGCCAACGGATCCTGCAGGGTCTGGTAGCTTTGCGAGCGCGCCGAGAAATTCCAGTTCATGCCCTGATAGGCGCCTGCATGGGAAAGCATACCGTCACGCAACAGGTTGATTTGCGAGGTGACGCCGATGTTGGTGCTCAGATCCCTGAAATAATTGTCGTCGGAGGCTCTTTCCAGGGTCAGCGCCCCCGTCCATCCGCGGCCCAGATTGTGTTGATGCTTCAGCGACATGAAGCTGCGATCCAGGTTGGCCAGTTGGTCGTTGGGCAGGACTTCCAGGTTTACGATCCCGGCGTATTTTGGATCCAGGTAGCGCAGCTCGGTTTTCAGTTCCATGCCGCGCCGGGTCATGAATCGGGGCGTGATGGTGGCATCACGGTTGGGGGCGATATTCCAGTAGTAAGGCAGTGAAAATTCTGCGCCGCTATTCACGGTACTACCGTAGCTGGGGCTGAGAAAACCGGATTTGCGCTCGCTGTTGAGTGAAAAATTCATCCACGGCGTGTAGAGAATAGGCACGCTCATAAAATCGATGTAGGCGTGGTTTGCCGTTCCCACCTGAGTGGTGCGGTCGATCTCGAGGTCTAGCGCGTGGAGGTACCAGTCATCGGATCCGGCCTGGCAAGTCGTGTAACGGGCATCCTCCAGCCGATATTTGCTTTCCCCCTCAAATAACAGAATTTTCGCGTCGGCTCGCCCCGCCGGCTTCTGCTGGGTTAGCTGGAAAACCGGCTGTTGCAGGTAGCCTTCCTTTTTTGCCAGCTTGAGTTTAAGTTCGGGTCCTTCGGTAATGTCGCCTTTCTGGTCGATGCGCACATTGCCTTGGGCGAAAACCTCATCTTCGGGTTTGTTGTAGCGCAGCCGATCGGCGGTGATGATTTGACCCCATTGGCGTAGTTCCGCTTCGCCGATGACTTCTGTCTCGATATCATGATGGCCCTGGATGCGCATCCCGCCGATAAAAATCGGCGTGGATGACGTGCCTGGTGGTGGGTTCAAAGTCAGGTTCCAGCTTCGCTTGAGCGCCAAGGGGATGCCTTCCGTTTCCTGACTGCGTACCTCCGGTGCTGCGATCGCTTCGGCCTCGGCTGGTTGCGCAATGGCAACGGGTTTCGGCGTGGCCTTGGTCTTTTGCCCGTTCTCCTGCATGGCCTGACTTGTTCGGGTGAATGTTGTTATTGGGGAGGGCAGGATTTCAGCGGCAGGCGCCACAGATGTTGATGCTGGTTCGTTTTTGAGAGCAGGCTGGAGCAGGACGGGGTCAATCTGGAGCGGTGGCAGACTCAGTGCGGCCTGCGATACGGCAGGGAGCAGCCAGAACAGGGTGAATGCGAGCGGTGTCGGGCGGAAGTGATGGAATGGTCCGGCGCTATGCGGTACCGACTGTTCGCGGAAAGGTTTTTTCATGTTCTGCAATATGGCAACGGCCTCGATCAGCGCCTGGTGGACACGGATCGAGGCCATGTTGTGTTCTCGTTATTATTTGGGCCGGTATCGGTGATAAAATCGCACAAATTCGGCTTTTACGCAATGCGAGATTAAATGGACCGCCTCGAACACCTTGAAAACTGGCTGAAGCCGCAAATTCCCGGTATCCCTTATACGCTAGCCCCGGCATCGGCGGATGCCAGCTTCCGCCGCTACTTTCGGGTGAGCCTGCCAGGAGCCTGTCGGATTTATGGGGATCGAAGCGAGAATTCGGCTGGGCGAGGACAGATTTTGCGAGTTGGGCATAAAGCTGCCCATCCCTGCTTACCCCATTTGCCGGTTTTGC
>PFJY01000248.1 GCA_002784065.1 Hydrogenophilales bacterium CG_4_10_14_3_um_filter_58_23 | reverse complement strand
AATGACGCTGATGCTGCGCTTGAACACCGTGAAGGCCTGATGGGTTCATCAACGCGTAAGGCGCAATCGAGGTAGGGTGTCAATAAGCGAAGCGCATTGCGCCGTTATGAGAAAGTCGCTCCCCCTTGCGGATGGCCGCCCCACAAGCCGCGTCAATAGGGAATCTACAAGCATATGCCTCGGAGACGCCCGTATTTATTGGCTTGAAGGAGATGCGGCGATTTCCACCGAGTGCGACTCCATTGATTGGGTAAAGGGTGAATACCAGATCAATCGAGACTGACCCTATTGATTCCTTATGACCCTGGCCCCTTTGATTCGCTTTGATTCGATGGGGATGTCCGTGTCTATTGGCTTGTAGGAGAATAGTCGTTTCAATGGAGTCTGACCCCATTGATCTTTGCTATTGATTCTATTGATTATCCATATTCATGCCCTCGGCATCCGTGACGTCATCTCTCCAATCAACTGTTCCAGAGGCATACCAACTAAAGTCTCGGCAATAACAATTGCCGGTGGCCTCCCCATGAAAGATGCGTTGAACTTGGTGCCTGCTCTTCCCCACAAGGATTGCCTCTTCATCACAATCTCGGGGTTTGTGGGGAAGATCGCCAGAAACCTGTTTTTTTGGTATTCCTCGATTCTCACATCGGCAATCTCAGACCATCGTAACGTCGCGCCACCGAATGTCATAACTTGGATGCCGTGTTCATTGATAATGATACTTGGCGATGGATTGATTAACCTAGCTAAAATCAAAAGTCCACACAACCCGAAGAAAAATATCGTTGCACCACGCAAGAAACCTGTTTCTAACGAAATTGCAATGGCCACAAAAACTACTGAACTTAGAAACATCCAAGCCATCTTTTTCTTGCTTGGGTATAGGGCGAAATCGTAAGCGACTGACGTAGCCGCTACGGATGGATTAATGTCTGGTCTATGGGGTCGTGACTCTGCCTCCATTTGCATGATCCATTGATCATGCTCACGTCTCTTCGCGGGGTCTAACAGAACAGCGTATGCCTCATTGATGACCTTCATTTTCCTTTCGGCGTTCATCCGGTCGTTTGGATTTTTATCTGGGTGATGTTGCTGCGAAAGCGCTCGATATGCAGCCCGAACTACGGCATCAGAAGCGGTCCGTGCAATTTGTAAATTATCGTAATGGGTTCGAATGTTAGACATGTGAGATTTTCAATTCAGTACCTCTCTATTGCTGGGAATCTTAAGAACTGCGGGGTCAGGTCTAGATTCGATGCATCTCCCCCATAACAACCCCACCGGGCTTCAACCGAGAAACAATTTATAAGCCGGGTTCTTGCTCTCGTCCACATAGGGATAGCCCAGGCGTTTGAGGGATTCCTTGAAAGCAGCCTTGTCCTGTGGTGGCACCTGTATGCCCACCAGCACCCGCCCGTAGTCGGCGCCGTGATTGCGGTAGTGGAACAGGCTGATATTCCAGTTCTGCCCCATGCTGTCGAGGAATTTCACCAGCGCACCAGGGCGCTCTGGAAACTCGAAGCGGTAGAGCGTCTCATTTTTCGCCTGCGGGGCATGGCCGCCTACCATGTGGCGGACATGCAGCTTGGCCATCTCGTTGTCGCTCATATTGACCGGTTTGAGCCCCTTGCGTTCCAGCAGCGCCAGCAGCTTTTCGGTTTCGCAACGGTTGCGCACCTGTACGCC
Source organism: Hydrogenophilales bacterium CG_4_10_14_3_um_filter_58_23 (assembly GCA_002784065.1). GTDB lineage: Bacteria > Pseudomonadota > Gammaproteobacteria > Burkholderiales > Sulfuricellaceae > Sulfuricella. The sequence goes on along the minus strand of PFJY01000248.1, from coordinate 4,593 downwards.
GACGAACACATGGGCCGCGCCGGAATCGGCATAGCGGTAGTTGAATTCGGTAATACTGAGCGTTCCGATCAGAGCGCAGAACGCCTTGAAGCTGCCGGGTTTTTCCGGGATGGTGACGGCCAGCACGGCTTCGCGTTGTTCGCCCAGCTCGGCGCGCTCGGCGACATGGCGCAAGCGATCGAAGTTCATGTTGGCGCCGGAGGCGATCGTTACCAGCGTCTTGTTCTTGATCTTTTCGCGCGCGGCGTAGAGCTTTGCCCCGGCGATGGAAAGCGCCCCGGCGGGTTCGAGAATGGAACGGGTATCCTCGAACACGTCCTTGATCGCGGCGCAGATGGCATCGGTATCCACCAGGATGACTTCGTCCACCAGTTCGCGGCACAGGCGGAAGGTTTCTTCCCCCACCTGCTTGACCGCCACGCCGTCGGCGAAGATGCCGACCTGTGCCAGCGTCACCCGCTCCTTCTTTTTCAGCGAACGGTACATGGCATCGGCGTCGACCGGCTCGACGCCGATGATTTTGATTTCCGGCTTGAGGCGCTTCACGTAAGCGGCAATCCCGGCGATCAGGCCGCCCCCGCCCACCGGCACGAAGATGGCGTGAATCGGACCCGGATGCTGGCGCAGGATTTCCATGCCGATGGTGCCCTGCCCGGCGATCACCTCCGGGTCATCGTAGGGATGGATGAAGGCCAGCTTCCGCTCCTTCGCCAGGGCCATGGCATAGACGTATGCGTCGCTGTAGGAGTCGCCGTACAGCACCACTTGGGCGCCACGGCTCTGCACCGCATCGACCTTGATCTGCGGGGTGGTGGCGGGCATCACGATGGTGGCTTCGCACTTCAGGCGCTGGGCGGAAAGCGCCACACCCTGGGCATGGTTGCCGGCGGAGGCGGCGATTACCCCGCGTTTGAGCGTGGCGCGGGGGAGCTGCACCATCTTGTTGTAGGCGCCGCGCAGCTTGAACGAAAACACTGGCTGCAAGTCCTCGCGCTTGAGCAGGACTGCATTCTGGATGCGGCGCGACAGATTCGGCGCGGGCTCCAGCGGGCTTTCGATGGCCACGTCGTAAACGCGGGCGGTGAGTATTTTTTCCAGGTAGTCGTTTTGCATGATATTTCGAATAATTTAATTATTCCAAGGTTAACAGGAATTAACTGAAACCAGAAGATTTGCGACCGCAGGCGTATTTCTTAATCCGGCGAATCCTGCAATAATTCGACCTGGTATGAGAATTTAAAAACAAGGATTTGGAAATATGACGCAAGACGAACTCAAACAGGCCACCGCGCGTGCCGCCATCGAATACGTGCCGGCAGGCATCATCGGCGTGGGTACCGGTTCCACCGCTAACTACTTTATCGACGAACTGGCCAAAATCAAGGGCCGCATCGACGGTGCGGTAGCCAGCTCCGAAGCGACTGCCCAGCGCCTGAAAAGCCATGGCATCCCGGTTCTGGACCTGAACAGCGCAGGCGAGCTGGCGGTTTATGTCGATGGCGCTGACGAAATTACCGAGCATCTGCACATGATTAAAGGCGGCGGCGGGGCTCTGACGCGGGAAAAAATCGTCGCCGCCTGCAGCAGAAAATTTGTGTGCATCGCCGATGGCTCCAAGCTGGTCGGTATGCTCGGCAACTTCCCTCTGCCGGTGGAAGTCATCCCCATGGCGCAAAGCTACGTTGCCCGCGAATTGGTCAAGCTCGGCGGCCAACCGGTGCTGCGCCAGGGTTTCACCACCGATAACGGCAACATCATCCTCGACGTGCATGGCCTGAAAATCATGAACCCGGTGGAACTGGAAACCCAGATCAACCAGATCACCGGGGTGGTGACCAACGGCCTGTTCGCCCGGAGACCGGCTGACGTGCTGCTGCTCGGCACCAGCGAAGGGGTGAAAACGCTTTAAGGTGTAGCTGTCACATTAATGCCACAATCGGCTCGTAGACTTTGTAAGTTTAAGGATTAGGAGAAACACCATGCTGCATGAACACATTTCCAAGCAATTCGATGCCGAGCTGGAAACCGTACGGTCTCGAGTGCTACAGATGGGTGGCTTGGTGGAGGAACAGATCGTTAACGCCATCGAAGCACTGATCAACAGCAAGCTCGACCTCGCCGACGCAGTCATCGCCAAGGATTTGCAGGTTAACGCCATGGAAGTGGAGATCGACGATGCCTGCGCCCACATCATTGCGCGCCGTCAACCCACCGCTGGCGATTTGCGCATGGTGATGACGGTGATCAAGACCATCACCGACCTGGAGCGCATCGGTGACGAGGCCGAAAAAATCGCGCGCATGAGCAAGCTCATTTACCAGTCTGGCCGACTGTCCACACCCCGCTTCACCGAAATCACGATGATGAGCGGCATCGTGCTGGAAATGCTGCGCAAGTCGCTCGACGCCTTCGCCCGGCTCGACCTCAACACTGCGATCCAGGTTCCGCGCCAGGACATCCTGGTGGATGATGCCTTCAGCGCCTGCCTTCGCCACCTGATCACCTTCATGATGGAAGACCCGCGTACCATCTCCATCTCGCTCGACGTGCTGTTCGCTGCCAAGGCGATCGAGCGCATTGGTGACCACGCCAAGAACATGTCCGAATACGTGGTCTACATGGTCAAAGGTAAGGACGTACGCCACACCTCCCTCGAAGAAATCGAGCGCGAGGTGGAATAAGAGCCGCTCAGCAGTGAAAGAGTATGCCACCGTTGCGGCGGTCGATCTCGGCTCCAACAGCTTCAGGCTGCACGTTGCGCGGGTGGAGGACGATCAAATTTACCCGCTGGATTCGCTGAAAGATACCGTTCGTCTTGGCGCCGGGCTGGGTGCGGATAACACCCTCGATCAGGACACCCGCAACCGTGCGCTGGCCAGCCTTGGCCGCTTCGGCGAGCGCCTGCGCGGCCTGCCGCGCGATGCGGTACGCGCTGTCGGCACCAACACCTTCCGCGTCGCAAAAAATGCCCAGGAATTTCTGCTTCAGGCCGAGGCCGCACTCGGTTTCCCGATAGAGATCATCGCCGGCCGCGAGGAAGCACGCCTGATCTACCTCGGCGTTTCCCACGGTCTGCCGGCTTCGAACGATAAGCGCCTGGTGGTGGACATCGGTGGCGGTTCGACCGAGTTCGTCATCGGTAGCGGCTTGAAACCGCAGCAAATGGAAAGCCTGTACATGGGCTGCGTCAGTTATAGCCAGCGTTTCTTCCCAAATGGGAAAATCAGCAAAAGCGCCCTTCGGCAGTCGGATCTCACCGCTCGCGCCGAGCTACAATCAATCTGCGGCGAATTTTCCGCCGACCACTGGCAACAGGCCGTGGGATCTTCCGGCACCGCCAAGGCGCTGGCCGAGATTTTGCAGATGAACGGCTACAGCGACAACGGTATCACCCCGGAAGGATTGGCCAGGCTGCGCGACACCATGCTTAAGGCGGGCGATTTCAGCAAGCTGCGTCTGGCCGGCCTGCACCCGGACCGGGTGCCCGTTCTGGGTGGTGGTTTCGCCATCATGGCGGCGATCTTTGCCGAGCTGGATATCGCCAGCATGAGCGTGTCTGACAGTGCCTTGCGGGAAGGCGTGCTGTATGACCTGCTGGGCCGCTTCCACCACCATGACATGCGCGAAACCACGGTGCGGCAATTCATGCGGCGCTATCGCGTCGACCCGGTACAGGCCGGGCATGTCGGACAGCTCGGCATCGATCTGTTGCGCCAGCTTGCAGGCTCACAGCCACTCGATCTCGAGACCGCCCGGCAACGTCTGTCCTGGGCCGCGCGCCTGCACGAGATCGGGCTTTCCATCGCGCATAGCGGCTTCCACAAGCATTCCGCCTACATCATCGAACACGCGGACATGCCCGGATTTTCCAAAAAAGAGCAGGCCCAGCTCGCGCGCCTGGTTCTCGCCCAACGCGGCTCGCTGAGCAAGGCGGCGCAACTTTTGCCAGACAACGAAGCCTGGGCCCAGATTCTGGCCCTGCGCCTCGCGGTGCTGTTCTACCGCAGCCGCATGGATTTCGAGTTGCCGGAAATCTGGCTGGGCTGGCAAGGCGCAAGCTTCGAACTTGCCCTGAGCAAGGACTGGCTGACCCGAAACCCCCTCACCGAAAACGCCCTGGAAAATGAAGTCCGGGAATGGAAAAGCGCCGGGGTGAAACTGGGAATATCGGGCTCGCTGCCTTAACTGTAATTCTTATCAGGGTGTGTTTTCCTCGACAAACTGCGGGAAATAATCCGCCATGACGATGTAAGTGCCGTCGCAGTTAAACGAGGCGCGCACGATTCCCTGGCTCAGGGAGATTGCGGCATTGCGTAGATAGAAACCATCGATGCCGCGCAGGCGGTTGAACGACTGGACGGCCTGCTTGATGTCCTTCTTCGCCATCGGCTGCCATTCCTCGCGCTGGCGATCCATCAGCGTGCGCCAGTGGGGCGGAAGATACTCCCGCAGCGGACCGGTCTGCACCGTTTTGCGCGCGCGACCGATGATTTTCATTTTTTTCGGCTCTTTTCGCAAATCATGTTGTTAAGCCGCCCCGCCAAGCGCCATAGCGAGCCACTGAGCGGGTTTCGGGCCGATTCCGTGTTCGCG
>PFJY01000169.1 GCA_002784065.1 Hydrogenophilales bacterium CG_4_10_14_3_um_filter_58_23 | reverse complement strand
AGGTCAATAGTCGTTCTATTGACCAAAAAAGCGGCGAAATATGGACCGGCCAGGCGGATTTGCAGCCGATTTCCTTCAAGTCAGACAGGCTGCTAGTAGCCATGCTGCGCGGGCTAACCCCCGGTAGAAGACATGAAACGGACAACATGGGTGGGATGCTCGCGAAATTCATGTTTTAACGGCTTGCGCCCGATGCCGTCGAGCAACGCCTGTTCCAGTTGTTTGTCGCTGCAACCCGCGCGCAGCAAAGCCCGCAGGTCTACCTTGTCGTCCTGGCCGAGGCAGAGATAGAGCGTGCCGTCGACGGAGAGGCGCACGCGGTTGCATGTGTCGCAGAAGTGTTGCGACATCGGGGTGATGAAGCCGATCTGGCAGCGTCCGTCGGGCGACACCAGGTAGCGGGCTGGACCGCCGCCGGGCACCACGCCGGGCACCACGCCGGGCACCAGGCCGAAGCGTGCGCGCAGACGTTCGCGAATCGGCCCGAGTGCGACGAAGGCGGTCTTGCGGCCCGTTTCTCCCACCGGCATGGCTTCGATCAACCGCAGCACGAAGCGGCGCTCGATGCAGTAGGCAGCCATGGCGTCGATCTCGTCGTCGGTCGTGCCAGCCATGACGACCATGTTGATCTTGATCGGGCCGAACCCTTCTTCCTTGGCGGCCAGCAGTCCCTGTAGCACGGCATCCAGCGCATCCCGTCCGGTGATCGCGGCGAAGCGGGCCGGATCCAGAGTATCCAGGCTGACGTTGAGCCGCGTGATGCCGGCGGCGCGCAGGGACTGCGCGTGTTTTGCCAGTCGGGTGCCGTTGCTGGAAAGGGACAGGTCGGCGATGCCGGGAAGGGAGGAAAGGCGACCGGTGAGCTCGGCCAGGTTGCGCCGCAGCAGCGGCTCGCCGCCGGTCAGCCGGATATTGTGCACGCCAAGGTGGGCGAACGCCCCCACTACCCGCTCGATTTCGTCGAACATCAGCCAGTTGGCCGGCTCTTCGTAGCCCTTGAAGCCTGCCGGCATGCAGTAGATGCAGCGCAGGTCGCAGCGGTCGGTAACGGAGAGCCGCAGGTATTCGATGCGGCGCCCGTGGCTGTCATATAGCAAAAGCATCTCCCACGGAACATTCCCTCCACTTCTTGCGCTGATGAAATCAACGGAATCCGGGCAGATTGAACTCGGCCTTGCCCGACTTCCATTCACGTATGCCATCGCGGCAATCCGGACATAACTCCAAGTGATCCGAGGGCAGTCCATTCTGGCGCAGGCGGTCTATGATGACTTTCAACTCGCGCGCCGTGGCCACCGGTCTGCCGCACGCCTTGCAGGCAACGAGATCGGCTGCTGTCTCGCGTTTGGTGAAATAACGCCGGGGGGTATTCGACTCATTATCGGCGACGGCAGCAAAGAAAATGCGTTGCTCGTCGCGCAAAGCGGCCTCGACAACGCCGATCAGCGCCGAGTACACCGTGGGGAGGGATCGCTCCTGCTCCGTTTCCCTCGCCAGGCGCGAAAGTTCCGGGGACAGGTGCCTCAACAAGCCGCGAACGGCTTCCATGTCGTCGAGGATGGGCACCAGCATTTCCAGCTCCACGCCATCGGCCTCGTGAAAAAGCAGCGCCATGAATTCCAGGATGGTGGCGAGGTGATCCGGCGTATCGTGCATGTCCGGGGATTGCTCCACGCCGTGGCGATAGAAGACTTCCGCCAGCATCTTGGCATTGGGTCCGAGCAGTGTTCCGTCCAGGTAAATGCCGGCATTCAGCTTGACAGGAATAGGCGGCACCAGGAACAAAGAGCTGTAGGTCGGGAGCAGCGCCTCCGCATCGGTTTGCGCCAGAGCCGCGCGCAGTTCGCCGACTTCATCCCCGATGTCCAGGCCGAGCGAATCGGCCAGATACGTCAAGTCGTCGGCCAAGTCGTCGCGCAGCGCCCGTGAAAGAAACTCCCCGCGCGGCGGGAGGAGCGCCTGAGCCAGGCAGAGCCAAAGCTCGGCGCGGGGAGAAAAACCGTTGTTCGTCTCATCCATGATGTTTTATCCCATTATTTTTCCGATCAACCACGTGCCCTCGAATATTGGCACGTGGAAGAAGGGATTGGCGATCAGTCCTGCGGGCTCGCGCCAAGATTGAGCGTTCTCTCGCCAAAGGCCCAGCCGGCGAAAACGATTGCGAAGGACATCACCACGATCATCCACTCGGTCATCGAAGGCGCGTATTCGATCAGCCCCGGCACCCAGGTACCCTTGAACAACGGAACCATCTGGCCGCCGATAACGAATTCGTAACGTCCGATGAACAGCGCAGCGATCACCATCAACGCCGGGAACAGAGCTCCGCCACCCATGAGCAGCATCGCGAAGGCACCGAACATGAGGGCCATCTCGATCCAGAACCATGACGTGTGCACCACGTGACCCCACACCTGCAGGCCGTCGATATTGCTCCACAGTCCAATACCCGTGCGCGAGAGGGTCGCGACGAGGACGATCCCCAGCACCGCCGCGAATGCTTTGGGCATGGCGCCACGCATGAGAGAACGCACCTTATCGGGCATGGCCTGTTCCCCCCCGTAGGTGAGGTAGGTAATCATGATCGCGAACGCGGCGCCTGACAGTGCCGCCGTCAACAGAAAGTAGACCGGAATCAGCGGTCCGAACCACATCGGCCGAATCGCAATGGCGCCGAATAATCCGCCGAGCATCCCGTGCGCGATGACCACGGTGCCGAAGGAAATGATACCGAGCGCCTTCGACGTGCCGCTGGTCCAGTCTCCGCCGCTTACCTTCTGAAACTTGAGCAGCAGGAACACCAGATAAGCCGAGTAGAACACCCCCATCCAGAACATCGGGGAATGTGTCTGCACGCCGAGTGGAACCGCCCACAACATGCGGAAGGGATGGCCCAGTTCCAGTGCCAACGCGGCGAAACCGGCCAGCAGCGTAAGCACCGCCACCCAGATACAGCGTTTGGCGATCGGATAAAACTCCTTGAACCCGAACACCATCGCCATTGAGGCGACGAAGGTGAGCCCGGTCGAGGTGAGGACAAAGAACGCGTAGACCACCACCAGCAAACCCCAAGTGATGCCGTCGCTCCCAGTATTGAACGTCGCATGTCCTTCGGTCAACAGCTTGTAAAACACAAAGGCCAGGGTTGCCGCCAACGCCGCTACCGAAAGCCTCCAGACGTTGGCGGCGCGATAATTTTCGCCGAACATTTTGAACGCGGCGGAAAATGCCTCGCTCACGGTTTTTGGATAAGTAAAGTTCATGGTCGTCCTCCGTTAGGATTTCTTGTTGAATGCACGGGTGCTCGGTACGGCACCGCCATCACCGGTGACGTAATACACCTGTGGCTTGTTGCCCAACTCGTCGAGCAGCCGCACACCGCGTTTGTCGCCGATCAGGCGCGAAACAACGCTCTCCGGGTTGGACAGGTCGCCGAAGAAACGGGCGCCCGGTGCGCAAGTGACCACGCAGGCCGGCGTAAATTCGCGCAGCTTCGGATCTTGCGGATCGAGATCGGGGGTGCCCTTGGGCGCTTTGGAAATGCGGTGGTAGCAGAAGGTGCATTTCGACACCACGTCGTGCGGCTGGATGCCGACGCCGTGCTTCCAGTCTTCCCGTGCGTCCGGCATTTTCCACGGCGGGTTCCAGGAATGTTCGTCGTGACTTTCATGCACTTTGCGCATATCCGGCGCCACCAGCGGTTTTTCGTCGGTGTAAAAACGCACGCCGTAGGGGCAGGCGATCATGCAGTACTTGCAGCCGATACACTTGTCCCAATCGATCAGCACCACCCCGTCTTCCGTCTTGTAGGTGGCGCCGGTCGGGCACACCGCCATGCAGGAAGGATGCTCGCAGTGCTGGCATGGTCGCGGGAACCATTTGAGCTGGGCGCTCGGATAGGTACCCTCGGAATAGAATATTACGTCCTGCCACATTTCCCCCGGCAACCGGTTGTTCTCCATGCCGCACGCTACGGTGCAGGCCTGGCAGCCAACGCATTTTTCCAGGTCGATAACCATTCCCCACTTAGCCATGATTTGGCCTCCTTAAAAATTCAAACTTTTTGCGAGTTTTCGCCTTGCGGCGAAATACCTGCTTAACCCTATTGCGAGTTTTCGCCTTTCGGCGAAATACCTGCCTAAACTTTCTCCACGAAAACCTTGGCGTCGTGGTAACAGCACTGGCCGGAAATGGCATCCGAAACGTTGGGCGTCACCTCGTTGGTGCTGCCCGAGACGCCGCTGTTCTTTGACCAGCGGCCCATGCCCCAGTGGCCGTGAATCATCGGTAACGCCACGGTGTCCGGGCGAATGCCCTCATACAGCCGGGCATAGACCTCGATAGCGCCGACCGTGGACTTGATGCGCACCCGGTCGCCGTCCTTGATGCCGCGCTTGGCGGCGGTTTCGGGGTGGATTTCCAGATAGACCGTCCTCTTGCCGCCCTGGGTCGGCTGCACACAAGCAGTGACGTGGGGCAGATTGGCACCCCGCCCCTCCGCCTGCATGGCGAGTTTCGGGCTGACGAAGTGGAGGTCGCCGCCACCGCCATGCTTGGACGGCAGGTATTGCGGGAAGGCGATCATTTCTGCGGGCAGGCCGAATTTCTCCATCAGATAGTGAACGTGGTGTTCCTCTTCCAAGTAGCCGGACTTGAACTCGAACTTGCCCGAGGGGGTTTTCAGCAGGTTTACCTTCACCGCCTCCTGTGTCATCGGCTTGGAATAGGACTGGGTTGCCTTGTCCCATTCGTAGAACTCGCCGCGGATCTGGCGCCAGTGGTAAGGCTTCTGGTACCAGACGCCCTTCTCCTTCCACGTTTCGTAACTGTTGACGCCGTTGTCGCCGGGTTTTTCCGCGAAGATCGAGGCAATGCCCTTGATGATGTTCTCGGTGTTGCCCAACTTCTTGTAATACTCGCCCGTCGATCCCTTGATGCGCTTGCCCAGATCGATCAGCATATCGCCGAACACCCGCGTGTCGTACAGCGGCTTGACCGCCGGGGTACGGATCATGGAAATCGGATAGCCCTGGTAGGGGTAGGTATCGGCCACCTGCAAGCGTTCGAGATAGGTGTGGTCAGGCAACACCAGATCGGCAAAAACCGCAGTTTCATCCGGGAAGGGTGTGGTACTGATGACGAATACCTCGTTCAGCATCTTTTCCCAGGCCGTGCAATCCGGCCCCGAAAAGACCGGCCCGGTCATGTAGAACATGCAGGTGTCCAGCTTGTAGGGCGCAGCGGCATTATGGTTCTTGGCCACCTCCTGCAGCATGTTGCTGACCATCGGCCATTTTTCGGTCTTCGCCATGTCTATCCGCGGCTTCTTGCGTTCCGGCGCCTTGGCGTAGTCGTCCATAAAATCGTCGAGATTGACCGGCCACTTGCCGGCAGGCGGTTTCATCTGGTAACACAACCCGCCCTCGGCAAACATCGAACCGACCAGCGCGTTGAGCGAGTGAATCGCCATGCCGCTGTAGGTGCCGTTGGTATGGGCATGGGCGCCACGCTCGAAGATGGCGATGGCGGGATGAGTCGTGCCGAATTCGCGCGCCACGTCGTGAATGATTTTGGCCGGGATGGTGGTGATCTTTTCCGCCCATTCCGGGGTGCAGTCCTTGAGAACGGCGTTCCACCATTCCGGAAGACCCAGCACCCACTTCTGGTTGAACAGCGCTTGTCCGGCCTTGATTTCAGGTTCCGGTTTCTTGTCTTTATCGAGGGCTTCCCGTTGCATGCGATCGGTTTCTTTGGAAAGCGCTTTTTTAGCTTCCTCTTTCTCGAATTTGGCGATTTTTTCGGCAATGGCTTTTTCGGCTGCGGGGTCCCCTTTGGCCAGAACTTGTGCTTTGATAAGCTTGTCGTGAGCCGCTTCGGTCTTGGCCTTTTCGACTGCGGCTTTTTCAGCCGCGACCTTGTCGGCAGCCGCTTTTTTGACTGCGGCCTCTTCCTTCGCCTGCGCCCTGTTCCGGATATCTTCATCGGTGAAAACAGCCGCCACGGTCTCGCCTGTTTTGAAGCGGTTCACGCCATCGACGAAATTGCCAACGAAGGGTTTGTCCCACAAGTTCTCGGTGAGGAGGACATGGGCGATCGCCAGCGCCATCGCGCCGTCGGTGCCAGGCTTGATGAGCAGCGCCCGGTCGGATGATGCGGCTCCGGTATTCAGATGCACATCGACGAAGGTCACCTTGGTCTTGGCCGGCTTGGTGCGCATCACGCCCCAAGCCCGCATGTTGCCGGTGAAGGGACGGAATGACTCCAGGAAACCGGCGCCGAACACCAGCATGTAGTTGGTATTCGCATAATCGTAGGCGTTATAGGCATGATTGCCGTCGAGTATTTTTTTGGTTTCCTCGCTGCCGTCGGAACACATCGACGAATGTCCCAGACCGATGTTGGTCGAGCCATAGAGCTTGCTGAGTGATTGGAGCACGCCGACATCGGTAGCGCCCCAGCCGCGACCGAAAATCAACCCGAAGCGGTGGGATTCATTTTTCTCGCGCAGATCATTCATGCGTTTGGCGACCGTGTCCAATGCCTCGTCCCAAGAAATCGGCACGAATTTCGGATCTTCGTTGCGCCCCTTTTTGGGGTTGGTGCGCTTCATCGGACCTTTGAAGCGGTCGGCGTCATAGAGCAGGTACTGCCCGTAATGGCCCTTGGGGCACAGCTTGCCCTCGGAGAGAGGATTGTCGAGCGTGCCGAACACCGCATGGACACGACCGTCGGTGGTGTAAACGTCGATACCGCAACGCGCTGGGCACTGGTGGCAGAAACTCTTGGTGATGACTGTTTCACCTGACTTCCCCGCCTCCGTTTTGGCCTGGGCCTTGGCGATGGTGGAAAAACCGGGCAATTGCCCGATGCCTGCCGCACCGACCGCGCCAGCCGCCCCTGCCGCTTGCAGAAAGCGGCGCCGGCTGATTTTGGGGTTGAAGATGTTCTCTTTCATAAGTGCCTCCAGTTATTCAGGGATATTCGTACCCGCTTTTCTCTACGCAAGTATCGTGCCAAAGAGATCGGCGGCCAGGTTGCGGGATTTTTCGCAGCGCGGGCACAGACTTTTGCCGCGCGCCGCAAAACGCTCGTGACAGGACGTGCAGACGCCCCAAGGCAGGCGGGTCAGCTCGCGCTGACCGTCCATGATTTCGTCACCGGTCGGGGCCAGGTCGAGCACCAGCGCGCCTTCCGGGCAGCTCCGGGCACACAGCCCGCAGCCCGCGCACAGCCAGGATTCGAAGCGGATTCCGGTCGCGGCCTCATCCTCGTAGCGGGACAGCGCGCCGGTCGGGCACACGCCGGCGCAAACACCGTGGTTTGCGCAAGTCTCGGAGATCGAAACCGCCGGAAACAGATTGGCAGGCAGCGGCACGCCGCGCCGCGCCGCCAGTCTCTCCAGAACCGCGACCAGGCGTACTTGCTCGGGAAAAAGCCTTTCCCCCTGCCGGATGATGCTGCGCGGCAACGCCTTGGGCGGCGGCGCGGTTCGTTCGATCACCGCGTCGGCGGCCTTGCCCGCCAGGAAACGGAAGAAGGCGCGCCGCCCGATCGCCTCGCGCTCGGCGGGAACCGGAATTTCTTCGGGCATGAGAGAAACCGGCAGCGGTTCGCGCCATATTTCGGGCAAACTCTGTTGCGGCCAGCCGAGGCGCGTCAGGGCATGGCGCGCGAATTCGAGCTGCTTGGCCACGGGGGGCTGGGCGGAGCCGCCAGCCAGGCAGGACGCGCACCAGCTTCTATCCACCAGCACTACGACGCGCCCCTCGCCCGCCGCAAGCGCAAGCTCCAGCAGAGCAGACGCCGTAAGGCCGCCCAGGCAGGGCACGGCGTAGGCGCCTGCGGCAGGCAAACGAGGCGGCGCCTTCCAGCATTCGACGGCAATTTCGCGGTTACCTTCCGGTAACCTATCGGGAACCAGGTATCCCCGCGCCGACAGCGCGCCGCTGGGGCAGGCTGCAACGCAACGACCGCAACCCAGACAGCCATCGGCGAGGCTAACGCCGCTCTCGCCCACCGCCATCACCCCGGTCGGACAGGCTGCGGCGCAACGCGAACAGGCTGCGGGCGATGAGCGGACGGCAAGGCAGGCTTCCTGGCGCAGGAACAGTCCGTAGCGGGATTTTAATTCTTGGGATTGCATCGGGTTCACCGGAAACTTCAATATCAATCCGGTGTCTCTGCAAGAACCGGGCCACCTTCACCCGAACATGGGTTTAGCTGTGCAGGTGTGTAGTGTGGACAGACAGGTTCTTCGTCTGCCCACGCGGTTTGGTATCCGCGTGGGCACAGAAGCGTGCCCACCTTACAAAACTTGACAACACGCGGTAACCATCTGGTAACCTGTAAATGGAATAGGTTACCAAATCAGAACCGCCCGACCTGAAAAATGGAGAACAGCATGTTGCGCTATCTATCAAGGATTCTCGTCTTTTTCGCTGTACTGGGCATCGCTGTACCCGTCCTGGCCGAATCCCCGGCGTGGCGAGTGGGAATGACCCCGGCCTTCCTCCACGATCAGCACATCGTGCTCGACGACTGGCGCGCCTACCTGGAAAAGAAACTGGGGCACAAAGTCGAGTTCGTGCAGCGCGACAGCTACCGCGAGACCATGGACCTGCTGCGGCTGGGCAAGCTGGAATTCGCCTGGATCTGCGACTATCCCTACGTCCATCTCAAGGATCAGGTAAAACTGCTGGCCGTGCCCGTCAATCAGGGCAAGCCGCTGTACCGTTCCTACCTCATCGTTTCCGCCCGCGATCCGCACACCCAGTCGCTCGCCCAGCTCAGGGACAAGGTGTTCGCCTATGCCGATCCCTACTCCAACACCGGCTACCTGGTGCCGCGTTACCAGCTCCACCAGATGGGCGAGGACCCGGAAAAATTCTTCAGCCGCACCTTCTTCACCTGGTCGCACCGCAAGGCCATCGAGGCGGTGGCCAGCGGTGTGGCCCAGGGCGCCATGGTGGACAGCTTCGTGTGGGATACGCTGGCCAAGGTCAGGCCGGAGCTGACCGTGCGCACCCGCATCGCCGCCCGCTCACCGGAGTATGGCTTCCCGCCTTTCATCGCTCACCGAACGGTGGGCGATGCCGATTTCAAAACCATGCAAGATGGACTGATCGGCATGGGACAAAATGCCGAGGGTGTCGCGCTGCTGCGCCGTCTCAATCTGGACGGCTTTACGTCCGGCGACCCCGCCATCTACCGGGGTATCAAAGAAATGATGAAAGCCCTGGGCGAGTGATGAAGTCTTTGTTCAATCTCAGCTTTCGCATCAAGATTCCGCTCTGGGGCAGCCTGCTGATCCTGGTCACCGCCGGCCTGGTGGGGCTGACCCTGATGTTCCGCGCCTACGACGACCTGCGCCAGGACGTGCTCATCAGCGCCGACAGCCTGGGACGCACCCTCTCCAACACGCTGTTTCCAGCCATGCTGCACGACGATGTGTGGCGCGCCTTCGAGATCATCAACGCCCCCTTCCATGGCGCCACGCCGGAAAATCCTGTCCAGGCGAACGCCCTGATCCTGCTGGACAACCAGGATCGGGTTTACGTTTCCACCCTCCCCGAGACCTACCCCACCCTGGCCGATTTCCGCCGCTTCGGGCCGCGCTATGCGGAACTGACGGAAAAGCTGAAGGCTATAAAAGGGGAAACCACCCGAAGTTTCGAAATCGAAGGCTCCGACCAGATTTTTGTCGCCGCGCCCGTTGCCGACGGTGAAAAGCGGCTCGGCACGCTGCTGATTCTTTATTCAAAAACGGTGTCCGTCCCGCGCTTCCGGGCCACCGCCTTGCGCGCCAGTGGCATCGCCCTGCTGGTGCTGGTGGTGCTGTTGCCGATCAACTGGTACTGGGGGCGGCGCATGGCGGTGCCGCTGGTGCAGCTGTCTTCCCGCATGGGTAAAATCAGGTTGCGCATCCCGGACGCGCTCGACCCTGACGCCTATGCCTATCAGGACGAACTGGGGCAGATGTTCGCCGCATTCGCGGAGATGGTGGAGGAACTGCGGGAGAACGAACGGATGAAGAACGAAATGGTGCAATCCCAGCGGCTGGCGGCAGTGGGGTCGCTGGCGGCCGGCATCGCCCACGAGGTCAACAACCCCCTGTGCGGCATGTTGACCGCCGTGGACACGCTCAAGCAGCGCCCGGATATCGACCCGCGCGTGATGAAGACGATCGGTATGCTGGAGCGGGGATTGATACAGATCAGCGACACGGTGCGCGCCCTGCTGGTGGAGGCCCGCGCTCGCAGCCACCCGCTTGCGCCGGGCGACATCGAGGACGTGCATACCTTGCTCCAGCCCCAGGCGCAGAAAAAAAGCCTGAACCTGGAATGGCGCAACGCACTCTTGAGCGAAGCCGCCCTGCCCGCCACCGATGTGCGCCAGATCCTGATCAACCTGCTGCTGAACGCGATCCAGGCCGCCCCCGAAGGCGGCCATGTCGCCTGCGGCATCGTGCTCGAAGACCGGGAACTGGTCATCTCGATCGCCAACGATGGCAGGCCGCTGACGGACGAACAGATGGCCCATTTGTTCGAGCCTTTCGCCACCACCAAGGAAACCGGGCATGGCCTCGGCCTGTGGGTCACCTACCAGATCGTGCAGCAACTGGGCGGCAGCATTGCCGCCGAAAGCGCGCCCGGTACCGTCCGATTCGCCGTGCGCCTGCCCCTGGAACGCCTATCATGAATACACCTCCCTCCCGCATCTGCCTGATCGAGGACGACGAAATCATGGGCGAATCGCTGCTGGAGCGCCTCGAAATGGAAGGCTACGTCTGCGACTGGTTCCGCACCGGACGCGATGCGCGCCTGACGCTGGCCAACAAGCGCTACCGGGTGGCAATCAGCGACATCCGTCTGCCCGACATCAGCGGCCAGGTGCTGTTCGAGGAAATGCTCAACGATGGCATGGCGCTGCCGCCGTTCATCTTCATCACCGGCTTCGGCGCAATCGACGACGCGGTGCGCCTGCTCAAACTGGGGGCGGAGGACTACCTGACCAAGCCGTTCCAGGTCGGCACCCTGCTCGACAAGGTGCGCAATCTCTGCCGGCGCGGCCAGACCCTGCCGGGCGAGGCTTCCGCGCTCGGCATCTCCAGCGCCATGCGCGAAATCGAGTCGATGCTGGCGCGGGTGGCAACCAGCTCGGGGACGGTGCTGATCACCGGCGAATCGGGCGTGGGGAAGGAACGCGTTGCCCGCGCGCTCGACCCGCAGGGCAAGCGCCCCTTCGTCGCGGTCAACTGCGGCGCGCTGACCGAATCCCTGCTCGAGGCGGAATTGTTCGGCTACGAGAAAGGCGCCTTCACTGGCGCCAACCGGGAAAAAAAGGGCTATTTCGAACAGGCTCATGGCGGCACGCTGTTTCTCGATGAAATCGGCGACATGCCGCTACCGATGCAGGTCAAGGTATTGCGCGCCATCCAGGAGCGCACCATCGTGCGGGTGGGCGGCGAAAAACCGATCCCGGTGGAAATCAGGCTGGTCTGCGCCACCCACCAGGATCTATTAAAAATGGTGGAGCGTGGAAAGTTCCGCGAAGACCTCTACTATCGCATCCACGTCATCCACATCCCTGTTCCACCGCTACGCGAACGCAGGGAGGACATCCTGTGGCTGACCGAACGCTTCCTCGAGGAATTCGCCGCAGAATCCGGGATGCAGCACAGCCTCCACCCGGCGGCGACACAGGCTCTGGTGGATTTCCCCTGGCCCGGCAACGTGCGCGAATTGCGGCACTGCATCGAACGCGCCTGCATCCTTTCTCCCAACCCCGTGCTCAAGACCAGGGATCTTTTCGGCCCGGCGCCCTCCTCCGGCGGAAACGAAGAAGCGTCTGCGGGTAGCCTGACCCATCACCTCCGCACCACCGAACGACACTACATCGAACAGGCGCTGACCGCCCACCAGTGGCGCATCAAGGAAACCGCCGCCGCCATCGGCATCACCCGCAAGAACCTGTGGGAGAAGATGAAGAAACTGGAAATCTCGGCGCCGGAAGAAGGCGCATAAACTCAAAGTTGCGAGCCAAAGACAGGCAAGGATTGCTTACAGTCACCCGACGAGCGGGGAGTGCACTCTGACTCGAACAACCTCCTGCCTTTCCCTGGCGTCTTGGCGCCTTTGCGGTTTCAACCGCCTTTTTCTACTAATCAGACCGAAGGCTTGGAATCCTTCGTGGAATGGTTCCGCTTCCAGGTTTCCATACATCCCAGGCCGCAGAAGTGGGCGGTGTAATCAGCGCCTTCAAAAGTCAGCGCCGCGCTTGGCGGAATTTCGGCCTTGCAGAGATCACAGGTCAATGGGATACAAACATCGTCTTCCGAACAGGAACTGATAGACGCTCCGGTATGTGACTTGGGTTGCATGATTCACCTCCTCAACTTAGTAACTAAAAATATAGATTCCAGTGATGCAGAAAAATTCAACCTGTGTCGCCACCCCGTTACGAGTTTAATTTTGCAAAAATCGTAACTACTCAGGTATGGTCGTTTTTCTCCCCCCGTGCCGTCTCATGTAGGTTGGGTTAGCGGCCTTATCGCGTAACCCAACCTACATGTTTATGCGGCGCTTTCTACTCCGGCCCGAGTAGTTACCAAAAATCAATCAAAGGGGTTGACATTTGTCCTAGCTAGAACCATTATACTCCTAATCAGGACTTGTTATCGACCATGACGTTATCGACCATGACTCCAACCCCATTCCTGCCCACTCTACGCGAATTGGCCAGCGCCTACCAGGCTTTCGAGGCCTATTCGGCAGTGCATATCCGCACCCTCGACCTGACCCCGGCCCAGTTCGACATCATCGCCACGCTCGGCAATACGCCAGGGATGCCATTCAAGGAGCTGGGCGAAAAAACGCTGATTACCAAGGGAACGCTCACCGGCGTGGTCAACCGTCTGACCGACAAAAAACTGGTGCAGCGCGTGGCCTCCCCCAGCGACGGCCGCAGCCAGACCGTGCAACTGACCCCGCAGGGCGCAGCCCTGTTCGAGCGTATCTTCCCGGATCACCTGGCTCATTTGCAGCGCGCTTTTGTCGAACTCTCGCCGCATGAACTGGCCAACCTGGAAAAGTCTCTGCGCCACCTGCGCGAGGTGCTGGTCAGCGCACGCAACAGTATGCCAGCGCAATGAAAGAATCGCCATGACCGCCTCCGCCCGCTATACCGAAACAGCCATCAGCCTGCACTGGCTGGTCGCTTTTCTGATTTTCGCCGCCTTCCCGCTCGGCCTCATCATGAGCGGTCTGGCGCTATCTCCGCTCAAGCTCGAATTGGTCAGCTATCACAAATGGCTGGGCGTCACCGTCTTCCTGGTCGCCGTGGCTCGCCTGGCTTGGCGCGCAACCCACACCCCGCCGCCGTTGCCGACCGCCATGCCGGCCTGGGAACGGACCGCCGCGCACGGTCTGCACCACCTGCTGTATGTGCTGCTGTTCGCAATTCCGCTCAGCGGCTGGCTGATGAGTTCGGCCAAGGGCTTCCAGACCGTGTATTTCGGCGTGCTGCCGCTGCCCGACCTGATCGGCAAGGACAAGGCGCTGGGAGACGTTCTCAGGGAAGTGCACAGGCTGCTGAACGATGGGATGCTGGGGCTGGTTGTCGCCCACGTCGGCGCCGCGCTCAAACACCATTTCATCGACCGCGACGACATTCTCGCCCGGATGTTGCCTTTCCCGAGCCGGTCGAGCCGAATGTAGCGTGGTGGGCACGTCTTTTATGCCCACGCGGTAAGCGAAGGTTATTCAGCGTGGGCACAAAAGACGTGCCCACCCTGCCAAACTAGATATTAAGGAGCTTCCCGATGACCCGTTTGTTTGCTGCACTTGCCTTGCTCGTTGCCGTCAGCCCCCATGCCGCCGAACTGAGCGCCGTACAGCTCGACAAAAGCAGCATCGCTTTCGTTTCCAGACAGATGAACGTGCCGGTCGAAGGCGTCTTCAAGAAATTCAGCGCGCAAATCAGCATCGATCCGGCCAAGCCCGAAGCCGGTCGCGCCCGGATCGAGATCGACCTGAACAATATCGACGCAGGCAGCACCGAGGCAAACGACGAGCTCAAAAGCAAAAACTGGTTCAACACCCGCGAATTCCCCAGAGCCAGCTTTGTCTCAAGCGCGGTCAAGGCGCTCGGCGGCGGTCGCTTCGAAGCTTTCGGCAAGACGACCCTCAAGGGAAAAACACTAGAGTCCCGCGCGCCTTTCACCCTCAAACAAGAAAAAGGCGTCCTGATTCTGGACGGAACCTTTCCGCTGAAACGCCTGGCCTACGGCATCGGCTCCGGCGCGTGGAGCGACACCTCGGTGGTCGCCGACGAAGTCCTGGTCAAGTTTCATTTCGTTTTAAAGTAGTCCCCACCCCCAACAGGAGAAATACCATGAAAAAACTCGCGATTCTCACCGTTGCCGCTTCCCTGTCCCCCGCTGCGCTGGCCGCGCCGGAAACCTATGTCATCGACGGCACGCACACTTTGCCACGCTTCGAATACAGCCATTTCGGCTATTCCACCCAGCTTAGCCGCTTTGACAAGACCAGCGGCAAGATCACCCTGGATCGCGCCGCCAAGACCGGCTCGGTCGATGTGACGATCGATGCCAAATCCGTGGATACCGGCTACGCGCTGTTCAACGAGCACATCCAGGGCGAGGATTTCTTCGATACCGCGAAATACCCGATCATCACTTTCAAGTCCGGCGAAGTGAAATTCGATGGCGACAAGCTGGTCGCCGTGGATGGCGATCTCACCGTCAAGGGCGTGACCAAACCGGTGACGCTCACCGTGACATCCTTCCACTGCATGCCCCACCCCATGCTCAAGAAGGATGCCTGCGGCGCCAACGCCACTGCCAAAATCAAGCGTTCCGACTTCAACATGGGCAAATACGCGCCCTTCGTGAGCGACGAAGTGACCCTGACCATCCCCGTCGAGGCGATCAAAGAATAAGGGGCTGGCCATGAAACTCTCACAGCCCCGGCGCTTGTTCGCTGTCGCCCCACATCGTGCTCAATGAAGGCGGTTTTACCTTGTCCAACGTATCGGCCATGTCAGTCGGCGTCTGGAGGGCAAGACGACCCTCATGGGCGACGATTTCAGTGTAGCCGATGCCTATCTCTTCACCGTGCTGGGCTGGGTGAAAATCGAAGCAGGCTAATCCCCTTCCTTCTCCTTGCACCTGCCCCGCCAAAGCACCCTCGGTGGCGATCATCAGGGTGCCGCGCAGTATCTCCTCGTACAGCCTCGACCTCATATGTTACCTTTTCAACCCCAATACCTTACGCGCATTGGTGTAGGGATTGCCGGAATTGCCGACACTGGAGACATATTCATGAATGATCGAATTCGCCATTTGCTTACACAAATGACTGCCCTCGAAGAGGAACTGAGCGTCGCGCTCCACGAACAGGAAACCAGCGTGTTCTACCAGATCAAGGGAAAGCGCATTGAATTTGAACGTTCCATCAAGGAAGCACACTGTCGGCTCAAGATGGGATTTTTTCGCTGGCTGGTGACCAATCGTCCGCAGAACCTGATCACCGGGCCGATCATCTATGGCATGATTTTCCCGCTAACTATTCTCGACCTGTTTGTCAGCTTCTATCAGGCGACCTGTTTCCCGATTTACGGAATCGCGAAGGTACGGCGTGCCGACTATATCGTGTTCGATCGGCAACAACTCGAATACCTCAATTTCATCGAGAAATTCCACTGTACTTATTGTGCATATGGAAGCGGGCTCATTGCCTATGCCTATGCGATTTTAGCTAAAACCGAGGAGTACTTTTGCCCGATCAAGCATGCGCGCAAGATACTCGGCACTCATTCGCGTTATGCCCGTTTCCTGGATTATGGGGAAGCGGCGGACTATGAGGCCAAGCTCGAGGAATTCCGCACCAAGCTCGCCAAGAAAGAATAGAAGTTAAGGAACCGCTGATTAACCCCCTTGCGGGAGAGAGGACTGGATCGGTGGTTATTTTGGGCATATCGCTTCGACCTGAGTAGTCGCCCTAAACTAAACAAATTGGTTTGGCTATGTTACTTTTAATTGTTGAAGACAGGTAGGGTGGATAAAGCGCGTAGCGCGTATCCACCGTCCGCCGGTGGAAACGCTACACTTTTTCCACCCTACATAATTTCACGTGAATTCATGATGTTATGTGACGCCAACAAACGATGATGACATAGCCATTGGTTTTATCGCGCTTCTTTGTACTTTCCACCTGATAGCAGGCGGCATCGGCAGCGTTAAAAATCACGCACCCTTTGCGCAGGCACTATACTTTATAAAAATAGCAGAAGGTGGCCCGACATGATCAAAAACACACGCATCCGGCGAACCAGCGCACTAATCATGGTGGCGCTGGGCGCAATCCTGATGTTCCTCGCCCCGGAAGTCTGGCAAGGTGCCCTGCTGCTCGCCCTGGGCATCATTATCGAACTGGTCGGCATCACGCTGGAGCACAACGCCAAATAAGGGTAGGCCAGAAGACTATCGGCTGCGCTGATATTGCCCCATCAGTTCCGCATGGCCGAGAATGTGCCCCTGCATGGCCTTTTCCACCACCGCTTTGGCCGGCCTGCCCAGATCCGGCAGAACCGCATCCAGCGCATACAGCTTGTAAAAATAGCGGTGGCGTCCCAGCGGCGGGCATGGCCCCCCATAACTCGTGCGCTGCCAGTCGTTCACCCCTTGCAACGTCCCTGACGGCAGCACCTTTGCCGGAACGCCCTCAGGCAATTCACCCGCAATCGGCGGCAGGTTGTACAGCACCCAATGCACCCAGATCATCCTGGGCGCAGCCGGGTCGGGCGCATCGGGGTCATCCACGATCAGCACCAGGCTTTTTGTTCCGGCCGGCAATCCTGACCAGGCCAACGGCGGAGAGATATCCGACCCATCGCAGGTATAGCGCTGCGGGATCATGCCGCCCTGAAAGAACACCGTGGAAGTCAACATCATGTTCCTGCCCTCCTGTTGTTTGCTGCCCGCCATGACGGGCAGAACCACCGCCAACAGCGCCACCATGGCCACGCGCCGCCAGGCGGCATGTGCGATCAAGCTGCTCATCGTCGCTCCCGAAAATAGTCCGCTCGCTTTAATATAGCAGCATCCAGTCCGGGGTTTGCCGCCGATGTTATGCCTCGTTCTCGTAACTCGACGGCGTCACCCCGGCACGGGCAAGAAATTCGCGCAACTGCTTGATCAGCATCTTGTCGCAGACATTGCTTTGATGAGGGTGGTGCAGGAATTCCTCAAAACCGTTCAATGTGACGTGAAAGCGAGCGCCATGCGCCGAGGCGACGCTGGCGCCCATGTGATGCAGCATGGATTCGATTTCACGCCAGTGAATATTGCCGCTGACCGGGTCATGGAAGATGGCTCGTAGCAGGCTGCTATGCTTGTGACTCATGGTGGGCTCCCTATCTATTCTATGCGACCTTGCTAGAATTATTAACCTCTGTGGCGGCAAGGTAAAGCAAAGTTGGGCAGATGCTGTGCGGTGTGAAATAATTACCCCCTTAATAACCGAGATTCCCCAAGCGAGAGTCTTAAGATTTGATGTCCCACTTCGAGCATTCCCATTCCGGCGCAACGCCCCAGCCCGGTGAAACCGATTTGCGTTCGATCGGCCGCCTGTTTCCCTATCTGTGGGAGTTTCGTGGGCGGGTATTACTGGCGCTGGCCTTGTTGATCGGCGCAAAGCTGGCGGCGGTGATGGTGCCGCTGGTGTTGAAGGAGATCATCGACGCGCTGGACAAGTCGCGCGCCAGTCTGGTTTTGCCGCTGGCGCTGATCATCGCTTATGGCCTGTTGCGCTTTGCCAGCACCACGTTTGCCGACCTGCGCGATGTGGTGTTCGGCAAGGTCACGCAGCGCGCCATGCGCCGGGTGAGCATGGCGGTGTTCCAGCACTTGCATGCGCTGTCGCTGCGCTTTCACCTGGAGCGACAGACCGGCGGCATCACCCGCGACATCGATCGCGGCGCCAAGGCCATTTCCAGTCTGGTGGGATTTTTGCTGTTCCGCATCACGCCCACCGTGCTGGAAATCCTGATGGTGGCGGTCATTCTGTTCGTCAAGCTGGACTGGGTGTTCGGGCTGATTACGCTGGTGACGCTGGCGGCGTATATCGGGTTTACCGTGACCATTACCGACTGGCGCACGCAGTTCGTGCGCCGCGCCAACGCGCTGGATTCCGAAGCCTATGGCCGCGCCATCGACAGCCTGTTGAACTATGAGACGGTGAAATACTTCGGCAACGAGCGCTACGAAGCAGCGCGTTACGATGCCAGTCTGGCGGAATGGGAGCGGGTGGCCTTGCAATCCCAGCGTTCTCTCGGCCTGCTGAATGCGGCGCAGGCGGGCACCATCGCCATCGGCGTCACGCTGATGGTGCTGCGTGCGGCGAATGGCGTGGTGGCGGGCACACTCACGCTGGGCGATCTGGTCATGGTCAACGCCTTCCTGTTGCAGATGTTCCAGCCTTTGAGCTTTCTCGGCGTGATGTACCGCCAGATCAAGCAATCCATGACCGACGTGGAGCGCATGTTTGCCCTGCTGCATCGTCTGAAAGAAGTGGAGGATGCGCCAGATGCGCGCACCCTGGCCGTGCTGGGCGGGGAAGTGAAGTTCGAGCACGTCAGCTTCGCCTACAACGCCGACCGTCCGATTCTGCGTGATGTCAGCTTCACCATCCCGGCGGGAAAAACCGTGGCCGCAGTGGGTGCGAGCGGCGCGGGAAAATCCACCCTGGCGCGGTTGCTATTCCGCTTTTATGACACGAATGAAGGCAGTATCCAGATCGACGGACAGGACATTCGCCACATCAGCCAGGACAGCCTGCGCGCGGCCATCGGCGTGGTGCCGCAGGACACCGTGCTGTTCAACGACAGCATTTACTACAACATCGCCTATGGCCACCCCGATGCCGCGCGCGATGAGGTCATCAATGCCGCCCGCGCCGCGCACATCCTGGACTTTATCGAATCCCTGCCGCAAGGCTGGGACACCATGGTCGGCGAACGCGGCCTGAAGCTCTCCGGCGGCGAAAAACAGCGCGTCGCCATCGCCCGCACTTTGTTGAAGAATCCTGTGATCCTGGTTCTGGACGAAGCCACCTCCGCGCTCGACACCAAAACCGAAAAAGCCATCCAGGCCGAGCTGCTGGAAATCGCCCGAAGCCGCACCAGCCTGATCATCGCGCACCGGCTTTCCACTGTGGTCGAAGCCGACGAGATACTGGTCATGGATGCCGGGCGCATTATCGAGCGTGGACGGCACCCGGAGCTGCTGGCCAGAAACGGCGTATACGCGCAAATGTGGGCGCTGCAACAGCAGACGGAAGAAGAAGTCGCGTAAGTTTCGGTATTCCGGATTTCAAGGCCATGGCGAGAATGCCAAACCCGATGCCGGAACTTGCGCTGACATCCGGCGCAATGCCTTTAGGTTATTGCACCCTTGCTCAAAAAGAAATATTGACGCCGGCATTCAGCCCGTAAGCCTTGGCAGAACTCACCTCGGTGCTATCCGCCCGCAGCCCGATGGAGAACCAGCGGTGGCGAAGATCAAGGCCCACGGTCTTGAAGCGGAAATCGTAGTCCGCCTTGACCTGCCACGACGGGTCCAAATGAACCGTCACCCCAGCCTGGGGAAACCAGTAGCCACGGGTAAAGCTGGTGGCGCCCTGCACCTCGAAATTGCCCAGGGGATACGCCACCGCCATCCAGACCTTGGGGTCGAGGGTCTGAGTCAGGTCCCGGTAGCTGCTGACCCGGGTGGCGGTGGGGTTAAATTGCACGAAGCCATCGGCGTCGTAATATTTTGTCGCGGTGCTGTAATTCACCACATTGGCAGGCAAATCCTTCCACGCCATGCGCCCCGCCAGATCAGCCACCGCCAGTTCGGCGCGCAGGCCGCTTTCACTATTCCGCAGCACCAGGCCCGCATCCAGCGCATAGCCCTGCCCCGACGGGGAGGCCAGGCGGCCAAACGGCGCATTGAATTTCGCCATGTTCGTCACATCGATTTTGCTGTCGCTATCTTCCAGAGTCGCATTGGCGTTGAAGTCCTTGGTATTGAGCGTTGCCACCTGGCCGGACACGGTTTCCACCCTCACCCGCTGGCCGCGCAGGTAAGACAGCCCCAGGCCCCAGTCCAGCCGCCAGTCGCCCCCCAATGCGCTCTGGAAGCTTTTGCTGAGGTGTGCGCCATCCGCCTCGAAACCCTTGAGGCGATAGTCGAGCTGATAGGTCCGACCCACATCGTAGCCACTGCTCTGCTTGTACTGCCGCACCAGATCGGAAGCATCCCGGCTGGCTTCCACCAGCGCCTCGGCGCGGTACAGCGCCCCCAGCCGGTAGCCCTGCCACTGCGCGCCGGTTTCGGCACGGGCCGCCAACAGGCCCAGATTGGCGCCATTACGCGGCGAGTAGTCGCCCTGCCAGTCGCCGCCGTACTGGCGCACCGCCACCTGATCGTTGCCCTCGAAGGCCTGCACGGACGCATAGGCTCCCCGCCCCGTGCCGTTATTGGCCGGATTGTCCACCGCCAGCAAACCCTCGGCGCAAGCCAAAACCGGCAACAAGGCCAACCCGGCGGCCAGGGTTGATTTCCCAAATATTTTCATCATTTCGCCCAAAAAAAATCCGGCGGAAACTCCGCCGGATTCGATGATACACAAAGTCAGCGCATTACATCATCGATTCGCTGGCACCGTCCACGTAACCGATCATGTTGTTGCTGCTGGTAATGGTCGCCAAGGTGACGCCAGCTTTGGTTACATGCCCATCTGCGCCGGACGCCAATACCACCTGGATACCGTCCTGGTTGGTCAGTGTCAAAGTATCGCTGGCCGGATTTGCGCTGTCCCGCGTACCGCTACCGGTAATGCTGACGGTACCATAGCTATAGTTCAGCGTAGCGGTGTTTGTCGTTAAACCGGTTCTGGTGGCCGACAGCACCAGAGTCATCAGTGGCCGACTAGGCGCCTGCACCGTGCCGGTGAAGGTCAAGGTGACATGCTTGTAGTTGGTGGCTGAATCGGCTTGCGTCGAGTGGTACAGGTTGTAACTGGCCACCGTCGCTTCCAGTTTGCCGGTCAGAATTTGCCCGGCGCCTCCGGTGGACAGGTCGCTGATGCTGCCATTGAAGACCACGCTGGTGGGTATGGGGTTCTGCCCATCCGCATTGGCCACGACAGAACCCATATCCAGAGTGCCGGTAAACTGGGTTGCGGCCGTCTTCGCCGTGCCGATCATTTTGAGCGCCAGGATTTTGGCATCAGTGTGGGTCGGGTCGGCTCCCTCGTCCAGGTCGATATAGCTGCCGCTATCGAGAGACAAGCTTACGACCTTGGCCGAATCCGCCAGATTGGTGGTCGATACCGAACCAGACAGGGCGTAGCGGTAGTTGTAGGCCGTTGTCAGTGCGGTACGCGCAGCGGAAAGGGCCACCGTGTCTACCCCGGTGGCTGGCGTGCCGTCGGAATTGAAGGCCGAAGGTGGCAGGGTGCCGTTGAGCGTGAGCCCAGTCACCGTAGCGCCGCTTGCCGTATAGGAAACGGTGCCGCTGCCTTCGGGAACTCCTGCCGCAGAAGTAAACGCACCTGATGACACCGCCAGGTTATACCGGGTGGCCGTATAGGTGTACTGGTGAGTTTCTGTGCCGGTCAGCACATAGACAACCATCTTTACTCGGTTGTTGGCCACGTCATAGGAATCCTTACCCGCATGGGCGCAAGTCACTTTGCTTATTGCCGAAGGCGTAAGGGAATCCGTCCAGCAGTAATCAAAAGAGCCATATCCATTCAACACCGCGTTAAAGTCGCCGCTTTGGCGAACCAGGGTATTTCCGGATGTCAGCGGATTGGAGCCTGACATCATGCCGTAAGTATTGCCGGATGTGTAAGCCTTAGCATCCTCGAACACGCCCATCGCCTTGGTAAGCGCGGAAATACGCCCGGCAACCTTGGACATCTCCGGGGTCACGTTGGCGTTGAGGTCGTCGTGCATACGCGTGGCTTGGGTGTCCAGGAAACCGGTCTTGGTTCCATTGGAAAACGCGCCCAGCGTGGTGCGCAGCTCTCTGAAGAGGGCTTTGGCTTTTTGCAGGTCGGTGAGATTGACGCCGGAGGGAACCGTGATGTTAGTGACATCTGGGGTTACATTGGCATATAAAGCCGGATCGGCCTTTATGAGATTCTCGCTATCAGTAGTGGCAAAGTCTGCTGCTGCCGTTTTAATCGTGGCTATCAGATCGTCTCTAATACTGCTGCCAGTATACAAAATACCGGCAATATTCATATTGCCCTTCTTGCCGTCCAGCTTGTCATCGGTGAGATCATCGGCCAGGTCCTTGGCCATAACCAACGGCGTCTTGTTGTTGTTGTTTTTGGCCAGGTTCGCCCAGGCAGCCAGTTGCAGGGCGTATTGGCCGGCCGCTTTGGCCATGTCAAGAGCTTTTGCTTTTTCCCCTACCAGCGTGGGCGCCTGCAGCACATCGATAATACCCAGCGCAGCAGCGACCTTATTGTTGGCAATCTTGATGTCATCGACGCTAAGATTCGCTAACGTTTTGTCGGCTTCGGCCCTGGCTACCGCCGCATGGGTGGCGAGGGTGACGCCAACCTCAGACAGCACCTCTGGGGCAAGGGCGCGAAGTGTATCCGTGCCGGTAAAAGGTTGAGGTAAGTCGGTGCCTTCATCGTAGTAGGTTATGCCGGCACCACCTGTCACCTCAATCAGCATCGGGCCGCTGTAGCTGCCAATGTTGACGGTGGCCTTGCCAGTGGCATCGGTATCGGCATGTCCCAACTCTCCGGAAATATTTTTGGGGTCACGAATGAAAACATGGGCGCCCGATGAAAACTTGCCCAGCGAAGGCGACACCGTTACCGATGTTGGCGCAGTGGGACTACCGCCCCCCCCGCCGCCACATCCCGCCAGCGCCATGGTTCCGGCGATTGTAAAAGCCAATGCCATTTTCTTGATGCCGCCCATTCCTTGCATGGTTACGCTCCTTAGTGATAGTGGCACGCCCTGTCAAGACAGATTTCCATCTAATTTAAGGTGTGCCCGTTTTTCAAATTTCAAGCTCAGCTTGCATCCCGTCCGGCCTACCCACTTCCAGCCAACCTCAACTTTACGCCTATTTCCCCCGCATGAACAGCCGGAGCCTTGTCCAATGAGGAATGAGCCTGAACGAGGCCTGTATTTCCAACCAGGAATGAGCCTGAAGCGGCAAGATTAGGTGTGATTGGA
>PFJY01000050.1:11203-11540 GCA_002784065.1 Hydrogenophilales bacterium CG_4_10_14_3_um_filter_58_23 | reverse complement strand
ATACAATGTCTCACGGGCGTATATTTTGCGCAGTTGGTCGTATATCTATTTGCTATTTATCTAGGCTACTATAGGTTTATCACATCTGTAATATTACTAAGATCAATCACTATGAATTTATCTCTTTCAAAACAAATGCGTCTTTCCTTATTAAGTGTCACTTTAGTGTGCTCACTAAGCGCGTGTCAGCTCACCGCAATTAATGCGGATCAACAATTTACGCAAGCGGCTGAGAATATAGTACAGCATCGCCAAAATGTTAGCCCGTATAGTAACCCCGAAGGAGTTGATGGCTACTTATTACCTAATTTGTCAGCTGAATTTTTAGCGCAGCAAT
>PFJY01000050.1:0-11172 GCA_002784065.1 Hydrogenophilales bacterium CG_4_10_14_3_um_filter_58_23 | reverse complement strand
GGTTCGTCCGGCGCCGGCACCACCACCGTCAAGGTTGCGTTCGAACATATCTTCCTTAGGAAGAAGGTTCGGGCGGCCGTGGTGGAGGGCGACAGCTTCCATTCACTGAGCCGGGTTCAATTCAAGGAAGCCGTGAAAAAAGCCGAGGCTCAGGGCAACAATCATTTCAGCCATTTCGGCCCGGAAGCCAACCACTACGACAAGATCGAAGCGCTGTTCAAGGGCTACGGCGAAACCGGCACCGGCAAGAAACGCTACTACCTGCACAACGCCGATGAAGCCGAAACGCACAATACCCGCCTGAAACTGAAAACCAAACTGGGCGCCGGCGAATTCACGCCTTGGGAAGACCTCCCCGACGATACTGACCTTCTGTTCTACGAAGGTCTGCACGGCATGGTGACAGACGGCGAGGTCGATGCGTCCAAGTATGTGGATCTAGGCATCGGCGTGGTGCCCATCGTCAACCTGGAATGGATCCAAAAAATCCACCGCGACAACAAGGAGCGCGGCTATTCGGCGGAAGCAACGGTGGACACCATCCTGCGCCGTATGCCTGATTACATGAATTTCATCACACCTCAGTTCTCGCGCACCGACATCAACTTCCAGCGCGTGCCGACAGTAGACACTTCCAATCCCTTTATCGCCAACGACATCCCGACGCCGGACGAAAGCTTCGTGGTGATCCGCTTCAAGGATCCCAAGGGGATCGACTTTCCCTATCTGCAAAGCATGATCCACGAGTCGTTCATGTCGCGCCGCAATACCTTGGTAGTACCCGGCGGCAAGATGGGTCTCGCGATGGAAGTGATCTTCGCCCCCATTATTCAAGACATGATGGAAAACAAAAAGAAGAGCAGCAAGAAGTAAGCATCGAGAGCCGCAGCAGACAAACCCGGATGTCGGTTCACCCGCCATCCGGGTTTTTTATTTCAGCCGTTCCGGAATAAAGGCAATCTCGTCAACGTCATGGATGGCCGTTTCCAAGGTCGCCGCCGCCCGATTCACCGTTATCGCCAGCCCCTTGCCCTCCGCCAGACCCTTCCTGTACGCCTCGTCGCGCCGCCCCAGCCAGTCGATCAACGTTTTCACATCGCCCACCGACGCCGACAGCACCACCTGTTCCGAGGTGCGGCCCAGCGTTTCTGCCAGTTGCGCGAAATACATCAGTTTTGCCATCGTGTTTCCTCCGTTGCCATGCTTTATAATGGGTTTCCCGCAGCTCAGAATCTTACCACGCCATGCCCCAGTCCTTTCTTGCCGGCCTTAACCCCGAACAACTCGAAGCCGCCACCCTGCCACACCAGTCCGCGCTGATCCTGGCTGGTGCCGGCAGCGGCAAGACGCGGGTGCTGACCACCCGCATCGCCTACCTGATCCAGACCGGTCAGGTCAGCCCCGCCGGGATACTCGCCGTCACCTTCACCAACAAGGCGGCCAAGGAAATGCTGACGCGGCTTTCCGCGATGCTGCCGATCAACACTCGCGGCATGTGGGTCGGCACTTTCCACGGCCTGTGCAACCGCCTGCTGCGCGCCCATCACCGCGAGGCCGGCTTGCCCGCGCTGTTCCAGATTCTCGATTCCGCCGACCAGCTCGGCGCGATCAAGCGCCTGCTCAAGGCGCTTGATGTCGATGATGAGAAATACCCGCCCAAGCAGTTGCAACATTTCATCAACAACACCAAGGATCAGGGGCTGCGAGCCAGGGACGTGGAGGCTTACGACCCCTACACGCGCAAGCAGCAGGAACTGTTCGCCGCCTACGACGAACAGTGCCAGCGCGAGGGCGTGGTGGATTTCGCCGAGCTGCTGCTGCGCAGCTACGAGCTGCTTTCCCGCGATACCGCCTTGCGCGCCCATTACCAGAGCCGCTTTCGCCACATCCTGGTGGACGAGTTCCAGGACACCAACCGCCTCCAGTACCTCTGGCTCAAGCAACTGGCTGGGCCGGATGCCGCCGTGTTCGCGGTCGGCGACGACGACCAGTCGATCTACGCCTTCCGTGGCGCGCGGGTGGGCAACATGCAGGATTTCAAGCGCGATTTCGGCGTCGAAAAAGTCATCAAGCTGGAGCAGAACTACCGTTCTCAGGGCAACATCCTGGAGGCCGCCAACGCCCTGATCGCCCACAACCGCACCCGGCTCGGCAAGAACCTGTGGACCGCCGAGAGCACCGGCGAACCGATCCGCCTGTACGAGACCGCCAACGATCAGGAAGAAGCCCAGTTCATCGTCGACGAGGCCAAGGCGCTGAAGCGCGACGGCGTGGCATTCGCCCATATCGCCTTGCTGTACCGCTCCAACGCCCAATCCCGCGTGCTGGAGCATGCCCTGTTCAGTGCCGGCATCCCCTACCGCGTCCATGGTGGCCTGCGCTTCTTCGAGCGCCAGGAGATCAAGCACGCGCTGGCCTATTTGCGCCTGATCGGCAACACCGACGACGACGGCGCGCTGATGCGGGTCATCAATTTCCCTGCGCGCGGCATCGGCGCGCGCAGCCTGGAGCAATTGCAGGAAATCGCCAAACAAAACCAATCCAGCCTGTGGCAGGCGGCGAAAAGCGGACAGCTCGGTGGCAAGGCGGGAGCGAGCATCGGCGCCTTCCTCGCACTTATCGGGTCGATGCGGGACACCTGTGCAGGCCTGCCATTACCGGAACAGATCGAGCACATGCTGGCGCACAGCGGCCTGATTGCCCATTTTCAGGCCGAAAAGGACGGTGCCGACCGGGTCGATAACCTCAACGAACTGGTCAATGCCGCCGTCGGCTTCGTCAACGAAAACGAGGACGACAGCCTCATCGCTTTCTTGACCCACGCCGCGCTGGAAGCGGGCGAGCATCAGGCCGGGGAAGGCAGCGACGCGCTCCAGTTGATGACGGTGCATGCGGCCAAGGGGCTGGAGTTTCACGCCGTGTTTTTGAGCGGTCTGGAGGAAGGGCTGTTTCCCCATGAAAACGCGATGAACGAAAACGGCGGCGTCGAAGAAGAGCGGCGCCTGATGTACGTCGCCATCACCCGCGCCCGGCGCAGGCTTTACCTCAGCCTGGCGCAGAGCCGGATGCTGCACGGCCAGTTCCGTTACGGGCTGGCTTCGCGTTTTTTGGACGAAATCCCGGAAAACCTGCTGAAACGGATCAACCCGGTGCCGGGTGGGGTGCCGTTTTCGTATTGTGGGAGCGACCTCCCGGTCACGAAAATCGCGACCGGGAGGTCGCTCCCACGCACAAAAACGTACCCACCCTACTTCGACTCAAGCTCGCCCTGGCATGTCGGCCAGAATGTGGCTCACGCCAAGTTCGGCTCGGGCGTGATCGTCAACTGCGAGGGCAGCGGCGCGGATGCAAGGGTACAGGTGAAATTCCGCAATGCCGGGGTGAAGTGGCTGGCGCTGGAGTATGCTAAATTGACGGCGGCTTGAAACGGAGTCGAAAGCTACCCTCGATCCATTCAGGCAAAATCACTCATGAATTGCCAGCTCGGTTCTTTGGGTGAATCGGGGTGTCGGCTGCATCTGCCAAATGCACATGGTCAGTCAATTAACCGCATGCCGCAATGCTTGGCAGCGTCGCGATCAAATGTTGTCGTATAGCCGCACCCGGCTTCATTAGCTGATCGCTCTATCAGGCAGTCTGCAAAATCAGCCTTGCCTTCCTTGAACAGTCGCAAAGCTTTCCACATGGTATCGGCATGCGCCACGATAATTTCCTTGGTGCGTAGCAGCGTTTCCAGCACCTCGCAAATCTCGCCTTTGGTTGATGCGTAGCAACCCGTCAGCACCCACACCAGCTCCACCACCGAAACGATGCTGACGTAGCCCGGCGCATCCACTGTTAATGACTCGATCAGGCGCGTTGCCTTGGGCGACTGCTTTGGATCGTCCTGTGCGACATAACGAACAAGAACATTCGTATCTAAGCCAATCATCTTGCTTTAGCCCCTTGGGCCGCGATAGCTTCATTCATCTCCGCAATCGTTACGGGTGAAGCAGGCTTGCGCACTAGCCCCTTCAGAGCAGTCACCGACTGCGTAGCGGCCACTAGCTCAAAATGTCCGGGTTCAACCTGGACAAACTCCACCCTGTCTCCAGCCTCAACGCCGAGCGCGGCTCGCACGATGGCAGGAATGGTGATCTGACCCTTGCTGGTCATAGTTGCAGTCGACATAAACCCTCCTGTTTCACAAGACCTTACCTTATAGTAAGGAATTGAAAAAATCAATCAAGGGTGGCCGTACCACTCCAAGGTGAACTTGCCATTGACCCAGACTTTAGATCAAGGCTGGAAATGCGTTAAGGCAAGACCTGGTACCTGATTTTTCGCAAATTTAAAGAGGTCAGCCTGTGTGGCGCAATCGTTATTGCACCGACTGAAATGGGGTTCGCAGGGATGGGCGACTTGTCGCCCAACTCGCAAAACATCCGGTGCAATGCGCTTCGCTTATTGGCACCCTACATTACGCCTTACGCGAGTTGGAGTATGCCAAGCTGACGGCGGCTTGAGCATAGGCTGAAAAAGGAAATTACGCCGGCAGCATGGGCGAATCAGTTTCCTGCTCGGCCTCAGCCGGAAAAATATCCTTATAGCCCAGATAAATCGAGGCGTTCAGTACCGGCACCAGAATCAGCATGCCGAGACCGAAAGGGATCATGGCGATCATCATCAGGATAAAGGCAATCACCCCGTAAATCAGAAACGGCCACATATTGCGCAGGGAGCCCAAAAAGCTCAGCTTCATCGCGTCCATGGCCGTCATGTTGCGCAATACCACCAGCGCCGGGGCGAACCAATATGCCATCAGCAGCGGGATCAGCAGCGCCATGGCGACAAGCAGGGCGATCAGCGCCCCCCCCATCGCCCCGACCATCACCTCGTTCGGCTCCATGCCTTGCATCTGGCCCAGCGCCGCAGAGCCGAGAATGGAACCGCCACCCGCCATCATCATCAGCCCCAGGATGGTGATCGAACCCACCAGATACAGGCCGCCCACGGTAATGAGCTGACCGGTGTTGTGCTTGAATCCTGCGATCAGATAGCCCAGTTCGAGCTCTTCACCCACCTCCACGTCGCGACAGGCCAGCATGAAGCCAGCGGTAAACACTGGCGCCAGCAGCGTCATCACCAGCGGCCCCACCACAGGAATGATGGAAACCACGATGACGATCAGGAAATAGATCACAAACAGCGTAATCCAGATCGGCGGATTTTTCCTGAACAAACCAAAACCGTCTGCTATCCACCGCCAGCCCTGTCCAGCATCCACTTTACGAATTTCCATGTTTATTCCTTACAAAAAATGGTGATTCCGACGGCGCCGCCACATGCCGCTGCAGGATACGTCGGAAATGGGCCGGATCCTTGGCATGAGTGAGTTCGCCCGGCCTCGGGAAATGAAAATCGTAGAGGCGCGACAGCCAGAAACGCAGGGCTCCTGCGCGCAGCATCGCCGGCCATGCCTGCTGCTCCATTTCGGAGAGTGGACGGGTGCCCTGATAGGCTTGCAGCATGGCCGACGTCCGTGCCGGGTCGAGCGAGCCATCCTCGGCGACGCACCAGTCGTTTACCGTAATCGCCAAGTCGTAAAGCCAGGCGCCGCTGCAGGCGTAGTAAAAATCAATCGCGCCGCTCAGGGTGTCGTCCTTGAATAATACATTATCGCGGAACAGGTCGGCGTGGATCACGCCGCGCGGCAGATCCTCGAAGCGGAAGCCGGACTGGTAGCTGATTTCCTGGCTGAGCAGTTCGGTTTCCTCGGGCGGCAGCTTGGGCAGCACCAGTGGCGCGGTCGCCTTCCACCAGGCCAGACCGCGCGGGTTCGGCATTTCAACCTTATAGGAACGGCCGGCGAGGTGCATATCGGCGAGCATTTCACCCACCTGGGCACAATGGGTCGGATTCGGCTGATCCAGCGACCCGCCCTCAAGGCAGCTGACAATGCAGGCCGGCTTGCCGTTCAACTCACCAAGAAAGCTGTTTCCCAAGCTGGCGATCGGCCGTGGACAGGGGATGCCGTGGGAGGCAAGATGGTCGAGCAGGTTGAGAAAAAACGGCAACTCTGCGCGAGTAAGATTTTCGAATAGAGTCAGCACGTAGCGCGCATGGCTGGTGGTCACAAAATAATTGGTGTTTTCGATGCCCGCAGAAATACCCTGCAAATCGACCAGGTTGCCGAGGGAATAATTCTTCAGCCAGGCAGTGAGTTCATCCCTGGAAACGGTAGTAAAAACGGACATGGGTTTTTAGCTATCAGCTATCAGCTGTCTTTCAGAAGCGGATCAACACCCACTGCGGCACACGCACGCCGGAATCCAGATTGTCCTGACGGGAGAATTGCCCGTCCCCTTTTTGGTCGACCAGGTAGTAGGGCACACCATGAGGCGGCGTGACTTTCAGCATGTACAGCTTGCCACCGATGCGGTATTCCTCGACTTTTTCCTCGCCGCGCTTGATGATGGTCACCTGCGGCTCGAAGGCCGGGTCGAGTTCCATGCCGGCGGGCGCCGCAGGGGGCTCGGGCACCGGCTGCAGATCCTTCGGCAGGGATTTGGCGCCTTCCGCATAGGCAGGCAGTGTCAGGGCAATCAGCAATAGGGCGATCAGGGCGCGCATGTTTTTTCCTCGGCGATAAGGGCACATTATACATTGATGTGAAACACGTTACAGGCTGAGCAGCATTTCCTGCTCGGCGGCGGAAGGCTCGAAACCGCGGGTTTCATAGTACTTGAAGATCGCGTCCACCACGGCCTTGGGATCATCGATGATCTGGATCAGGTTCAGGTCAGCTGCATCAATCGTTCCCTCCTTGACCAAGGTATCCTTGAACCAGTCCACCAGGCCGCGCCAGTAAGGCTCATGCACCAGGATGATCGGGATCTTGCGGGTCTTGCCGGTCTGCACCAGGGTCAGCGCCTCCATCAGCTCGTCCAGGGTGCCGAAGCCGCCGGGCATCACGACGTAGGCCGTGGCGAACTTGACGAACATCACCTTGCGCGCGAAAAAATGGCGGAAAGTCTGGCTGATGTTCTGGTATAGATTGGTGTGCTGTTCATGCGGAAGCTGGATGTTCAGGCCGACGCTGGGAGATTTGCCGAAAAAAGCACCCTTGTTGGCCGCCTCCATGATGCCCGGGCCGCCGCCGGAAATCACGCTGAAACCGGCATCGGACAACTGCCGGGAGATTTCCTCGGTCAGCTGGTAATAAGTATGATCGAGGGGGGTGCGGGCGCTACCGAAAACGCTCACCGCCGGACGAATGCAGCTCAGGCGCTCCGTCGCCTCGACAAATTCTGCCATAATCTCGAACACGCGCCAGGATTCCCTGGCCGAATAGGCGTGCCCGGCAATGTCCGTACCCTGCATTTTCGGGATTTTTTCTGAGCCGTTCATAAAGGTTAACCGCAAATGGAAACTAAAACGCTGCTGCTGGTGGACGGATCATCTTATCTGTACCGCGCTTTTCACGCGCTGCCGGATCTGCGCAACCGCCACAACGAGCCGACCGGAGCAATCTACGGCGTGCTCAACATGCTGCGCCGCCTGCACAAGGATTATAACGCCGATTACAGCGCCTGTGTGTTCGACGCCAAAGGGAAAACCTTCCGCGACGACCTCTACCCGCAATACAAGGCCCACCGCCCGCCGATGCCGGACGACCTGGTTCGCCAGATCGAGCCGCTGCACGAGGCGATCCGCGCCATGGGCTGGCCGCTGCTGATGGTGGACGGGGTGGAAGCCGACGACGTCATCGGCACCTTGGCCGAACTGGCTTGGCGCCAGGGCATTCGCACCGTGATCTCGACTGGCGACAAGGACATGGCGCAGCTGGTCAATCCGCACGTTACGCTGGTCAACACCATGAGCAACGAAAAACTCGACGAGGCCGGCGTCACCGCCAAGTTCGGCGTGCCCGCCACTCGCATCGTCGACTACCTCGGCCTGGTCGGCGATGCCGTGGACGGCGTGCCCGGCGTGGACAAAGTCGGCCCGAAGACGGCCGTCAAATGGCTGGCCCAATATGGCTCGCTCGACAACCTGATCGCCCACGCCAGCGAGATTGGCGGCGTGGTCGGCGAAAACCTGCGCAACACCCTGGACTGGCTGCCCAAGGGCAAGGAACTCGTCACCATCAAGCGCGATGTAGAGCTGCCGGTGAAACTGACCGAACTTGGCCCGCAACCGCAGGACACGCCCAAGCTGATCGAACTGTTCGAGCGCTGCGAATTCAAGACCTGGCTGAAGGAGTTATCAGATCAGGTAGGGTGTCAAAAGCTTCGCGCATTGCGCCATGTCGAGCAACATACGGCGCAATGCGCTTCGCTTATTGACGCCCTACGTGAAGCCAAGGAAGCGATTTATGAAACGGTATTAACCGAAGACCAGCTATCCAGCTGGATAGCCCGACTGGAGCGCGCCGAACTGATTTCGGTCGACACCGAAACCACCAGCCTCGACCCGCTTGCGGCGAAGATCGTCGGCATCTCCCTGGCGCTGGAGCCGCACCACGCCGCCTACATCCCGCTCGCCCACCACTACGCCGGTGCGCCTCAGCAGCTTGATCGGGAAATGGTGCTGAACCGGCTCAAGCCCCTGCTGGAAAGCAAAACCCGGCCCAAACTCGGGCAAAACATCAAGTACGACAAGCACGTGTTCGCCAACCACGGCATCATTCTCGATGGCATCGTCCACGATACCCTGCTGCAATCCTACGTGCTCGAAAGCCACAAGCCGCACGACATGGACTCCCTGGCGCTGCGCCACCTCGACGCCAAGACCATCACCTACGCCGAAGTCGCCGGCAAGGGGGCGAAACAGATCGGCTTCGACCAGGTAGACATCGAAACCGCCACACGCTATGCGGCGGAGGATGCCGACATCACCCTGCAACTGCACCAGGCCCTGTTCCCGCAGATAGCACCCGATGCCAAGCTGGGCTTCATTTACCGCAACATCGAAATGCCCCTGCTCGACGTGCTCTTCACCGTGGAGCGCAACGGCGTATTGCTGGATACCCAACTACTCGCCCAGCAAAGCCACGAACTCGGCACCAGCATGCTGCGGCTGGAGAAGGAAGCGCACCAGTTGGCGGGCCAACCCTTCAACCTCAACTCGCCCAAGCAGATCCAGGAAATCCTGTTCGACCAGCTCAAACTGCCGGTAAAAAAGAAAACCCCGGGCGGCACCCCCTCCACCGACGAGAACGTGCTGCAGGAGCTGGCGCTGGACTACCCGCTACCGAAATTGCTGCTCGAATACCGCGGCGTGGCCAAGCTCAAGTCCACCTACACCGACAAGCTGCCGCGCATGCTCGACCCGCAAACCGGTCGCGTCCACACCCGCTACAACCAGGCGGTGGCGGTGACCGGGCGGCTGGCGAGCTCCGACCCCAACCTGCAGAACATCCCGGTGCGCAGCCCGGAGGGACGGCGCATCCGCGAAGCCTTCATCGCCCCGCCGGGCAGCCGCATCATCGCCGCCGACTACTCGCAGATCGAACTCAGGATCATGGCCCACCTGTCGGGCGACGAAAGCCTGCTCAGGGCCTTCGCCGCCGGCGAGGACGTGCACCGCGCCACCGCCTCGGAAGTATTCGGCGTCGCGCCGGAAGAAGTCAGCAGCGAACAGCGCAGATATGCAAAAGTCATCAACTTCGGCCTGATCTACGGCATGTCCTCTTACGGCCTTGCCGCGCAGCTCGGCATCGACAACAGCGCCGCCAAAACCTACATGGAAGTCTACTTCGCCCGCTATCCCGGCGTGGCCCGATACATGGAGCGCACCCGCGAAACCGCCCGCGCCCAGGGCTATGTCGAAACCGTGTTCGGTCGTCGCCTGTGGCTGCCCGAAATTTCCGGCGCCAACGGCATGCGCCGCCAGGCTGCCGAGCGCGCCGCGATCAATGCGCCGATGCAGGGTACCGCCGCCGACCTGATCAAGCTCGCCATGATCGCGGTGCAGGGCTGGCTGGAACAGAACCGCATGAAGAGCCTGATCATCATGCAGGTACACGACGAACTGGTGCTGGAAGTGCCCGACGCCGAGCTGGAAACCGTCCAGCGCGAACTGCCCGGCCTGATGTGCGGGGTAGCGCAGTTGGCCGTGCCGCTAGTGGTGGATGTGGGGGTGGGGCCGAATTGGGAGCAGGCGCACTGACCTCGACAAGGAACAATACCGCAGAATTTGATCTTACTTACCCAGCAGTCCGCTCTGCGCGATGCCGTCGAACACGAACTGCACCGCCAGAGCCGACAGCAGGATGCCGAAAATCCGGTTGATCACCTGCATGCCCGTCACGCCAAGGAAGCGGTGGATCTGGCTGGCGGTCAGCATGGCGACGAAGGTCACCAGCATAATAGCGAGGAGAGCAGCCAGGACGACCAACTGATGCGTGACATGCCCCTCGGCATTCGCCATTAACAGGATGGCCGCCCCGATGGCGCCAGGGCCGGCAATCAGCGGGGTGGCGAGCGGGAACACGGCAATGTCATGCTTATGTTCGGCCTCCCGGTCCTCCTCATCCGTCGTCGAAGTGGCGCCGGACGTGCGCGCAAACACCATATCGATACTGATCAACAGCAACAAAACGCCGCCAGCCGTCCTCAACGCCGCCAGAGAAATACCCATCCCGGCCAGCAGAAACTTCCCGAGCAGTGCAAACACCAGCAGGATCACCGTGGCGATCACGATTCCGCGAATGGCGATAGAGCGCCGCTCAGCGGGGGCGGCTGTTGCCGTCAAGGCGGCGAACATCGCCGCCACATCCATCGGGGCGACCGTTGCAAAGAAAGTTGCCAGGGCAATGCCCGCTGTCTCAAACATTCACGCTCTCGAAGTTTTGCTGCACATTATTCATTGAAGCCCCTATTTTGGGGTTGTTCCAGTCTAACGATAGCACGCCACGGCACCATGCCTTACCCCGCGCCAAAACCGGACATACGTCGGTTGAATTAGACCCCACATCCTCCTTCACGACAAGCGCCATCTCGCAGACATGACACGCTCCATATCTAGCCGCCTGTCGGACTTGAAGGAAATCAGCTTGCTGGCCCTAATCAGTAATGAGTTGATGTGGTTAATCCCAGTATTTTCCAATTCAGGTATGAGCCTGAAGCGGTGTCGATCCGGGTGATTCAATTGTTCAGATTGACCGGGTTAAAAAAAGAAAAATTTATG
>PFJY01000239.1 GCA_002784065.1 Hydrogenophilales bacterium CG_4_10_14_3_um_filter_58_23 | reverse complement strand
CCACCTCTTGACGGCTGGTCTCGTTGACGATGCGGAAGACTTCCAGCACGGAACGCCCCTGCGCCTCGTCCGTTTTCCAGCCGGTGAGCGCCTCGGCCACCAGGTTGATGAATTCCACCCGACCTTCGATGTCGGTGGCGATCACGCC
This sequence comes from Hydrogenophilales bacterium CG_4_10_14_3_um_filter_58_23, assembly GCA_002784065.1. Taxonomy (GTDB): domain Bacteria; phylum Pseudomonadota; class Gammaproteobacteria; order Burkholderiales; family Sulfuricellaceae; genus Sulfuricella. The sequence continues at coordinate 6,237 of PFJY01000239.1, read as the reverse complement.
GTCGCCGATCGAGGAAAGCGTCACGGTGAGCCGTTCCGACTCTTCCTGCAAACTGGCATTCAGCTTGCGCTCGCGCCGGTGCCAGAACCCCATCCCGATCAGGCCAAACAGCCAGATGCCGCCGTGACCGCCGATCAGCCATCGATTGTGTTGGGCCTGGTCGGCGGCAAAAGGCGCCAGCGAGACGCTGCAGCCGATGCCGCCAATAATGTCACCCACGTTGTAACCCTGCTGCGCGTGGCACTTGAGGCATTCCTGGGCCACCATCAATGGCTGCATCACACGGATATGGGCCAAGCCATCGATCTTTTGCGTTTCCACCCGTTCCCTGCGGACCCGCTCGAAGCCGTTCAATGTCCTGCTCTCCCAGGCATCCGGAGGGTTGTTCGGGTTGATCGGCTTGAGGCCGGTAACGTGCGTGCGGACGCCATATTCGCCGGGAAAATCCTGTTGCATCTGGCGCAGCATATAGGACGAATTCATCAGCGTGAGCTTGAGGCCGGTGGAGGTTTCGACGATTTTCCCGGGAATGTGGAGATAGGGGTTGGGCGGGGTGTGTGCGGTGATGGGCACATATACACCGCCGTGCATGGCGCCCCACCTGCGAAACGAGCTATCCTTGTTGATGGCGGCGCGGGCAGCGGCGGTGGCCGATGTCAGCACGGTATCCGCAACCTGTCTCAGGTTCCAGGCCAGCGAGCCGCCCAACAGCAGGCTCCAGACCACGGCAATGAAGCCAAATTTCAGCATCTGCGAGGAAACGAAAATAAAAGGGGTTAGTCTGGGCATGACGGTTACCATTGCGTGTTAATGGTTAGGGGCGACGGCGGAGAAGCACCGCAGCCCCCACCAAGGCGAACAGGACGAACCAGCCCAGCGCCCATTGCGCGATGGACAGATTGAGGAAGGTCCAGGTCACTTTGGCGCACTCACCCGAACCTTTAAAAATCATCGGTAGAATTTTGGTCAGCGGCATGGCCTCGAGCATGTAATCCAGCCCCGGCCCGCATTCCGGCACCTGGTCGGGCGGCAGATGCTGCAAATACACCTGCCAGGTAGCGACACCGCCCCCCAACACGGAAAAAAATGCCAGCAAGCTGCCATACACGGTCCAGCCGCGCCGGTGCGGATTGTGAATGGCTGCCGCCAGCGCGGTAGCGCCGATGGCGATGAAGGCGATGCGCTGCAGGATGCACAGCGGACAGGGCTCCAGGTGCATGACGTGCTGCAGCACCAGGCCGAAGCCCATCAGCCCGAAGCAGGCCAGGAATATCCCGAGAAACAGCACACGATTATTGATATTCACCAGCAACTCCTTTAACGGATATGGCGCTGAGCCCGGGGCAGTTCCAGCACCGATTTCACACTCAGATCCACACAACCTGGACGCTTCGGCAGAGCCCCCACCAGCACCGTCTTCATGCCGAGCTTTTTGGCGGTTTTAAGATTGGCCAGCGTATCTTCGACCATGATGCACCGCGACGGGTTCAGCCGCATCCGGCGGAACAAGCGCCTAAATCCATGAGCATCGGGTTTCGGTCGGTAGCCGGCATGTTCGATCGTGAATATTTCTTCGAACAGGTCGGCGATGCCGAGCAGTTCCAGCACCCGGTGGATGTAATGGGCCGGCACATTGCGTGTATACCAGTTTGCGGCCCCCTTTGCAACGCCGCCCGCAAGCCCCGCTGGCGCAACACCATCTGATGCAGTGCCGGAAACTGGTGGGTGTGCCAGAGAAAATGATCCGGGTCGGTGCCGTGATGCCGCATCAACCCTTGCAGGGTCGCGCCGTAGCGCAGCCAGTAGCGCTCGCGCAGCGCGTTCGCCCCGGCCTCGTCGAGGTCGAGATAGTCTTGCAAAGACTGCGTCATGGCCCGGTTCATGTGCGGGAAAATGTGCGCGCCGGCATTGTGCAGGGTGTTGTCGAGGTCGAACACCCAGGTTCTCGACGATTTCAATCGTTCGCCCGGATCAAAGTGCCCACGCCCTCGTCGGTGAGAACCTCCAGCAGCAATGCGTGCTCCACCTGACCGTCGATGATGTGGCTGGTCTTGACCCCGTTCTTCACCGCCTCCAGAGCCATGGAAATTTTCGGAATCATGCCGCCGCTGATGGTGCCGTCGGCGATCAGCTCGTCCACCCTGGCGACCGTCAGGCCGGTGAGCAGTTCGCCTTCCTTGTCGAGCACGCCGGCGGTGTTGGTGAGCAGGATCAGCTTCTCGGCCTTGAGGGTTTCCGCCAGCTTGCCCGCCACCAGGTCGGCGTTGATGTTGTAGGATTCGCCCTGCTCGCCCACGCCGATCGGCGCGATCACCGGGATGAAGTCGTGCGAGTAGAGCAGCGCCACCAGTTCCGGGTCGATGCTCACCACTTCGCCGACCTGGCCGATGTCGATGTATTCGCCCGCCTTCTCGGCGTGCTTCAATTTCAGTTTTTTTGCCTGGATGAACTCGCCGTCCTTGCCGGTCAGGCCAACGGCCCGGCCACCGTGATGGTTAATCAGGTTAACAATGTCCTTGTTGACCAGGCCGCCCAGTACCATCTCGACGATTTCCATGGTCTCCCGGTCGGTGACGCGCATGCCCTGGACGAATACGCCCTCCTTGCCGACCCGCTTCAGCAGATCGTTGATCTGCGGCCCTCCGCCATGGACGATCACCGGGTTCAGGCCGACCAGCTTGAGCAGCACCACATCGCGGGCGAAGCCCTGTTTCAGCTTCTCGTCGGTCATGGCGTTGCCGCCATACTTGATCACGATGGTCTTGCCGTGGAAACGCTGGATGTAGGGCAGCGCCTCGGAAAGGATGGCGGCTTTTTCTTTTGCGGTGGATGCGCTCAGTGGCATGGTTGGAGTCTTTCGCCCAGGGGAATAATCGGCCTATTTTAGCGCAAACAAAAAAGGCGGCACAGAGCCACCTTTTTCGAGAGTTGCCGGAATTACTGGATGGCCAGTTTCTTCGCGCTGGTCGTGGCCTTCTTCGGCAGGGTCAAATCGAGCACGCCGTCGTTGTACTTGGCCGTTGCTGTTGCCTCGTCCACGTCCTGGCCAAGGGTGAAACTGCGGTACACCTTGCCATAATAGCGTTCGCTGCGCAGCACTTTTTCGCCTTCCTTTTCCTCTTTTTCTTTCTTCACCTCAGCGCTGATGCTGACCTGGTTGCCCTCGATGGTGACGTGGATGTCCTCCTTCTTCACGCCGGGAATTTCGGCATGGACATTATAGGTCTTGTCGTTCTCCTTCACGTCCATCTTGATCTGCATCTGCTGGGGCTGTCCCTCGAAGCGCACCGGGCGGAAAAAGCCACGGAAAAGGTCATCGAAGGGCTCTAAAGTCACGTCAAACGGGTCGTAACGGGTAATGTTCGCCATCATCGTTCTCCTTGATCAAAGTCCATGAAAAATCGGCGAATTTTCTCGCCGCTGACTTCAATATAGGGGTTATCGCAGGTATTTCAAGGGAAGCCGATGAAACCGTCTGGTATCATGGCGCCATGCTCAACATCCAGAATCTGACTTACCTTCAAGGCGGCATCCCGCTGTTCCAACAAGTGAATTTTCAAGCCTACTCCAACCAGCGCATCGGCTTGGTCGGCAAGAACGGCTGCGGCAAATCCACCCTGTTTCGCCTGATTCGCGGCGAACTCAAGCCCGACGGCGGCGAGATTTCCCTGCAAGCCGGCAAGACCCTGGCCTATGTCGAACAGGAAATCGCCAACTCCGCGCAGCCCGCGCTGGAATTCGTGCTCGACGGCGACGTCCAGTTGCGCCAACTGGAAAAAATCCTGGCGCGGGAACAGCATGACGCCGCCTGGTTCGACGCGCAACACCACTTCGAAGCCATCGACGGCTATGCCGCCAAGGCCCGCGCCGCGCAGCTCCTGAACGGGCTGGGTTTCGCCAACGATACGCTGGAACGCCCGGTGACGAGCTTCTCCGGCGGCTGGCGGATGCGCCTCAACCTCGCCCGCGCGCTGATGCACCGGGCCGATCTGCTGCTGCTCGACGAGCCCACCAACCATCTGGATCTCGAAGCCATCCTGTGGCTCGAACAATATCTGGCGCGCTACCCCGGCAGCATTCTGCTGGTTTCTCATGATCGGGAATTCCTCAACGCCAGCGTCAACCGCATCGCCCACGTCCACGACTGCGTCATCGACAGTTATGCCGGTGACTACGATGACTTCGAGCGCGCCCGCACGGAAAAAATCGCCCAGCAGAACCAGGCTTTCCAGACGCAACAGACGAAGATCGCCCACCTCGAAGATTTCGTCCGCCGTTTCCGCGCCAAGGCCACCAAGGCCAAGCAGGCGCAAAGCCGCGTCAAGGCGCTGGAGCGGCTCACGCGTATCGCCCCGGCGCATGTCGCCGACGGCCATTTCGAGCTGGAGATCGAGGCCCCGGAGCGCGGCCCCGACCTGCTGCTGCGCGCTGAAGGCATGGGCTTCTCCTACGGCGACAAGACCCTGTTCCAGAACGTCGATCTGACGCTGCGAGCCGGCGCGCGCATCGCCCTGCTGGGGCCGAACGGCGCCGGCAAATCCACCCTGATCAAACTGCTGGTGGGCGAACTCCAACCCACCTCGGGCAAGCTGGAAATCACCCCGGACATCCGCATCGGCTACTTCGCCCAGCATCAACTGGAAAACCTCGACAGCGCCGCCACGCCGCTACAGCATCTGGAGCGGCTGGCGCCCAAGGAAACCACGCTGGCGCTGCGCACCTTCCTCGGCCGCTTCGGTCTGGCCGGAAACAGCGAGGATCGCCCGGTGGAAAGCTTTTCCGGCGGCGAAAAAAGCCGTTTGGCGCTGGCCCTGCTGGCCTGGCAAAAACCGCATTTGCTGCTGCTCGACGAACCCACCAACCATCTCGATCTGGACATGCGCGACGCCCTCACCTTGGCGCTGGAGGAATACACCGGCGCCGTGCTGCTGGTTTCCCATGACCGCAGCCTGATCCGCGCCGTGGCCGACGAGTTGTGGCTGATTGCCGACGGCGAAGCGAAACTGTTCGACGGCGATCTGGAGGACTACAAAAGCTGGATCGAAACCCGCCGCCCGCGCGAGACGGCTGCCACGCCGGATAAACCCCGCCAGGAAGCCGCGTCCAAGCCAAAGAAGAAGGCCCTGCAATCCAGGCAGGCCAAGCTCGAAGCCGAGCTGGCAACTGTCCAAGCGGCGCTCGCTGAAATCAACTGCCAGTTGGCCGACCCGGCCACCTATGCCGAATGCGACGGCGGCAAAATCGGCAGCCTGAATGCCCGGCGCGAGAATTTGGAAGCCAGGGTGAACGATCTGGAAGAAAGTTGGCTGGAGCTGGAAATGGCGCTGGAAGAAGCGGTTTGATCACTTAGCGTTTTACCGCAAAGGGCACAAAGCTGTCAGTGCTTCTGACCAGAAGTGTCGTCAGAAGTGCCATCGGCCCAAGGCTGAGGCGCTTATCTGCTTGTGGCAAGCTCGTAATAAATCTATGATGTCGGAAGGGGTATTAATGTGGATGTACCCGACACTGCCGAACATTTTTACCCGATTCGGCGCGTAAAGAAAACCAGGGTAAATGACGAAGACATGGTCAAAAACGAGAAGACCACCGTATGAATTCCCCGAAGAGCCTGTTTTTCTTTGACGTCCATGTTTTGGAGGAGCCATGAAAAAGCTGTTTATCGTTCTTCTCGCAGTATTTCTGGCCTCTGGATTTTCAATGGCCCAGAGCGGCATAAAAAAAACCCGGCCTCATCCTAATGAATACGGCAAGGTAATCATCGATAACTATTCAGAGAGAGAGCAACTTGCGCCTGTTGTTTACGACCATTGGCTCCACAGGGCAAGGTATACCTGCAGGCTGTGTCATGTAGATATCGGCTTTGCCATGAGCGCAAATGCAACCGGGATAAAGGCCGCAGATAATATCAAGGGCGAGTATTGCGGGACATGCCATAACGGCAAGATGACCTATAGAGGCGAAAAGATATTCAGCGCATGTTCAAATAAGTCTAATCATGAAGACGCTCAGGGATGTAACCGTTGCCATTCTTTGGGCAAGAACATAAAAATGAAGCAGGACTTTGCTGCATTTACCGGAAAATTTCCCAAAGAAAGATTTGGAAATGGCATTGATTGGATTAAGACCGAGGCAGAGGGCCTGATAAAACTTGGCTCTTTTCGCAAATCGTGTTGGCGTCTGATCCGAAGGACCACCCTGTGGGGCTTTCAAGCATATCGATAGGGACACCTTGCGACT
>PFJY01000104.1 GCA_002784065.1 Hydrogenophilales bacterium CG_4_10_14_3_um_filter_58_23 | reverse complement strand
GGCTTAACAACATGATTTGCGAAAAGAGCCTTTTAGAAACCTTCGCGACCGGGAGGTCGCTCCTACAATGTGGCGGCATTTCGATTATTTTTATTCCAGAAAATCCCGCCGGACATAGGCTACATTTAAACAATACACGCCGCTTATCCTCATGAAAATCCACCACCTCACCGTCGAGGAAGCACTCATCAGCCTGAAAAGCGGCGCGGAAGGGCTGTCAGCGCCGGAAGCCGCACGCCGACACAAGGAATTCGGGCCGAACCGGGTCGAGCGGATCAAAAAGGAACCGCTGGCACTACGCTTCCTCAAGGAATTCACCCACTTTTTCGCCTTGATCCTTTGGCTGGCGGCGGCGCTGGCCTTCGTCGCGGAGTTCGTCGACCCCGGCAAGGGCATGGCGATGCTGGGCTGGGCCATCCTCGGCGTGATCCTGATCAACGGCATTTTTTCCTTCTGGCAGGAATACCGCGCCGAGAAAGCCCTGTCCGCGCTGGAAAACCTTCTGCCGCACCAGGTGATGGCGCTGCGCGACGGCAAGGTCGAGCAGATCCCGTCCGCCGAACTGGTGCCGGGAGACATCCTGATCTTGCAGGCAGGCGACGACATCCCCGCCGACTGCCGGTTGGTCGAGGCTTTCGGTGTGCGCGTCAACAACGCCACGATCACCGGAGAATCCCTGCCCAAAGCCAGAAATGCCGAACCCTGCGAGGAGGAGGACCTGCTCCTTGCGCGCAACGTCCTGCTTGCCGGCACCTCGCTGGTATCCGGCGAGGCCCGGGCGGTGGTATTCGCCACCGGCATGAATACCGAATTCGGCAAAATCGCCCACCTGACCCAGACTGCGAGGGAAGCGCCATCGCCGTTGCAGCGCGAGATTGCGCGCGTCAGCCGCCTGGTAGCCGCCTTGGCCAGCCTGCTCGGTGCGATTTTTTTCCTGATTGGCCAGGCGATCGGGCTCCCTTTCTGGGAAAGCCTGATTTTCGCCATCGGCATCATCGTCGCCAACGTGCCCGAAGGCCTGCTGCCCACCGTCACCCTGGCGCTGGCCATGGCCACCCAGCGCATGGCCAAACGCAACGCCCTGGTGCGCCACCTGCCGGCGGTGGAAACGCTGGGCTCCGCCACCGTGATCTGCACCGACAAGACCGGCACACTGACCCAGAACCGGATGGCGGTAAAAGAAGTGTTCCTTGCCGAGAGATTTATTGCCGCGTCCGATTTGACCCTACCCCCCGCACTGGCGGAAGACTACCGCCGATTTTTCGAGACTGCGTTGCTCTGCCACAACCTCCAGACCTCCGCCCAAAATGGCGCTGCCGAACTACTCGGCGACCCGATGGAAATCGCGCTGGTGCGCATGGCGCAGCAGGCGCTGCCGGAAGCCACCCTCTATCCGAAGGTGGATGAAATCCCTTTCGACACCGACCGAAAACGGCTTTCCACCCTGCACCGGACATCCGCAGGGCTATCCCTCTACACCAAGGGCGCGCTGGAAACGGTACTTCCCCTCTGCACCCATATAGGGATAGGCGGCAAACTTTTACCGCTCGACGCGAACCTGCGCGAACGCTACACGGCTGCGCAGGAAGCCATGGCCGGCAAAGGCCTGCGCGTGCTCGCCCTGGCTCACCGCGCCGTGGCGGAAAACGAATCCACGGAGAATCTGGAGCATGGCCTGACCCTGCTCGGCCTGGCGGGGCTGGAAGACCCGCCGCGACCGGAGGTGCCCGACGCCATCCGCAAATGTTTTGACGCCGGCATCCGCGTCATCATGGTCACCGGCGACCACCCCCACACCGCGCTTGCTATCGCCCGCGAAATCGGCCTGATTCGTGGCGAAGCTCCGGTTGTCATCAGCGGCGACGAACTGCGGCGGCTGTCCGACATCCAGTTGCAGCTTGCGCTGGATGCACCGGAAATCATCTTCGCCCGGGTCGGCGCCGACCAGAAAATGCGCATCGTCGGCGCGCTGCAAAAGAAGGGGGAAATCGTCGCGGTCACCGGCGACGGCGTCAACGACGCGCCGGCGCTGAAAAAAGCCGACATCGGCATCGCCATGGGGCTGTCCGGCACCGACGTGGCGCGCGAAGCCGCCGACATGGTGCTGCTCGACGACAACTTCGCCAGCATCGTCGCCGCCATCGAGGAAGGCCGCGCGGTGTTCGAAAACATCCGCAAATTCCTCACCTACATCCTCACCTCCAACATCCCGGAGATCGTTCCCTATCTCGCCTTCGTCCTGTTCAGGATTCCGCTGCCGCTGACCATCATCCAGATCCTGGCGGTGGACCTTGGCACCGACATGCTGCCGGCGTTGGGGCTGGGGACGGAGAAACCGCATCCCGGCGTGATGCAGCAGCCGCCACGCGCCCGCCATGACCGCCTGCTCAACGGGCCGCTGGTGGCGCGCGCCTACCTATTCCTCGGGGTGATGGAAGCTGCGGCGGCAATGGCGGCGTTCTTCTTCGTACTGAATGCTGCCGGATGGCGCTACGGACAGGCACTGACAGCCAACGCCCCGCTCTATCTCCAAGCCACCACCGCCACCCTCACCGCCATCATCGTGATGCAGGTGATGAACGTGTTTCTCTGCCGCGACAATCTGGAATCGCTGCGGGTCACCGGCATTCGGGGCAATTCGCTCATACTCTGGGGCATCATTGCCGAAATCGCGCTGATCCTGGCCATTGACTACACCCCATGGGGCAACCTGATATTCGGCACTGCGCCGATCAGTCTGGATGTCTGGCTGTTCGTCATCCCCTTCGCCTTCGCCATGCTGGCGCTGGAGGAAGCCAGGAAATGGGTGGTGAGAAGATCACACCCTGCGCCATGAAAGCCAACGAACAACTGAAAAAACTGCTCGCGGACAGGCACGAATCCCTGCGCCGCAATCAGGCTCAAAACCCCGCCAACAAACTGGCCGACAAACGAAACCGCTGGCAGCGCTTCAACCGCTTCGGCTGGGATAAACGGCAGGGCTAAACGAAGCGCATCCCCAGGTCGACCATGCCTACTCCCGGGCGTTACTGGAAGTGCAGCGCCGCACTGGATGACTTTCCCTCTTAATATCAGAATGGAGAACAGCAATGAAGATTTTTAAGATGCTTGTAACGCCCGCCTTGATGATGGCTTTCGCCGCCCCGGCTTTCGCCGCCGACCCTGCCGCCACGCCGGGGGTTGACCAGCGCCTGCAAAACCAGGAAAAGCGTATCGACCAGGGTGTAAATTCCGGCGCACTGACCGGGAGAGAGGCTGCGCGGATGGAGCGGCGCGAAACGAAAATCGAAGGTGACTTGGCGAAAGCCAAAGCCGATGGCGTAGTCACTCCGCAGGAGCGCAAGCGCCTGAACAAGGAGCTCGATCACCAGAGCCGCGTAATCCATCGCGAAAAGCACGACCGCCAGCACCGCTAATCAAGCGTTAGCTGTACACAAAGTAAAGCCGGGGAATCTCCAATTCCCCGGCTTTTTTATTTCAAACCGCGCTCGCCTTGGCGAGGGCAATTTCAGTCACCGGGGAGGGATTTTGTACGATCTTGATCATGATTCGCTCCGAATGTGGGCGGATGAGCGTAGCAAGTCAAAGCAAGCGCCCTTCTCGTTTGCCTCCTCTCCCGCTTGCGGGGGAGGATTGAGTTGAGGGCAATCCGCAAAGTGGAAATTCATGCGGCGGAAGGCGCTGCGCTTTTCCGCCCTACTTACATTATCGCCGCAATTGATCTATACATAAAAAATTGGTTCACTTTCCCGCCAGGGTAAAAGATAATACGCCATTACCCAAGTCGAAAAATCCCAAGAAAAACTATAAGACTTATGGATAGAAAAATAATTACGCTGTTTATTCAGGAGATTGGATAATGCCAGAAATTCCGGACATCGATCAGCAGGAGACGCAGGAGTGGCTGGATGCCCTCGATGCGGTGCTGGAACGGGAAGGCGCTACGCGCGCCCACTTTCTGCTGGAAAAAATGACCGAGAAGGCCCGCCGTTCCGGGGTACACCTGCCTTTTTCCGCGAACACAGCTTACCTGAACACCATCCCGGTCGGCCAGGAAGACCGCATCCCCGGCGACCTCGCCATGGAGCGCCGCATCCGCGCCTTTATCCGCTGGAACGCCATCGCCACGGTGATGCAGGCCAACAAGCAAAGCCCCGGCGTCGGCGGCCATATCGCCACCTTCCAGTCCGCCGCCACGCTCTACGACGTCGGTTTCAACCATTTCTTCCGCGCGCCGACGGCAGAGCATGGCGGGGATTTACTCTACATCCAGGGGCATTCCTCGCCCGGCATCTACGCCCGCGCCTTCCTCGAAGGCCGGATCACGGAAGAGCAGCTGCTCAATTTCCGCCAGGAAGTCGATGGCAAGGGCCTTTCCTCCTACCCGCACCCCTGGCTGATGCCGGATTTCTGGCAGTTTCCCACGGTGTCGATGGGATTGGGGCCGCTCACCGCGATTTACCAGGCACGTTTCATGAAATATCTCGAAGACCGCGGCGTCTGCCATACCGAAGGCCGCAAGGTGTGGGTCTTCCTCGGCGACGGCGAGACCGACGAGCCGGAAGCAATGGGCGCGATTTCGCTGGCGGCGCGCGAGAAGCTGGACAACCTGATATTCGTCGTTAACTGCAACCTGCAACGATTGGACGGCCCGGTACGCGGTAACGGCAAAATCATCCAGGAGCTTGAAGCGGATTTCCGCGGTTCTGGCTGGAACGTGATCAAGGTGGTCTGGGGACGGCACTGGGATCCGCTGCTGGCAATGGACAAGCACGGCCTGCTGCGGAAGCGCATGGAAGAGTGCGTCGACGGCGACTACCAGAACTACAAATCCAAGGATGGCGCCTATGTGCGCCAGCACTTCTTCGGCAAGTACCCGGAGCTGCTGGAAATGGTCGCCAACATGTCGGACGAGGATATCTGGCGCCTCAACCGGGGCGGCCACGACCCGCTCAAGGTCTACGCAGCCTACTCTGCGGCGATGCGGCACAAGGGCCAGCCGACCGTGATCCTGGCCAAGACGGTGAAGGGCTACGGCATGGGCGAATCGGGCGAGGGCATGAACATCACCCACCAGGCGAAGAAGATGTCCGACGCCGCGCTCAAAGCTTTCCGCGACCGCTTCAACATCCCGATCCCTGACGACAAAATTGCCGATGTGCCGTTCTACAAGCCAGCCGAAAACAGCCCGGAAATGCAATACCTGCGCGAGCGCCGCAGGGCGCTCGGCGGCTATCTGCCAGCTCGGCGAAAATCCGCCGAGGCGCTGGCCATTCCCGACCTTTCCGCTTTCGAGAGCCAGCTTGCCGGCAGCGGCGACCGCGAAATCTCCACCACCATGGCCTTTGTGCGCGTGCTTTCCACCCTGCTCAAGGACAAGGCGATCGGCAAGCTGATCGTGCCTATCATCCCGGACGAGGCGCGCACTTTCGGCATGGAAGGCCTGTTTCGCCAGCTCGGCATCTATTCCTCGGTAGGCCAGCTCTACGAGCCGGAAGACGCCGACCAGGTGATGTACTACAAGGAAGACAAGCGCGGCCAGATCATCGAGGAAGGCATCAACGAAGCCGGCGCCTTCGCCTCCTGGCTGGCGGCAGGCACCAGCTACAGCAATCATTGTCATGCCATGATCCCGTTTTACACCTTCTACTCGATGTTCGGCTTTCAGCGCATCGGCGACCTCGCCTGGGCGGCGGGCGACGCCCGCGCACGCGGCTTTCTGATGGGCGGCACGGCGGGGCGCACTACCCTGAACGGAGAAGGACTCCAGCACGAGGACGGCCACAGCCACATCCTGGCCTCGACCATCCCCAACTGCGTTACCTACGATCCGACCTACGGCTACGAACTGGCGGTGATTATCCAGGACGGCATGCGGCGGATGTATAAAGATCAGGAGAGCGTCTACTACTACATCACCATCATGAACGAAAACTACGTTCATCCGCCGATGCCCAAGGGTGCCGAGGAAGGCATCCTGAAAGGGATGTACCTGCTCAAGCGCGGCGCGCCAAAGAAGAAGATGAAGGTGCAACTGCTGGGCTCCGGCACCATTCTGCGCGAGGTGATCGCGGCAGCCGATCTGCTGGAAGCCGATTTCGGCGTGTCCACCGACATCTGGAGCGTCACCAGCTTCAACGAGTTGCGCCGCGAGGGCCTCGACGTGCAGCGCTGGAACAGGCTCCACCCGGAGCACACCCAGCGCTCGACCTACGTTGAGAAATGCCTGAAAGAAGGTTCCGGCCCGGTCATTGCTTCCACCGACTACATAAAAACCTACGCCGACCAGATCCGCGCCTTCGTGCCGCGCCACTACGTCACACTCGGCACCGATGGCTTCGGCCGCAGCGACAGCCGCGAAAACCTGCGCCGCTTCTTCGAGGTTGACCGCTACCATGTCACGGTGGCCGCGCTCAAGGCGCTGGCCGATGAGGGCGTGATCCCCGCCGCCAAGGTGGCCGAAGCGATCGCCAAATACGGCATCGACCCGAACAAGCCGAATCCGGTGACGGTGTGAGGAATGCAGGGATCAGGGGCTAGGGGTTAGGGTTTGTCTCGCTGCGCGAGATTTTTCCTAGTCCCTGATCCCTAGCCCCTAACAAGGAGAAGCAAGTGCCCACAATTAAAGAAGTCCGTGTTCCCGACATCGGCAATTTCGACTCCATCGACGTGATCGAGGTACTGGTCAAGGAAGGTGACATCGTCCAGGCCGAAGACGCCCTGATTACGCTGGAAAGCGATAAAGCCACGATGGATATCCCCTCACCCTGGAGCGGCAAGGTCACCGCCGTGCGCACCAAGGTAGGAGAAAAGGTTTCCGAAGGCAGCCTGATTTTGTTGATGGAAGTAACGGAAGTAAAATCCCCCCCCAGCCCCCCCTTTTCAAAGGGGGGAGAAGTACAATCTGCTGCTTCACCATCAACAAATCTGCCACCCGTCTCTACCCCCCCCTTTGCAAAAGGGGGGCTGGAGGGGATTTTGCCCAGCCCATCCCTTCCCGCGCCCATTCCCGACAGCGCAGAAAGTGCAAAAGCCCACGCCAGCCCGTCGGTGCGCGCCTTCGCCCGCGAACTTGGCGTCAACCTCGCCCTGGTCAACGGCTCCGGCCCGAAGCGCCGCATCCTGAAGGAAGACGTGCAGGCCTTCGTCAAGGCCGAACTGTCGCGCCCGCATGGCGGTGGTACCGGCCTGTCGGTGCTGGAAATGCCGCAGGTGGATTTTGCCAGGTTCGGCGCGATCGAAGTCAGACCGCTCACCAAGATCAAGAAAATCTCCGGCGCCAACCTGCACCGCAACTGGGTCACCGCGCCCCACGTCACCCAGTACGAGGAAGCCGACATCACTGAACTGGAAGCCTTCCGCAAGACGATGAGCGACGATGCCCAGAAACAGGGCGTCCGCCTCACCCTGCCGGCCTTCCTGATCAAGGCCGTGGCAGCGGCGCTGAAGGCTCATCCCCACTTCAACACCTCCCTTTCCGCAGACGGCGAGAGCCTGGTGTTCAAGCAATACGTCCACATCGGTATGGCGGTGGACACGCCGGATGGACTGGTGGTACCAGTGATCCGCAACGCCGACCAGAAAGGCGTGCTGGATCTGGCGCGCGAGCTGATGACCCTCAGCCAGAAAGCACGCGACAGGAAGCTCACCCCCGGCGAAATGCAGGGTGGCTGCATCAGCATTTCCAGCCTGGGCGGCATCGGCGGCAGCTTTTTCACGCCCATCATCAACCTGCCGGAAGTGGCGGTGCTCGGCGCCTCCCGCGCCACCATGAAGCCGGTGTGGAACGGCAAAGAATTCGTGCCGCGCCTGATGCTGCCGCTGTCGCTGTCCTACGACCACCGCGTCATCGACGGCGTCCAGGGGGCACGCTTCATCACCGATTTGAGCCAGATGCTGGCGGACGTGCGCAGGCTGCTGCTTTAAGACGAATTATGTAGGTTGGGTTAGGCGCGGTTTCTTGCGCCGTAACCCAACAAACCCAAACTTCCTTCAAAATGTTGGTTTTTGCCTAGAGGAGGCACCTACTTTTGTGGAAGTTTGGGTTTGTTGGGTTACGCGATAAAGCCGCTACCAACAGTAGGCGCCTCTAGGCGACCCAACCTACATTCTGCGTCCTTCGCGATGAAAAGATTTTAAGGAATCTAGAATGTCAAAAATTATCGAAGTAACCGTGCCGGATATCGGCGACTTCAAGAACGTCGACGTCATCGAAATCCTGGTGAAGCCGGGAGACAAAGTCCAGAAGGACAGCTCGCTGATCGCGCTGGAAAGCGAGAAGGCGACGATGGAAATCCCCTCGTCCCACGCCGGAGTGGTCAAGGCGATCAAGCTGAAAGTGGGCGACAAGGTTTCCCAGGGATCGCTGATTCTTACCCTGGAAGCCGAACAGGAAAGTGCACCAACCCCGCAGACGAAGGCACCGGAGCAGCCTGCGGCCAAAGCGGCCTCTACGAAATCCGAAACCGAAATCCAGGCCGATGTGGTGGTACTGGGCGCAGGCCCAGGCGGCTACACTGCCGCCTTCCGCGCCGCCGACCTGGGCAAGAAGGTGGTTCTGATCGAACGCTATCCGAACCTCGGCGGCGTCTGCCTCAACGTCGGTTGCATTCCCTCCAAGGCGCTGCTGCATATCGCCAAGGTCATCTCCGAGGCGGAACAGGTCAGCCGCCACGGTGTCAGCTTCGGCAAGCCGAAAATCGATATCGACCAGATCCGTGCCTGGAAGGAAAGCGTGGTCACCAAGCTCACCGGCGGGCTGGGCGCATTGGCAAAGCAGCGCAATGTCCAGATCATTCGCGGCGTCGGCAAGTTCATCGCCCCCCATCACATCCGTGTCGAAACCGCTGATGCCCTGAATGGAACAAGCGGCGAAGTCACGGTGACCTTCGACAACGCCATCATCGCCGCCGGATCGCAGGCGGTGAAGATTCCGGCCTTCCCGGTTGACCCGCGCGTGATGGACTCGACTGGCGCGCTTCAGCTGGCTGACGTGCCGAAAAAAATGCTGGTCATCGGCGGCGGCATCATCAGCCTGGAAATGGCCACCGTCTACCATGCGCTCGGCACGAAAATCACCATCGTGGAGCACGGCGCGCAATTGATCCACGGCTGCGACCCGGACATCGTCAGACCCCTGCAGAAGCGCATCGAGAAACGCTACGAAGCCATCCTGCTCAACACCAGCGTGGTTGCACTGGAGGCGAAAAAGGCCGGCATCCTCGTCACCTTTGGCGGGGAAAAAGCACCTGCGCCGCAGCTGTTCGACCGCGTGCTGGTTGCGGTTGGTCGCCGCCCCAATGGCAAGCTGATCGGCGCCGAGAACGCCGGCGTCCAGACCGACGACCAGGGCTTCATCCCGGTGGACAAGCAGCAACGCACCAACGTCCCGCACATCTTCGCCATCGGCGACATCGTCGGCCAGCCGATGCTGGCGCACAAAGCGTCGCATGAAGGCAAGGTGGCGGCGGAGGTGATTGCCGGCCACAAAGCGGCATTCGCCCCCCGCGCGATTCCCTCGGTCGCCTACACCGACCCGGAAGTGGCGTGGATGGGGCTGACCGAGACCGAAGCCAAGGCGCAGGGCATCGCCTACGAGAAGGCGTCGTTTCCCTGGGCGGCCAGCGGCCGCGCGCTCTCCATCGACCGCGACGAGGGGTTGACCAAGCTAATCGTCGAGAAAAATACCCGCCGCATCCTCGGCGCGGGTATCGTCGGCAGCAATGCCGGCGAGCTGATCGCGGAAGCCGTGCTGGCCCTGGAAATGGGCGCGGACGCGCAGGATATCGGGCTGACCATCCATCCCCACCCGACCCTGTCGGAAACCCTGGGTTTCGCGGCGGAAATGGTGGAAGGCACCATCACCGATCTCTACATAAAACGTAGATAAATAGCTACTGCCAGATCGCCCTGGGCTTATAGCTTGCCTGATTGACGGACAGAGCGGATAAGGACATTATTCGCTCCTATGCCCGACAGCTTCCACGACATCTTTCTCGGCCGCCAGCCCATCCTCGACCGCAACCAGCATATCGTTGCCTACGAACTGCTGTTTCGTTCTTCCAGTCAGGGCAACAGCGCAAACGTAACCAACGACCTGTTGGCCACAGCACAAGTCATTACCCACGCCTTCAGCGAACTGGGCATCGCCAGCGTACTCGGGGACAAGAAAGGTTTCATCAACATCAGCGCCGATTTGCTGCTGTCCGACATGATCGAGCTGCTACCGCAAGACAAGGTTGTCATCGAGCTGCTCGAAACCATCCAGGTCGACGACCAGATCATCAGCCGCTGCAAGGAACTCAAGGCGATGGGCTTCAGCCTGGCGCTGGACGATTTCAGCGGCGACTCGCAATTCGAGCCGCTATTCGATATCGTGGAGGTGGTCAAGTTCGACCTGCCGCAAATGGGGCAGGAAGGACTGGAAGTAAACATCAAGTATCTCAAGAACTGGCCGGTGAAACTGCTGGCAGAGAAAGTCGAGGATATCGATCAGGCCATTCAATGCAAGGGTCTCGGTTTCGACCTGTTCCAGGGCTACTATTTTGCCCGCCCGGTAATCCTGAGCGGTCGGCGCGCCGATTCCTCCAAGCTGAGGCTATTGAAGCTGCTCGAGCTGATTCTGGGTGATGCGGAAACGCAGGAAGTCGAACAGGCTTTCAAACACGACCCCTCACTCAGCTACAACCTGCTGCGACTGGTGAATTCGGTCGCAGTCGGGACACGCTACAAGATCAGCTCGCTCAAGCAGGCCATCGTCGTGCTGGGGCGGCAGCAGCTACAGCGCTGGCTGCAGTTGCTGCTGTTCGTCAACCAGGGCGGCGATATGCAAAACCCGCTGCTGGAACTGGCGGCCACCCGAGGCAAGCTGATGGAGCTGCTGGCCATGGCGCAGTCTAAACAGGACAAGAGTCACCACGACCGCGCCTTCATGACCGGCATCATGTCGCTGCTCGACACCCTGCTCGGTATGCCAATGGAGGAAGTGGTCAAACAGGTCAGCCTGGCAAGCGATATCGAAAACGCGCTACTGAAGCATGAGGGCAAGCTGGGAAATCTGCTGCTACTGGTGGAAAAATTGGAGCAGAACGATTTCGATGCCGCCGAAGGCTTGCTGGCGGACATGCAGCTTAACCAGGGCAACTTGATGCAAGCCCAGATCGAAGCCATGAACTGGGCACACATGCTCAAGGAAACGGTGGAAGGCTAATAACTGAAGTCATGTAGGAGCGACCTCCCGGTCGCGAATTTAATGGTTCGCGACCGGGAGGTCGCTCCTACAATTTTGCCACTGGAAGGAATCAGCCCAGCTTGGCCCTGACCCAATCGGCCACGCTCTCCAGCGCAGCGGGCAGCTTGTCCGGCTCTGTACCGCCGGCCTGTGCCATGTCGGGCCGGCCGCCGCCCTTGCCGCCCACCTGCTGGGCGACGAAATTCACCAGTTCACCCGCCTTCACTTTTGCGGTCAGGTCGGCGGTCACGCCGGCGATCAGCGTCACCTTGCCGCCCTCCACCGCCGCCAGCACAATCGCCGCCGATTTGAGCTTGCCCTTGAGCTTGTCCAGCGTTTCGCGGAGAGTTTTGGCATCGCCGCCTTCGATGGCCGCCGCCAGCACTTTGGCGCCCTTGATATCCGCCGCCTGAGCGGCGAGATCGTTGCCCTGGCTGGCGGCCAGTTTGGATTTGAGTCGGGCGAGTTCTTTCTCCAGGACTTTCACATGATCGAGAACCTGGACGGCTCTGGCTTCCGCTTCCTGCGGCTGGGCCTTGAGCGCCTCGCTCACGCCCGTCAGTAGCCTCTGTTGCTGCTGCACCAGCGCCAGCGCATTATCGCCACAGACCGCCTCGATACGCCGCACGCCGGCGGCCACGCCGCTTTCCGCCAGCACCTTGAACAGGCCGATGTCGCCGGTGCGGGCCACATGGGTGCCACCGCACAGTTCGCGCGAGCTGCCGATGTCCAGCACCCGCACTTCATCGCCATATTTCTCGCCGAACAGCATCATTGCGTCCAGCTTCTGGGCTTCCTCGATGGGCACGACACGAGTCTGGGTAGCCGCGTTGGCGAGAATTTCGGCGTTGACGATCTGTTCCACCCTGCGGAGTTCTCCGGCGCTCATCGGCGCGTTGTGGGCGAAATCGAAGCGGGTCTTGTCCGGATCCACCTGAGAACCCTTCTGCTGCACATGGGAACCCAGCACTTCGCGCAGGGCCTTGTGCATCAGATGGGTGACGGAGTGGTTGCGCTGGGTGCGGGCACGAGCCTGCACGTCCACCTTGGCGGTCACGTTGTTGCCGACGCTGATCTTGCCGGTCTTCACCACGCCGTGATGGCCGAACACGCTGGCCTGGATTTTCTGGGTGTCTTCCACCGCGAAGATGCCCTGCACGCTTTGCAGCGCGCCTCTATCCCCCACCTGGCCGCCGGACTCGGCGTAGAACGGGGTGTTATCCAGCACCACCACGCCCATCTCGCCTTCCGCCAGTTCGCTCACCAGTACACCGTCCTGGTACAGGGCCAGCACGTTGCCCTTGGCTTCCAGGGTTTCATAGCCGTGAAAAACGGTGGCCGGGCCAGCATATTCCAGGTTGGTCGCCATCTTGAACTTGCCAGCGGCGCGCGCCTGCTCTTTCTGACGGGCCATGGCCGTGTCGAAGGCGGCGGTATCGACGGTCACACCATGTTCGCGGCACACGTCCTGGGTGAGGTCGAGGGGGAAACCGAAGGTGTCATGCAGCTTGAAGGCGGTCTCACCGTTGAAGGTGCTGGCGCCGCTGCTGGCCAACTCGGCCAGGTCTGCTTCGAGAATCGCCATGCCGTGCTCGATGGTGGCGAAGAAACGCCCTTCCTCCAGCCTCAGCACCTCGCTGATGCGATCCTGATTCTGCTTCAGTTCCGGATAGGCATCGCCCATTTCGGCCACCAGGTCGGGCAGCAGTTTATGGAAAAAGGCCGCTCGGGCGCCGAGCTTGTAGCCGTGTCGGATGGCGCGACGGATGATGCGGCGCAACACGTAGCCGCGGCCTTCGTTGCCGGGGATGACGCCGTCGGCGATGAGGAAGGAGCAGGCGCGGATATGGTCGGCCAGCACTTTCAGCGATGGGCTGTCCAGGTCGGTGCACTGAGTTTCCCTCGCAGCGGCCCGGATCAGGGCCTGGAACAGGTCGATCTCGTAGTTGGCATGTACGCCTTGCAGCACGGCGGAGATGCGTTCCAGCCCCATGCCGGTATCCACCGAGGGATTGGGCAGAGGGTGCATAACGCCCTGTTCGTCCCGGTTAAACTGCATGAAGACGTTGTTCCAGATTTCGATGTAGCGGTCGCCGTCCTCCTCGGGAGTGCCGGGCAGGCCGCCGGGAATGTGCTCGCCGTGATCGTAGAAAATTTCGGTGCAGGGGCCGCAGGGGCCGGTGTCGCCCATCATCCAGAAGTTGTCGGAGGCGTAGCGGGCGCCCTTGTTGTCGCCGATACGGATCACTCGCTCGGCGGCCAGCCCGATTTCCTTGGTCCAGATGTCGTAGGCTTCGTCGTCCTCGGCATAGACCGTCACCCACAGCTTTTCCTTGGGCAGCTTGAACACCTCGGTGAGCAGTTCCCAGGCGTAGTGGATCGCCTCGCGCTTGAAGTAGTCGCCGAAGCTGAAGTTGCCCAGCATCTCGAAGAAGGTGTGGTGACGGGCGGTGTAGCCGACATTCTCCAGGTCGTTATGCTTGCCGCCGGCGCGCACGCACTTCTGGGAACTGGCGGCGCGAGTATAGGGGCGCTTGTCGAAGCCGAGGAACACGTCCTTGAACTGGTTCATCCCGGCGTTGGTGAACAGCAGGGTCGGGTCTTCGTGCGGCACCAGAGAGCTGGACGCCACCACGGTATGTCCCTTGGAAGCAAAGTAATCGAGGAATTTCTGACGGATTTCACTACTTTTCATTCTTGCTTTCCCAAAACTCAAAACCCTTAAATGGGTGTATCACGCGCCAACCACGCTAGAACCGCTTCGTTTCCTTGATATGCAGACCAATCGACTCGCCACCCATGATTGCCATGCTTTCGACGACACCTTTGAGCGAAACGGTTTCATTTACTGCCGGCAAACCCTCTCCAGCCACAACCGTCACCTTGCCACTACCGTCATCCAGCACGTATAGTTTAAGATCGATCAGTGGAACTTTAGTAATGTCCTTGACCTTACCTTTAACTCTAACTTCCTTGCCTTCGAACTGCGCGGGAGACGCCACGATCTCCTTTACCGGCGTGAATCCAAACGGCAAATAGTCGCAGCCGGACAATGCCAGCAGATTTATCAGGGCCACACCCAACAGCATTTTCTTCATAGCGATCCCTCTTTAGAATCCAAAGACGCAAATTTCACCTATCGCTGTCATTCAGCAGTTTGCCAATCACATCCAGACCGAATCCCCTGCTTTGCAAAAAACGCATCTGTTTCGCACGTTCCTTCGCATCCTCCGGCAGCTTGCCGAATTTTTTCGCCCAGACCGTGCGGGCGGCTTCCAGATCGTTTTCCTTAAGCTGCGGCAGGGCCTGCTCGATCAGTTCTTCGGCGACGCCCTTTTCCCGCAGTTCGTGGGCGATATACCGGCTACCATAGCGGCCGCTACGCGCATGAACCACCTGCTCGACAAAACGCTGTTCGGATAGCCAGCCGCGCGCCTTGAAATCAGCCAGCAGGTCTTCGAGAGTGTCCGCTTCTTCGGTGTAAGGCAGCAGCTTGCGATACAGCTCATCGCGGGTATATTCGCGCCGCGCGAGGTAGTTCAATGCCCGCTGCCTAATGGTCATGGCGTCACGCGCCATGACTGTTCCCCTGCATCAATCCGGATTCAGGCATCCACGGTGTCGGGGTCGACTGTGGCGGGCAGGCCGCTCACGCCGACGGCGGCGCGGACCTTGCCCTCGATCTCGGCGGCGATATCCTTGTGCTCCTTCAGGTACTCGCGCGAGTTGTCCTTGCCCTGGCCGATCTTCTCGCCCTTGTAGCTGTACCAGGCGCCGGATTTCTCGACGATCTTGTTGGCTACGCCCAGCTCGACGATCTCGCCTTCACGCGAGATGCCCTCGCCGTAGAGAATGTCGAACTCGGCCTGCTTGAAGGGCGGCGCCACCTTGTTCTTGACCACCTTGACGCGGGTTTCCGATCCCACCACTTCCTCGCCCTTCTTGATCGCGCCGGTGCGGCGGATGTCCAGGCGCACCGAGGCGTAGAACTTGAGCGCATTGCCGCCGGTAGTGGTTTCCGGGTTGCCGAACATGACGCCGATTTTCATGCGGATCTGGTTGATGAAAATCACCAGGGTATTGGTGCGCTTGATGTTGCCGGTCAGCTTCCTCAGCGCCTGCGACATCAGCCGGGCCTGCAGGCCCATGTGGGAATCGCCCATTTCGCCCTCGATTTCGGCCTTGGGAGTCAGTGCCGCCACCGAGTCGACCACCACGATGTCCACCGAGCCGGAACGCACCAGCATGTCGGCGATTTCCAGCGCCTGCTCACCGTTGTCGGGCTGGGAAATCAGCAGATCGGAAACATTCACGCCGAGCTTCTGCGCGTACTGCGGATCGAGCGCGTGCTCCGCGTCGATAAAGGCGGCGGTGCCGCCGAGCTTCTGCATTTCCGCGATCACTTGCAAGGTCAGCGTAGTCTTGCCGGAGGATTCCGGCCCGTAGATCTCAACCACCCGACCGCGCGGCAGGCCACCAACGCCCAATGCGATGTCCAGCCCCAGCGAGCCGGTGGAAACCACCTGGATGTCCTTGACCACCTCGCCGTCGCCGAGGCGCATGATGGAGCCCTTGCCGAACTGCTTTTCGATCTGGGATAGTGCGGCGGCCAGCGCCTTGCTTTTGTTTTCGTCCATGGTATTTCCCTTGTGGAATCAATCGAATATTATGTCACAAAACAGGCTGAATTTAAGAAGCTCCAGTTCAATCGTCCTCAAAAACAGCGATCAAGCAATCCAGTACCTCTTGCAGGATTACATCGGGAACCTTCTCGACAAATGAAGCTTGCCGAGCGGCCCAGTCCAGCGACTTGAGTTGATGGGCATGAACCGCCCCATCAGTTCGCAAACCAAATCCAATCAGCGAAACCAGGAACCCGTTATTGCGGGCAAGCTCGGCGGCGCCGCCTGAAATTGGGCACACCATGGCCAGTCGGAAACGGGCGTTGAATGCGCGCGGCGAAACGACAAGGCAAAAGTGCTTTCCCTGTATTTCCTTGCCGGATGCCGGATCAAATTGCAGATGCAAGATATCGCCGCGCTCCGGGATCAAAGCTCAGCCCCTGCGGGTGGCATTTCATCCCAGCCCTCGGCGCGGCACAAACCATCTGGCGTGGCGGCCAGTAAATCGGAAAGCTTAAGGCGCTGACGGCCGGGCTTGACCTTCAGCTCGGCGCCGTTGATCTCGACAGACACCCGAGACCCGGCATCCAGGTGATTCTGTTCAACATAGGACTGCGGGATCGTCATTATGAGCGACCCGCCGGATCGGCGAAGAGAAGCGTTGAGCATGATTATCCCCATTAAGTTATACCGAAGTATAACCCTTTCTGCCCACATTGAGCAGGTGGGCACATGCGTGGGAGCGACCTCCCGGTCGCGATTTTCGCGGCGAGGACGCCGCTCCCACAACGCAAAAAAGCCCACCCTACAGGCGTTCCAGCAGCCCCTGCAACGCCCTTTCCACCGCCTGTTGCCGTACCTCGCGACGGTCGCCGGCAAACACCCGCTTTTCGCTAGCCACCGCACCATTTGCAAAGGCCCAGGCGATACACACCGTACCCACCGGTTTTTCCTCCGTGCCGCCGCCGGGGCCCGCGATACCGCTGATCGCCAGCGCCGCCTGGGCGCGGCTGTTGTTCAGCGCGCCGGAGGCCATTTCCCGCACTGTCTGCTCGCTGACCGCGCCATGCTGCTCCAGCGTTGCCGCAGCGACGCCCAGCATTTCCTGCTTGGCTTCGTTGGTGTAGGTGACAAAACCCCGGTCGAACCAGAGGGAGCTGCCCGGAACCGCCGTCACCGCTTCTCCGACCCAACCTCCGGTGCAGGATTCCGCCGTGGCCAGCATCATGGCGCGCTGCTTCAACGCATTACCCACGCTCTCAGCCAGCCGATATAGCTCATCATCCATCAAATCACGCCCCATTGAACCAGAAGCAGCAAGCAGACAATCGCATAAATCGCCGCCAGCAGGTCATCGAACATCACACCAAAGCCACCATGGATGTGCCGGTCGGCATATCCAATCGGGAACGGCTTCCAGATATCGAACAGGCGGAACAGCAAGAAAGCCACCACGTACCAGACCAGCGTCGGCGGCGTGAAGCAGAGCACCAGCAGCATTGCGACGATTTCGTCCCAGACGATGCCGCCGTAATCCGCCACACCCAGCGCCTGTCCGGTGCACTGGCAAGCCCACACGCCCACCACGAACATCAGCAGAATAGCCACCAGAATGGCCGTCCCGCTGAGCCAGTGCAGCATTAGCCAATACAGCGGAAACGCAACCAGCGTCCCAACCGTACCTGGAGCGTAAGGGCTTAATCCGGCACCGAAACCGAACGCGAGGAAATGAGCCGGATGGCTAAAGATGAATTTAGGCGAAATGGTCAAATCCGGTCGCCTTGACGGTCATGGCCTGGCCGGCCCGGAGGACGCTCAACCCGGTTGACCCCTTGACGTTCCCGATGCAGGCCAGCGGCAAGCCGATCCGCTGCGCAATGGATAAAATTTCAGCATGTCTTTCCGGCGAAGCGGTAAAGCACAGCTCGTAATCGTCGCCCCCGGCCAGCACGCAGTTTTGCACCGCTTCCTGCCCGATGTAACGGCTTGCCACTTCGGATAGCGGCAATGCCCCGAAATGGATTTCCGCACCCACCCCAGAGCGTTCCAGGATATGCCCCAGATCGGCGAGCAAGCCATCGGAGATGTCGATTGCGGCACTGGCCACGCCGCGCAGCGCAAGGCCCAGCGCCACTCGCGGCTGAGGCACGCGCAGCCTGGGCAGGCAGGATGCCGCTTCAAGCGGCATCAGCTCGACCCGGCGCTGCAAGTGAGCCAGAGCCAGCGCGGCATCGCCCAGCACGCCGGACACCCAGATTTCGTCGCCACCGCGCGCGCCATCCCGACGCAACGCAAGTCCCGGCGGCACCTCGCCGATGATCTGCACGCAAATATTAAGAGGTCCGCGCGTGGTATCGCCCCCCACCAGTTCCACGCCGAATTTTTGCGCCAGGCTGAAAAAACTGCCGGCAAAACCGCGCAGCCAGATTTCGTCAGCCCCCGGCAGGGAGAGCGCCAATGTCACCCAGCGCGGCGTAGCGCCCATGGCCGCCATGTCGGACAGATTCACCGCCAGGGATTTATGGCCGACCGTCCCTGGCCCATCCTGAGGGGCGAAATGCTGCCCTTCCACCAGCATATCGGTTGACACCGCCAACAACATGCCGGGAGTGGGCGCCAGCAGCGCCGCGTCATCCCCCACGCCGAGGATGGCGCTGGGCGTTTCGCGGGTAAAGAAGCGGCGGATCAGGTCGAATTCAGAGGGCATGAAAATACTTTACCACAGAGGCACAATTATGTAGGTTGGGTTAGGCGCGGCTTTTTGCGCCGTAACCCAACAAACCTAATCTTCCTTCAAAATGTGGGTTTTGAAGTTTGGGTTTGTTGGGTTACGCGATAAAGCCGCTAACCCAACCTACATAACCCACGCTTCATCGTGCGCCCTTGACCTCCACCGCCCGCACCTGCGCCGCGAGGTTGTCCAGCACGCCGTTGACGAACTTGTGGCCGTCGGTGCCGCCGTAAGTCTTGGCCAGTTCGACCGCCTCGTTGATGACGACGCGGTAGGGAATTTCCGGGTGATGCTTCATTTCGTAGGCGGCCAGCAGCAGGATGGCATGTTCCACCGGGCTCAGGTCTCCGGCGGGACGGTCGAGGTAGGGGGCGATCAGCGCGTCCAGTTCCTGCGCTTGGCCGATGACCCCGCGCACCAGCACCGCAAGATGTTCTTCGTCGATCTTCGGGTATTCTTTTTCTTCGCGCAACTGGCTCAGGATGGTGTTGGCGTCGCCGCCCGTCAGTTTCCACTGGTACAGGCCCTGCACCCCGAATTCGCGCGCCTTGCGCCGGCTTTTCTTCGGCGCCTTGTCCGCTCTTTTTCCGCTGCTCATAGTCGCTTCAGCAGGTTGACCATCTCGATCGCCACCAGCGCCGCATCGGTGCCCTTCTCGCTCATCCGCGCCAGCGCCTGCTCGTCGGTATTGGTGGTGAGAACGCCGTTGGCGATAGGGACGCCGGTATCCAGCGAGACGCGGGTCACGCCGCCGCCGGCTTCATTGGAGACCAGCTCGAAATGGTAGGTATCGCCACGAATCACCGCGCCGAGCCCAATCAGCGCGTCGAATTTGCCGCTCTTGGCCATTTTTTGCAACACCAGCGGGATTTCCAGCGCGCCCGGCACGGTTGCCAGAACGATGTCCTTCTCCGCCACGCACTGCTTCAGCAGCGTCACGGTGCAGGCGCCAAGCAGCCCCTCGCACACGTCGATATTGAAGCGGCTCATCACGATGCCGATTCTGAGGTCTGTGCCGTCGAGATCTTTCTCGTACTCGAAAATATTGTCATATCTTGCCATGTCGTTGTCCTTAGTTGGTTTCAGTTCTTGGGCGAGACATATCCCGTCACTTCGAGATCGAAGCCGGTCATGCTCGGCATCTTGCGCGGAGTAGCCAGCAACCGCATCCTGGTGACATTGAGATCGCGCAGAATCTGCGCGCCGATGCCGTAATTGCGCAAATCGACCTTGGCGGGCGCTTTCGGCTGGGTGCGCTGAATGCGCTCGAGCAGGTCTGCGGAAGTTTCCGGTCGGCGCAGCAGAACAATCACGCCGCTGCCTGCTTCGGCGATAGTCTTCATCGCCTCATGTACGCTGAAAGAGTGCTCGAGGCTGGCGGTGTCGAGAAAATCCAGTGCCGATAGCGGCTCGTGCACACGCACCAGGGTCTCCTCGCCGGGTTTTATTTCTCCCTTCACCAGGACAAGATGAGCCTCGTTGGCGGTCTTGTCCAGATAGGCGATCAATTTGAATTCGCCGTAGCAGGTTGCAACCGCACGTTCAGAAACCCGCTCCACCAGACTCTCGGTCCGGCTACGGTAATGGATCAAGTCAGCGATGGTGCCAATCTTGAGGTTGTGATGTTTGGCATATTCGAGCAAGTCTGGCAAACGCGCCATTTCGCCATCTTCCTTGAGGATTTCGCAAATCACGGCCGCCGGCGTAAGTCCCGCCAGGCCGGCCAGGTCGCAACCCGCCTCGGTATGACCGGCGCGCTCCAGCACGCCGCCCTTCTGCGCCTTGAGCGGAAAGACATGGCCAGGTTGAACGATGTCGGACGCCTTGGCGTCCTTCTTTACCGCCGCCTGGATGGTCTTGGCGCGGTCGGCAGCGGAGATGCCGGTGGTCACGCCTTCCGCCGCCTCGATCGAAACGGTGAAGTTGGTGCCCAGCGCCAGCTGGTTGGCCGACACCATCAGCGGCAGATTGAGCTGGCGGCAGCGCTCCTCGGTCAGCGTCAGGCAGACCAGGCCGCGGCCATATTTGGCCATGAAGTTGATCGCTTCGGGCGTAACGAATTCCGCCGCCAGCACCAGGTCGCCCTCGTTCTCGCGGTCTTCTTCGTCCACCAGGATGACCATTTTGCCGGCCTTGAAGTCGGCGATAATTTCTTGGGTTGAGCTGATTGTCATAGTTCTCTATTCCTTAAAAAGTCGTGTAGGGTGAGCACCGTTTTTGTGCCCACGCGGTGAGCGATACGTTATTTCCGCGTGAGCAAAAGAGCGTTGCCCTCCTTACATATTTCCCGGGTGCAGCAAGCGATCCACATAACGCGCCAGCATGTCCGCCTCCAAATTAACCCGGCTGCCGGGCTTGAGATGCTTGAGGGTGGTCACGTCCAGCGTGTGCGGGATAAGGTTGATGGTGAACTCATCGCCGCGCACCTCGTTCACGGTCAGGCTGACGCCGTTGACGGTGATCGAACCCTTGGTCGCGATATAATGCGAAAGCGCCCTGGGAGCGCGAATCCGCAGCAAGTGGCTCTCGCCCACCGGATCGAATTTCACCACTTCGCCGACGCCGTCCACATGGCCGCTGACGAGGTGTCCGCCCAGCCGGTCTGACAGGCGCATCGCCTTTTCCAGGTTGACCTCGCCGGGTTCGCCCAAGCCCACGGTACAGTTCAGGCTTTCCTGCGACACGTCCACCGTGTAGGCGTTACCGGCCAGGGAGATCACGGTGAGACAGACGCCATTGGCGGCGATGCTGTCGCCGACCGCAACATCGCTGAAATCCAGCTTATCCGATGCAATGGTCAGGCGCACGCCCTGGTCGCGCTGCTCGACCTGCTTAATCTGACCCACCGCCTCGATAATTCCGGTAAACATTTTTATCCTTTAAACCTAGCCACAGAGTACACAGAGGGCACAGAGATTGAAGCGTTTTTCTCTGAGTTCTCGGTGAACTCTGTGGCAAGAATCTTTAATTAATTCACTGGCAACGCACGGATGCGCAGGTCGCGCCCGACCATCGCCACGTCGGCAATGCGCAGCTCGCGCCGCTCGCCCATGCTGCTCAGCTCGGGCAAATCGAACATGCCACGCGCCCGGTGGCCGAGCAGCAGCGGCGCAAAATAAAACGTGTATTCGTCCACCAACTCCTGCTTCACCAGCGCGCCGTTCAGCGTAGCGCCAGCTTCCACCATTACCTCGTTGATGCAGCGTCGGCCCAGTTCATCCAGCAGTCGCACCAGATCGACCCGTCCCTCGACCGCAGGCAGCACCAGCACTTCAGCGCCCGCTGCCCGCAGCTCGTCAGCCCTGGCCGGGTCGCCGCTGACGGTGGCCACCAGGGTTGGCCCCAGGCCCAGCATCTTCGCTGTCGGCGACATGCGGAGCGCGCTGTCCACCACCACCCGGAGCGGCTGGCGCGTAGTTTCCACCTCGCGCACGTTGAGTGACGGATCGTCCGCCAGCACCGTGCCGATGCCCGTCAGCAGGGCGCAGGAACGGGCGCGCAGGCGATGCGCGTCGCGCCGGGCGTCAGGCCCGGTAATCCACTGGCTGACGCCGTTGTTGAGCGCGGTCTTGCCATCCAGGCTGGCGGCGATTTTCAGCCGCAGCCATGGCCGTCCGCAGGTCATGCGGGAAACGAATCCGATATTAAGCTCGTGCGCCTCTTTTTCGAGCAGGCCAATGTCGGTCTGGATACCGGCCTGTTGCAGTCGCGCCAACCCCTCCCCCGCCACCAGCGGATTAGGATCGACCATGGCCACCACGACGCGGCCCACACCCGCCTGGACCAAGGCCTCGGCGCACGGCGGCGTGCGGCCATGATGGCTGCACGGTTCGAGCGTGACATAGGCCGTGGCACCCCGCGCCAACTCGCCCGCCTGTTTGAGTGCATGGATTTCGGCATGGGGTTCGCCGGCACGCTCATGCCAGCCGGAACCCACCACCTTGCCGTCGCGCACGATCACACAGCCGACGCGCGGATTCGGCGTGGTCGTGTACAACCCCTTCTCGGCCAAGCGCAGCGCCTGAGCCATGTATTCATGATCAACAGCAAAAAACATTGGCGCTTACTTATCCATATCCCGGATTACATCGCGGAAATCGTCCACGTCCTGGAAGCTGCGATAGACCGAGGCGAAGCGGATATAGGCCACCTTGTCGAGCTTGTGCAGCTCGTGCATCACCATTTCGCCGATCTGGCGGGACGGCGCCTCGCGTTCGCCCAGACTCAAGACCTTTTGCGCGATGCGCTCGATGGCCTGATCCACGAATTCGGTCGGCACCGGGCGCTTGTGCAAGGCGCGCATGAAGCTGGTGCGCACCTTGGCGCGATCAAATTCCTCGCGAGTACCGTTCTGTTTGACCACCTGCGGCATGCGCAACTCGGCCGTTTCATAGGTGGTGAAACGCTTGTCGCAGGACGGGCAGCGACGGCGGCGACGGATGCTGTCCCCTTCCTCGTTGACGCGGGAATCAATCACCTGGGTGTCCATGGCGCTGCAAAAAGGACATTTCATATTTGAATCCATGTAGGGCGGATGAGCGTAGCGTTATCCGCCGTGCTTGGTGCACAATTCGGCGGATAACGGCCTTCGGCCTCATCCGCCCTTGTATTATCCCTTTGCAACAAATTCGATGGTTTTGTATCACATTCCGTCGAGCACGTGTAGCACTCTTGAGGGGCA
>PFJY01000148.1 GCA_002784065.1 Hydrogenophilales bacterium CG_4_10_14_3_um_filter_58_23 | reverse complement strand
TCCTGGTTGGAAATACAGGCCTCGTTCAGGCTCATTCCTCATTGGACAAGGCTGTTTATTGACGTTTTCCGGGCGATATGATCTAATTACGCCTCTTTTTGGGCGGTTAGCTCAGTGGTAGAGCACTGCCTTCACACGGCAGGGGTCGGCAGTTCGAAACTGCCACCGCCCACCAACACCATGGTTCGTTACCCTTACCCTCCCCGGATTCCCTGTCCGACCGATGCTAAATTTCTCTTTACGAGGCATTGTGAAAAATCTTTCCCGCACGTTATTGCTTGGTGGCTGCATGGCTATGGTCGGCCTGCTTTCCTTGTCGGCGGACGCTTCGTCACTGGCAAGCCTCAAAACCTTTCTTTTCGAAGTCAAATCCGCCAAGGCTCATTTCAAACAAATTGTTCTCGACAAAAAAATGAGCACGGTTCAGGAAACCAGCGGCACCATGCTGTTTTCCCGCCCCGGCAAGTTCCGTTGGGTTTATGAAAAGCCTTACGAGCAGTTGATTGTCGGCGACGGCGCCAAGTTGTGGATGTACGACGTTGATCTCAAGCAGGTCACGGTGAAGCAGATGGATAGTGCGCTAGGTTCGAGCCCTGCTGCTCTGCTGGCGGGTAACAACGAGATCGAGAAACACTTTGACCTGAAAGACCTTGGCAAACGAGGCACCATGGAATGGCTGGAGGCGACGCCGAGGGACAAGGAGAGCACCTTCGAGAGCCTGCGCATGGGTTTCTCCGGGACAGGGCTCGAGGTGATGGAATTGCGCGACCATTTTGGCCAGACCACGGTGATCCGCTTTTCCGGCCTGGAACGCAATCCGAAGCTTGCGCCCGGAGCGTTCAAATTCGTGCCTCCCAAGGGCGTGGACGTAATCGGTGACTGATTTGTTTTCCGCCGCCCCGTCCGGTGCTCCACTGGCCGAGCGGTTGCGTCCCCAGACTCTGGACGAGGTGATCGGCCAGTCCCACTTGCTGGGCCCCGGCAAGCCGCTACGCCTGGCATTCGAGTCGAAGAAGCTCCATTCCATGATCCTGTGGGGTCCGCCGGGCGTGGGCAAGACCACCATCGCCCGGCTTACGGCGCTGGCCTTCGAAGCCGATTTTATCGCCCTGTCGGCGGTGCTGTCCGGGGTGAAGGACATCCGCGAGGCGATCGACCGGGCGCAGCTCAATTTGCAGCAATATGGCCGTCACACCATCCTGTTCGTGGATGAAGTGCATCGCTTCAACAAGGCGCAGCAGGATGCGTTCCTGCCGTTCGTGGAGCAGGGGCTGGTAACTTTTATCGGCGCCACCACCGAAAACCCCTCATTTGAAGTGAACAGCGCGCTGCTGTCGCGCGCGCAAGTGTATGTACTTCAGGCATTGACCGAGCAGGAATTGGCGCTGTTGTTCGACCGGGCGGCGGGCATCGCCTTGCACGGCCTGACTTTTGAAGATGCTGCGAAAGCGCTGCTGATCGGTTATGCGGACGGCGACGCGCGACGCTTGCTGAATTTTCTGGAGCAGATGAAAACGGCGGCGGAAACCAGCCATGTCGAGCAGATTGATGAAGCGCTGGTCAGAAACGCCCTGGCCCGAAGCGGCAGGTGCTTCGACAAGGGCGGCGAGGAATTTTACGACCAGATTTCCGCTCTGCATAAATCGGTGCGGGGTTCCAATCCCGATGCCGCGCTGTACTGGCTGGTGCGCATGTTGGATGGGGGCGCCGACCCGCTTTATCTCGGCCGCCGCATCATCCGCATGGCGACCGAGGACATCGGCCTGGCCGATCCCCGCGCGCTCAGGCTGGCGCTGGACGCGGTGGAAACCTACGAGCGGCTGGGCAGCCCGGAAGGCGAGCTGACTCTGGCGCAGGCCGTGTTGTATCTGGCCTGTGCGCCCAAGAGCAATGCCGCCTACGTGGCGTATAATAACGCCCGCGCCTTCGTGGAAAACGACAAAAGCCGCGGGGTGCCGCTGCATCTGCGCAACGCGCCGACCAAGCTGATGAAGGAATTGGGCTACGGCCACGCCTACCGCTACGCCCACGACGAGCCGGAAGCGTATGCGGCGGGGGAGGATTATTTCCCGGAAGAAATGCCGCGAGTCGAGTTCTACCGGCCCGCGCCGCGCGGCCTGGAAGGCAAGATCGGCGAACGGCTTGCGCATTTGCGGGAACTGGATGCGAAAGCGAAGAAGAAATAAATGTAGGTCAGTGCGTAGGATGGGTTGAGGCGCTTGCGCCGATACCCATCATTTTGCGGTGATGATTGATGGGTATCGCTGCGCTCCACCCATCCTACCCATACTGTGTTCTCTGTGGCTTAGATTTGAGGATTTTATGTTAGACATTCAACAACTACGCAACGACCTGGACGGGGTGGCAAAATGCCTGGCACTGCGCGGCTTCACGCTGGATACGTCAGCTTTCCAGGCTTTGGAAGGCGAGCGCAAGACAATCCAGACCCGCACCCAGGAATTGCAGGCGAAGCGCAATGCCACCTCCAAGCAGATCGGCCAGGCCAAAGCGAAAGGCGAGGATGTCAGCGCCATCATGGCAGAAGTGGCCCATCTGGGCGACGAGCTGGAAGCGGCCGAAGTGAATCTGGAAGACATCCAGGGCAGGATGAACGAGATTCTTCTCACCATCCCCAATCTGCCTCACGAAACCACGCCCACCGGCAAATCCGAGGCTGATAACGTGGAAATGCGCAGGGTAGGCACGCCACGCAGTTTCGACTTCGAGGCCAAGGATCACGTGGATGTGGGCGAGGGGCTGGGCCAACTGGATTTTGGCACCGCCGCCAAGATCAGCGGGGCGCGTTTTTCGGTAATGCGTGGCCAGCTGGCGCGGCTGCACCGGGCATTGGCCCAGTTCATGCTCGATGTGCATACCCAGGAGCACGGCTATACCGAGGTTTACGTGCCTTATTTGGTGAATGCCGATTCGATGCGCGGTACCGGTCAACTGCCGAAGTTCGAGGCCGATCTGTTCGCGGTGCAGAAAAACGAAACCGAGAAGCTGTACCTGATCCCGACAGCCGAGGTACCAGTGACCAACATGGTGCGCGACGAGATCGTGGCGCTGGAAAGCCTGCCACTCAAGTTCGTCGCCCACACCCCGTGCTTCCGCTCCGAGGCCGGCTCCTACGGCAGGGACACGCGCGGCATGATCCGCCAGCACCAGTTCGACAAGGTGGAACTGGTGCAGATCGTCCACCCCTCAAAATCGGATGTGGCGCTGGAAGAATTGACCGGCCAGGCTGAAGCTATCCTGAAAAAACTGGAACTGCCCTACCGGGTGATGGCGCTATGCAGCGGGGATATCGGCTTTTCCTCGGCCAAGACTTACGATCTGGAAGTGTGGCTACCGGCGCAGAACGCTTACCGGGAAATTTCCTCATGCAGCAATTTCGGGGCTTTCCAGGCGCGGCGCATGCAGGCGCGCTACCGCAACGAGAAAGGCAAGCCGGAACTGGTGCATACCATCAACGGTTCCGGCCTGGCGGTTGGCCGGACACTGGTGGCGATCCTGGAAAATTATCAGAATGCTGACGGCAGTGTTACCGTGCCTTCAGTTTTGCGTCCTTATTTGGGCGGGCTGGAGAATCTGCAAGCCTGAGTGCGTCCTTGGCGGTAGGCAATGCGGGATATGGGGATTTATAAGCGGGTTCAAATTTCATCATGATGTTGTAATAGTTGCGGATGTTTTCCACAAAAATCACTGCTTCCCCCCCCCTCGCATAGCCGTGCTTGAGGGCCGTGTAGTAGGCAGTCTTGCTCAGCAGCGGCAGGGCTTTCTTCAGATCGGCCCATGAGTCGGGATTGAGCTTGTTCTGTTGCGCCAGTATCCGCGCGTCTTCCAGGTGGCCCATCCCCGCGTTGTAGGCGGCCAAGGCTATCCATGTCTTGTCAGGCTCGGGAATGCGCTCCGGCAGGGTTTCCTTTAGAGTGAGCAGGTAGCTGGCGCCCGCCGGAACGTTTTCCTTCGGATCGAGCCGATCATTGACGCCCAAGTGGTCAGCCGTGTCCGAGGTCAGCATCATCAGGCCGCGCACCCCAGTCGGCGAAGTGGCCAGGGGGTTCCAATGGGATTCCTGGTAGCCCAGGGCGGCAATCAGCCGCCAATCGAAATCGGTGATTTCCTGCGCCTGCTGGAACAGTTTCCGGTAACTCGGCAGAGTCGAATTCATTTTTTCCAGGAAGGCCGCCACGTCGATGCGGTTCAGTCGTTCGATGTGGCCGTAGTAGCGATCGAGCAGGCGCCGCAGCGTGCCGTCTTTCTGGATGCGGTCAAAGAATTTCCGGGCCTTGTCGAACAGGCCGGGATCGCCGTCCTTCGGAAATGCCCAGGCCAATTGCTCCGGCTTGCCCAGATTGAAGGCAATGCCCAGGTCAGGAAAATAGTTCTGAGCCATAGCAACCAAATGGGAGTCGGCGATGGAATAGTCCACCGCGCCATTCGCCACTTTTTCCAGCAATTCCTCGGTTTCCAAGGCGTTGACTTCGTGCCACTCCAGCTTCGGAGCCGCTTTCCTGGCCTGTTTGAGTCTTTCCACATAGCTGCTGCCGGCGATGACCTCGATTCTTTTCCCAATCAGATCCCTCATATCGGCGGGTTTCAAGGTGAGACTGTTGTAAACGATTTGCTGCTGAACGGTTTGATAGGCGGGGCCAAAGCGGACGATTTTTTCCCGTTCCGGGGTGATGGTTAGTCCTGCGGCAGCCAAGTGTGCTTGCTTCTTGACCAGGGTGGGAATGATTCTATTGAACTCGGTGGCGACGACGAACCGGGCATTGACGCCGATCTCTTGGGCGAACAGGTTGACCAGGTCGTATTCCAGCCCGGCATAATTACCCTGCGCATCCTCGTAATAGGTGGTGGGGCTGTTGCGGGTCAGTACCACCAATTCGTGGCTTTCCTGCACCGGCGGGATAGGGGTCTCTGGAATGCTGCACGACACCATTCCCAGCACAAGGATCAGCGGAATAAACAGGCGCATGTCAAAAGTTTGGCCTTCTTTGGCGATTTTGTCCATGTTTCAGGTTCAAAATTTCCCCATGAACTGGTAGAATGCAGCCCTTGCGGAGAGGTGGCAGAGTGGTCGAATGTACCTGACTCGAAATCAGGCGTAGGTTCAAACCTACCGTGGGTTCGAATCCCACCCTCTCCGCCAGGACAACAACTGGAACCCGCACTGCCAATGGCTTTGCGGGTTTTTGTTTCACGCTACCCACGCTACTACCCATGCGGCCATATCGGCGGCAAACCTCCCGAGGTGACTCACCTGGTTGCAGGGAATGCGTGACCACGACGAACAGCCTGGCCTCTGATACCAATCCAATTTGACACGGCGACTGCGCGGTGCAAGAATCTCACCAGCATTTATTCATTGCCGATTGGCTTGATGCTAAATTTCCCCTACAATGTGTTGTGCTTTAATTAACCACAACGGGAGCTAACAACATGAACAAAGCTGAACTGATCGATGCCGTAGCAAAATCCACCAAGCAAACCAAGGCCCAGACCGAAGAAACCCTGAACGCACTGATGGCCACTGTCCAGAACGCCATGGCCAAGGGCAACAATGTCCAGCTGATCGGCTTCGGCACCTTTGCCGTTGAAGAGCGCGCCGCACGCATTGGCCGCAACCCCGCCACTGGCAAGGAGCTGAAGATTCCCGCCAAGAAGGTCGCCAAATTCAAGGTTGGCAGCAAGCTGAAAGACGCTGTTGCAGGCGTTAAAACCAAAAAGAAATAATTGAAGTAATTCATGAGGGCGGTCTCTTCGACCGCCCTTCTTCATCTCAGCGATACCCCTGCTCAGGATATCCGCAACCCGCGTTACCCGGTCATGCCGCTTCAAAACGCAGTAACAAATACAAAATTCAGCCGTTCCGACTTCACGGCGACAGCATCCTCTCTATCGCTCAAATCATTTTTCCTTGGAGGCCAAGTCGGCACCAGGGCTCTATTTCATCGGCGAAGTGGTTAACGTCACCGACTGGCTCGGCGACTACAACTTCCAGCGGGCGTGGTCGTCGGGCTGGGTGGCTAACCATTTTTAGCAACATGCGATAAGATAATAAATAATGTCATTCAGACAATGACCCCTATCAGCAAGGAGGCAAAGGCTTTGGCGCAATCCCCGGAAAACCTGGTCGAGATCAGCGACCTCCATTTTGCCTATGGCAACAGACCGATACTTAAAGGCATCAACCTCACCATTCCGCGCGGGAAAATCGTCGCCATTCTGGGGGTGAGCGGATGCGGCAAGTCCACCCTGCTGCGCCATGTCGGCGGGCAGCTCAGGCCTTCCAGCGGCAGCGTCAAAGTTGATGGCCGGGTCGTCCACGAACTCGACAATGATGGCCTGTACGCCATGCGCCGGGAAATGGGCATGATGTTCCAGGTGAGCGGGTTATTCAGCGATCTGTCGGTTTTCGACAATGTCGCGTTCCCGATGCGCGAACACACTGACCTCCCTGAGGGGGTGATCCGCGATCTGGTATTGATGAAGCTCAACGCGGTCGGCCTGCGCGGCGCCCACGCACTGATGCCGAGCGAGCTGTCGGGCGGCATGGAGCGGCGCGTGGCTCTGGCGCGCGCAATCGCCCTGGATCCCACGTTGATTATCTATGACGAACCCTTCGCCGGTCTCGATCCGATCTCGCTCAACACCATCGCCAACCTGATCCGGCGCCTGAACGATGCGCTGGGCGTGACCTCGGTGGTGGTGACCTACGACGTATCGGAATCCCTGAAGGTCGTCGACTACGTCTACTTCATCAATGACGGCGTGGTGGTGGCCGAGGGTGCGGCGGCAGAAATGCTGGCTTCCGCCGACCCGTTCGTCCACCAGTTTGTCCATGCGGAACCGGATGGGCCCGTTGGCTTCCAGTACCCCAGCAACCCCTACACGAAAGAGCTGGGGATCGCCGGCTGACAAAACACCCTTCGGCAGCCATGTAGAAGGTTGGGTTGAGCTGTTCTTTGCGAAACCCAACAAACTCAAACTTCAAGAACAGGTTTTGTTGTTTAGGTTTGTTCTACGCCACATCAGTTTGAATCGCACCCACCTGACGGCACGCATTTCAGCCATTACGCAATCGTTACGTCCTTCGCCAGATAGACATCCTGTATCGCGTTGAGCAACATCACGCCATCCTGCATTGGCTTCTGAAACGCCTTGCGTCCCGAAATCATCCCCATGCCGCCGGCGCGCTTGTTGATTACCGCAGTGCGCACCGCCTGCCCCAAGTCGTTTTCGCCCGAGGCGCCGCCGGAGTTGATCATGCCCACCCGCCCCATGTAGCAGTTGGCGACCTGGTAGCGCACCAGGTCGATCGGATGGTCGCTGGTCAGCTCCGAATATACCTTGGGATGGGTTTTGCCGAACTTGATCGCGGTGTAGCCGCCGTTGTTCTCGGCCTGTTTCTGCTTGACGATGTCAGCCTCGATGGTGGCGGCGAGATGGTTGGCCTGGCCGGTCAGGTCGGCGCTGGCGTGGTAGTCGATTCCGTCCTTCTTGAAGCCGGGATTGCGTAAATAGGCCCACAGCACCGTCACCATGCCGAGCTCGTGGGCGTGGGCGAAGGCTTCGGAAATTTCGAGAATCTGGCGGCGCGATTCGGGCGAGCCGTAATACACCGTCGCGCCCACCGCCACCGCGCCCATGTCGAACGCCTGATCGACGCTGGCAAACAGGGTCTGGTCATAGATTGCCGGATAGGTCAGCATTTCGTTGTGGTTGATTTTGACGATGAACGGGATCTTGTGCGCATACCTGCGCGCCACCGACCCGAGCACGCCCAAGGTCGAGGCCACTGCGTTGCACCCTCCCTCAATGGCCAGCTTGACGATGTTTTCCGGGTCGAAATAGATCGGGTTAGGCGCGAAAGAAGCGCCGCCCGAATGTTCGATGCCTTGGTCTACCGGCAGAATGGACATATAGCCCGTTTCGGCCAGACGGCCATGGCCGAACAGGGTTTGCAGAGCGCGCAGTACGCCGGGTTTGAGATCCTTCTGCGCCACCACCCGGTCCACGTAATCCGGCCCCGGGAGGTGCAGCATGTCCCTGGAAATCCCCTTGCACTGGTAGGCCAGCAAACTCTCCGCTTCATTTCCCAGCAACTTGCTGATATCGGTCATTTTCGTTCCCCTTGCTAATCAAAGTGGATAAGGCGCATCGTCCTTAAATATAGCAGCCGAACTCAAACTATCCAAAAATAAGCGTTTAAACTGGCGAATTGGCATGAATTTCGGCAAAATGGCCGAAAAACCATTCACCATCAATCATAAGGAACTGCCATGGTAACCCTCATTCTGCTCGTCATTCTGCTGGTTGCAGCGGTCTATTTCATCATGCTCTACAACGGCCTGGTCAGCCTCAAGCACAATGTTTCCAAAGCCTGGGCCAACATCGACATACTCCTCAAGCAGCGCCACGACGAGCTGCCCAAGCTGGTGGAAACCTGCAAGCAGTACATGCAATATGAGCAGGAAACCCTGGAGAAGGTAATGCAGGCGCGCTCCCAGGTTGCCCATGCTCGTGAAAGCCAGAACATGGGGGCGTTGGGTGCCGCCGAGGGTTCGCTACGCGGGCTGCTCGGCAACCTGTTCGCGGTGGCGGAGGCCTACCCGGAGCTGAAGGCCAACGAAAACTTCCAGCACCTACAGGGACGCATCACCGGCCTGGAAAATGCCATCTCCGACCGGCGCGAGTTCTACAACGACAGCGTCAACCTCAACAACGTGCGCATCGAGCAGTTTCCGGACGTGATCGTGGCTCGACTATTCAACTTCCAGCCTGCCGACCTGCTCGAATTCGACGCCTCGGAATTAACTGACGTCAACGTCAAACATCTATTCAATAACTAATTGCAACTCCCGCTTCGATGTTCGAAGGACTGAAGCAACATTACGTCAACCTGCTCACCTCAGGGGGACATTTGGTGCTGCTTTTCGCCGGCTGGCAAATCGGCAGCAGGGAAGCCTGGATAGCCATCCTGGGCCTGGTCGGCGTCATCAGCTTTTTCGCCTGGGCCAGCAACAAGCGTCGTAGTCGCCTGATTCTCGACACCCCGACATCAAAAATTACCTCAGCCGCTCAAGGCTATGTCGAGTTGAAAGGCCATGCCAAACAAGCGCATGACACCCCGCTGCTGAGCAAACTCACCCTGCTGCCTTGTGTGTGGTACCGCTACATGATCGAGGAAGAAAGTAGCGACAAAAAGAGCTACAACACCATAGAACAGGGCACAAGCGACGACATCATCCTGATCGACGATGGCAACGGCCAGTGCTTCATTGATCCGGACTACGCCGAAATCATCACCAGCCACAAGCAAGTCTGGACTAAAAGTGGCCACCGCTACACCGAATACCTGCTTTCCCCGCTCGACACCCTCTATGCCATCGGTGAGTTCACCACCCTGGGCGGGGCAAACAGCGATCTTGATTTCAAGGGCGATTTCAATGCCCTGCTGACTGAATGGAAACGTAACAAGACGCAGCTGCACGAGCGTTTCGACCTCAACAAGGATAGCCAGATCGACCCGCGCGAGTGGGAACTGGCCGTGCTCGCAGCGAAGCGCGAAGTGGCGAAGCAGCATGGCGAAATCCGCCTCAAGGACGGCACGCACCTCTTGCGCAAGCCGAAGGACGGCCGACTATTCCTGCTTTCCAACCTTCCGGAGAAGAATCTGGCACGGAAATACGTGCTGTGGGGCGGGTTCCATCTGCTGACGTTCATGGGAGCCACAGGCTGCGCTGCCTACTTGCTGGGTGTCTGAGTCAGCTCGAGGCGCATTTTCAACATTGGCGAATATGCCTATGAATGATTTTCAGGAGCCCTCACCCCAACCCTCTTCCGCCTGTGGGCGAGGGGCTTTACTCCCTTCTCCCGCAGGCGGGAGAAGGCTGGGGATGAGGGAGTATGGGGTGCGATACAGTATCCTGAATATTGTTCATAGGCATATTGGCGAATGACTGGAAAGTGCCAATTCTGTTGAAAAAGTCTAATTTTTCGAAGCGCTGCAATTTTGTCAAAAGTCCATTACCTACACAAAGGAAATTTATTGCCTTTGTATGGGCGAATCAGACGTCCTGCAGCGAGCGATCAGCCAATACGCCCTTCCCCCCGGACACATCCTTCGAAGGAAAACTTGCCAAAGAGGCTTAAGAGGCTTAAATTTTTTTTCAAGCGCCATGAAAGGTGAACCGGCGGAAGGCAAGATCTATTGAATGAGTCCGGTTGGCTTGTCGGCAGGCAATATGGAGACGTAAAAATAGCGCGGCTCTTCGTCGATGAAGCGATCGATCACGGCGGATTGGGAACGGCTTTCTCCGGAAGAAAGGTCAGCCCGACCTGCGACCTCGGCGCTGCCAATCTGGACGCCATAGCGATCGAACACAAAAATTCTGGCTGCGGGACGGACCGTTTTGGCCGTGCTGTTTTCCATCACCAGCTTGTATTCGTAGCTCTTCGTGCCGTTTTGATTCAGTACCGTAAACACGATGTTCTTGAGGTAGGGGCCATTAATCGGGAGCACTTTGTCCGACACCAGGTCGAGCAGGTGCGGGAGCCGCCCCTTCGTCATTTCCGACAGTATCTTCTTGGTCCGCTCCAGTTCAGGACCCGTTTGGCTCAGCTCCTGCCGGGTCTTGGTGAGATCGGCTTGCAGTGCGTTGTTCTCCTCCTCAAGGCCGCTGATTCGTATGACGGAGAATATAATCACGAAAAGCAGCGCCAACAGGGAAACGGAAAGGGCGACCGTCAGCGCCAGTCTGCGACTCACCTTGTGAAGATCCGAGCTCGACCGGTATGAACGGCTGCGCGCAAAATGGCGAGCGGCGGGCGCGCGCGAAGTATCGGGCCTCGCGTCTTCAACGATGGGTTTGTCGATCGTTTTTTCGTCCATTGCCCAGCCTCAGTGTCAAAGAAAGCCCTGTTTTCACCCGAGTAGCTATGGGGCCGTTTGCAAAATACGGATCGCTTCGGCTCAGCGAAGCCGGTTTTGAGTCTAGCACATGCCTGACGATGTTCCCGCCACGCCCCGATGAACAATATAAGGGGACGGATTTATTTTACCAGACCTGGCCAACCTTCTTTCCCTTCTCTGACCCACTTTTACACGGCCTTCCGGAACCGCGCCGCTCTACCCTGCAGAATCAAAGAGGTGAGCTTCGGATTGCTTTTCTTGGACTCTTTCATTGCGTTGGCTCATTGGGAAATATTTTCTCCCCCGTTGCGCCATCGGTGCGCGCCATCCATAATAATCAAACTCAAATGGATTTCGCATTTACCGGGATTGAATCCATCACATGAAACTCAAGACCAAAATATGGCTGTTGCTGGGTGCCCTGATGAGCCTGGTCTTGGTGATCGACCTCACGATCAGTTACCAGAAATTGACCGCAGAACTGTGGTCGGAAGCCGCATACGACGCCAAAACCGTGTACGGTTTCATGATGGCGACGCGCCGGATCTATCAGCAGCAGTTCGTCGACAGCGGCCTGCCGATCAACGACAAGACCATTGGTTTTCTGCCAGCCCATTCTTTCTCGCGCATTTCCAGGGATTTCGCCAACTGGAACCAGAGCGGAATTATCTTCAACAATGTTTCCGACGTGCCGCGCAATCCCGGCAACCAGGCCGACCGCTTCGAGCTGGAGGATATGGCCTGGTTCCGCGCCGACTCCAAGGCGACCGATCGAATACGCGACATCGTTACTGACAAGGGTATCGGCTACCTGCTTTACACTGCGCCGATCCGGATCGAGCCGTACTGTCTGAAATGCCACGGCGAGCGCGACGCGGCTCCGCCCAGTATCCGTGAGCGGTACGCCACCGCATACGGCTACAAACTTGGCGACCTGCGCGGCGTGGTGAGCATCAAGATCCCGACGGAAAAGTTTGATGCCCGCCGTCTCCGGTTATGGGGTGGACAACTGATGAAAAGCCTGGCCGGCTATCTTGTCATCTTCCTGGCGCTGGGTTTTATTCTTGACCGCCTGGTGACGCGCCGACTATCTCGCTTGCAAATGGGGGCGCAACAGTTTGCGGTGGGCAACTATGCCGCGCGTGTCGAGGATGAGCAAAGGGACGAAATCGCCTATTTCACCCGGACGTTCAACTACATGGCGGACGAGGTACAGGCACGCGACCAAGCGCTAGGCAAGCTCTCCCTGGCCGTGGAGCAAAGCCCGGAGAGCATCGTCATCACCGATCTCGATGGCCGCATCGAGTACGTCAACGAGTCTTTCGTCCGCATTACCGGCTATTCCCGCGAGGAGGCGCTGGGCGCCAATCCGCGGATTCTCCAATCGGGCAGAACCCCGCCGGAGACCTATCACTCCCTGTGGATGTCCCTGACACAGGGCCAAGCATGGCGGGGAGAGTTCATCAACCAGCGCAAGGACGGCTGCGAGTACATCGAGTCCGCGATCATTTCGCCGGTGCGCGCGGACAACGGGCGCATTACCCACTATCTGGCGGTAAAGCAGGACATTACCGACAAAAAACAGGCCGAAGCGCAAATCTATCACCTAGCCTACTTTGACGCCCTTACCGGCATGCCCAATCGTCGGCTGCTGCTGGATCGCCTCCAGCAGGCATTGGCATCCAGCGCGCGTAATGGTCAAAAAGGCGCGCTGTTGTTCATTGACCTGGATAATTTCAAGACACTGAACGACACCCTCGGCCACGACATCGGCGACTTGCTGCTGCAACAGGTCGCCGAACGGCTGGAATCCTGCGTGCGCGAAAGCGACACCGTGGCTCGTCTGGGTGGAGACGAGTTCGTGGTGATGCTGATAGACCTGAACGAAAATGCGCTGGAAGCGGCAGCGCAGACGGAAGCCTTCGCCCATAAAATACTGGCTGTCCTCAATCAGCCTTACCAGCTTGCCACGCACGAATGCCGCAGCACCCCCAGCATCGGCGTTACCCTGTTCAACAATCACGAACAGGGGATTGAGGAACTATTGAAGCAAGCCGACATCGCCATGTATCAAGCCAAGAAGGCGGGACGCAACGCCGTGCGCTTCTTCGATCCAATGATGCAGGACAGCATTAACGCCCGCGCCGCCATCGAAAACGAATTGAGCAAAGCGCTTGAGAACCGGCAATTCCAGTTGTATTACCAGATTCAGATGGACGATTTGCACCGCCCAATAGGCGCGGAGGCATTAATCCGCTGGATACACCCTGGGCGGGGTTTGGTGTCTCCCGCACAATTCATTCCGCTGGCAGATGAAACCGGGCTGATCCTGCCCATAGGTCTTTGGGTGCTGGAGGCGGCGTGCGCCCAGCTCAAAGCATGGCAGCAAGAGAGTCTCACTCGCGATCTGGTTTTGGCGGTGAACGTCAGTGCCAAGCAATTTCGCCAGGCGGATTTTGCGTCCCAAGTGCAGGCGATGGTGAAGCACCATGCCATCAACCCAAACTGTCTCAAGCTGGAACTGACCGAAAGCCTGTTGCTGGACAACATCGAAGGCACCATTACCACGATGAATGCATTGAAAGACATCGGCATCCGGCTATCACTCGACGACTTCGGCACCGGCTATTCCTCCCTGCAATACCTCAAACGCCTGCCGCTCGACCAGCTCAAGATAGACCAGTCATTCGTGCTCAACCTTGCCACCGACAACAGCGATAAAGCGATCGTGCACACCATCATTGCGATGGCGCAAAGCTTGAACCTGGATGTCATTGCCGAAGGGGTGGAAACGGCAGAGCAACGGCAATTTCTCTTGGGCAAAGGCTGTCACCATTATCAAGGTTATCTGTTCGGCAAGCCGGTACCGATTGAGGAGTTTGATGCACTACTAAAGCAGGGCTGATCGCATGCAATTACTTCGCAGTGCTCTGGACTCCAGTCAACCGGAGCCTATAAGCGAGGCACGCTCCGAACGGCCCTCCTCACGCCGAGCGCCGGTTACCTTTGGCGTTAGGCATCACCACGCACATCACTAAAACAGAATGGCCGTCATGAGACACATTGAAAGGCACAGAACGCACCGCATCGGATGGCTCCGTGCGGCTGTTCTTGGCGCAAACGACGGTATTGTTTCCACTGCCAGCCTTATCTTAGGCGTGGCGGCAGCAGGCGCGAATTCAAAAAGTATTTTGATCGCAGGCGTTGCCGGCCTTGTGGCTGGTGCTATGTCAATGGCTGCCGGCGAGTATGT
This sequence comes from Hydrogenophilales bacterium CG_4_10_14_3_um_filter_58_23, assembly GCA_002784065.1. Classification (GTDB taxonomy): domain Bacteria; phylum Pseudomonadota; class Gammaproteobacteria; order Burkholderiales; family Sulfuricellaceae; genus Sulfuricella. Next base: position 10,339 of record PFJY01000148.1, on the reverse strand, counting down.
TTCGGTGAGTTCGCAAGCCGATACCGAGCGCGCCGATCTGGACCGGGAGCGTAAGGAGCTGGCTGCCGATCCCGAGCACGAGCATGCGGAGTTGGCGGCTATCTATGTGGGGCGTGGACTCGATGCAGGACTAGCCTCCGATGTCGCTACCCAGTTGATGGCGCATGACGCACTCGGCGCACATGCGCGTGACGAGCTGGGTATATCCGATACATTGACCGCACGACCGGTTCAAGCTGCCTTGGCGTCGGCCGGCACGTTTTCAGTTGGTGCTGCCCTGCCTCTCTTGATTGTCACTTTGGTACCGGTATCTGCGCTCATGTGGGCTGTTTCGGGCAGTTCGCTCTTGTTTCTCGCGCTTTTAGGCTCCCTGGCTGCGTACGTCGGCGGTGCTTCTGTAATTACTGCCGCCGCGCGGGTGACCTTTTGGGGCGCCTTGGCTATGGCCTTGACAGCTGGAGTCGGGACTTTGTTTGGGGTAACTGCTTGAGATTCCCGCTAAACGACTCGTTGCTGGCGCGACGGACCTAACGGGCCGCGGCCTGAATTCAAACGTTGAACATCAGCTTGGGTCGGGAGCCGACCATCGCGACCGGCAGAACTGTGTCAGTTGCAACTATCGATGGCTTTCCCAATAGTCTGATCATGGATCACGCAGGTACGAATACGCAGCTAACGCCGCCCAGCCGGCTTGTTAAACAGTGGCGCCGGATCGCGCAGTATCCTGTCCGGTGCCGAAAACGGCGCCAGCCGTTCGAGAAAATCCAGCAGTTCCAGCACTGGCGAATTACGGAAAAATCGCGCTTGAGGAATCTCCATCCAGATGCGGTCGGCATAGGCATATATCTCATAAGGGGTATCGCCGACGCCATCATGGTTGCGATCAAAGCCCTCATAATTGTCCCAGTGGTTGCCGCGCCAGTCGTTTTTGTTCGCATCGCCGCTACCAAACATCATCGAGACATGAATGAGATTGTTCTCGAAGCTGTTGTTGTGGAGAATATGGCCGCCCCGCTCGCCGGAGAACTGGATTCCGATAGCATTGTGAGCAAAGCGGTTGCCACGCAGCAGGGTCTTGTCAGCCGGTTCGATGGGTGAGTCGGCCAGCACCCCCACCGCACAGTGGACGACTTCGTTACCCTCCGCCAGTCCTTCAGCGCTCATTTTGAAAGCCAGCCCCGCCCCGCTCACTCCCAGGGAATGAAAAATCCGGTTGTGCAGCAGCTTCACCCGGTCAGAATTCAGCACGATAATGCCGGTAGCGTTGTGGTCGAGGCGGTTACGCTCGATCACGCTGTCCGGTGAAAAAATCAGGTGGATGCCGTAGCGGCTGTTGCGGATGAGGTTGCCGATAATACGATTGCGCGGCGAATTCATCAGGGTGACGTCGCGCGCCTGGTCGATATCGTTGCCCTCGACCCGATTATCCATGCTGTACCACAAGCGGATCGCTTCGCCCCGCATAGCCAGCTCCGCTGGTTTAGAGCGGATGCGGTTGCGTCGCAGAATGTTCTGGTTGGCCTGTTTCAGGCTAATACCGAACAGCGCATCGTCAATCACGTTGTCCTCGATGCTGTTGCCGTTGCCGGTCAGCGCGATGCCGGTATCCACCCGGTCATGGGAGCCGCCCGAGTTCGTCAGCCGCAACCCCCTCACCACCGCCCCGTTGGCGTTGATAATCAGCACCGAGCCTGTGCCGCCGCCATCCACCGTGACCTTGCCGCCGCCATCGACGATGATCTGGCGCGAAATCAGCGCCGGCCCGGCATAGGCCCCTGGCTTGGGATGCAATGTTCCACCGCTGGGTGTGGCGTCGATCAGGGCCTGGAAGGAAGGATAGGCTGCCGACGCGGCCAGGGGGCAAGCCAGCAGGAACAGGAATACGAGGATTTTGACCACGGCGCATCGGGCAATATATGGATACGCCATATGACCTGATTTTTGGGAGACTGGCAATGAGCTAAATCAATTCTCAACGCACGGAAGTACGAATTCTTATTCCTTCTTCGCTTCCAGCTCTTCCCAGCGCGCCAGAGCGGCCAGCAGCGCTTCCTCGATCTCGGCGGTGCGCGCCTGCAGGCGCTTTACCTCCTCGGGATTGGTGCGATAGAGATCGCCGTCCGCCAGCTTTCTCGCCAGCGTGGACTGTTCCTGCTCCAGCGCCTCGATCTGTCCCGGCAAGGTTTCCAGTTCGCGGGTTTCCTTGAAAGACAGCTTGATTTTTGCCGACGGCTTCTCCTGTGTCGGTTTCGGTTTGGTGGCGGCAACCGCTTTCTTCTCCGCTTCCGTTTGCGGGCGGGGACGGTAACGCAGCCAGTCCTCGTAGCCGCCGGCATACTCGACCAGCCGACCATCCCCTTCGAAGGCGATGGTCGAAGTCACCACGTTGTCGAGGAAGGTCCGGTCATGGCTGACCAAAAACAGGGTGCCGGAATATTCCAGCAGCAGTTCTTCGAGCAGCTCCAGGGTTTCGATATCGAGATCGTTGGTCGGCTCGTCCAGCACCAGCACGTTGGCGGGGCGGGTGAACAGCCGCGCCAGCAGCAGGCGATTGCGCTCGCCGCCGCTGAGTGAAGAAACCTTGGCGCGCGCCCGCTGCGGCGGAAAGAGGAAATCACCGAGATAACTGATGACGTGCTTCTTCACCTCGCCGATTTCGACGAAGTCGTTACCCTGGCTGATGGTGTCGATCAGGGTCGCCTCCTCGTCGAGCTGCTCGCGCATCTGGTCGAAATAGGCCACGGCGAGCTTGGTACCGCTTTTCACCGTGCCGGAATCGGGCTGCAGCTCGCCCAGAATGAGCTTGAGCAGGGTGGTTTTCCCTGCGCCGTTCGGGCCGATCAGGCCGATGCGGTCGCCGCGCATGATGCGCGCGGAGAAATCGCGGATGATGATCTTGTCGCCGAAAGATTTGGTGACATGCTCCAACTCCGCCACCAGCTTGCCGGAGCGGTCGCCCGCATCGAGCGCCAGCCGGGCCTTGCCGGTCTGGTTGATGCGCGCCGTATGCTCGCGGCGCAGCTGCTCCAGTTGCCGCACCCGGCCTTCGTTGCGGGTGCGCCGGGCCTTGATGCCCTGGCGTATCCACACCTCTTCCTGCGCCAGCACCTTGTCGAATTTTGCGTTCAGAACCTCTTCAGCTTCGAGCATTTCCTGTTTTCTGCGCTGGAAAGCGGAGAAATTGCCGGGGAAGCTCGCCAACTGCCCGCGATCCAGTTCGATGATGCGCGTGGCGACGTTGTCGAGAAAACGCCGGTCATGGGTGACGAACAGCACGCCGCCGTTGAATGATTTGAGCAGCTCTTCCAGCCACTCGATGGCGCCCAGGTCGAGGTGATTGGTGGGTTCGTCCAACACCAGCACATCCGGCTCGGCGACCAGCGCCCGCGCCAGCGCAACGCGCTTCTTCCAGCCGCCGGAAAGCGACGAAACCAACGCGTCTTCAGGCAGCGCCAGACGGCTCATCACCGCGTCGATACGGCTTTGCTGGCGCCAGCCGTCGCGCGCCTCCAGTTCGGTCTGCAACACTTGCATCCGCTCCAGCAGCGCATCGGTATCCGCCCCTTCCTCCCCCAGCGCATGGGAAACGGCGTGGTAGTCGATCAACAGCTGGCTCAAGCCCACTAAACCCTCCGCCACCGCTTCAAATACGGTATGGTCGGGATCAAGCTGCGGCTCCTGGGGCACATAAGCCAGATTCAGTCCCGGCTCGCGCCAAATCTTGCCATCGTCGGGCGAGGCCACGCCGGCGATGATCTTCAGCAGGCTGGATTTACCGCCGCCGTTGCGCCCGATCAGGCCCACCCGCTCGCCGAGGTCGAGCTGCAAATCCGCCTGATCCAGCAAGGGGTGGTGGCCATAGGCGAGGGAAAGTTTATCCAGGGTGATGACAGGCATAATGGAGTAGCGGGGGAGATTTTAACGAAAGGCGGATTTTACACCGCGCGGGTCGAACCGGGAGAATTCTTCCTCACCGCAGATTTCTCTGTGCCCGCTTTACGATATAGCAACAAGCGCTGTTGCCCGGATCATTCCGAAACCAATCCCGGCAAACGTTCCTGACCCATTCTGGCTGGCTCTTGGCGGCATCGTTCAGCCAGTTCGCCACAGAATCCTGCACATAACGGCTTTCGTCGCGGCGGCACGGCTCAAGCAATGGCAAGCCATGCCAGGGCACTGCCTGCAGCGGAGCAATGTGCTTCGCCCACACCCCGCGTGGCCGCGTAATCTCGACGGCAAATCGGCGCAAATTGGCATCCGGCTCGGATACCCATTCCTGCAACAAATCCATCGCCTCAAATGGCGCAGCCACGACAGCCGGACGCAACGCCAGCCAGGCCCATTCGCGCACGCCAAAATGACGATCTGCGGCAAGCGGCCTCATCGCCACGAATTTATCGGCGAAACCCAACTCCGGATGCAAAGCAATCGCGAAACAGGCAAACCCCCGCACTGTATCGGATGGATGAGAGATGAGCTGCTGCAATGCCCTCCCATCGTCAAAAGCGCCGTACCTGCCCACCATCCGCCCGGCCAGCTCCATGCGCTTCACCAGGCCGTGCCCGGAAAAAATCTGACGTGCAGCTTCCCGCGCCAGCCCTGCCGCGTTTCCAGACCAGCCGTCCAGCGTACCGAGCAACACGGCAAAATCCATCGCCGCCTGCTCGGTCAGAGTCGCGGTTTCCGTTTCACCCTGATTGAGAAGAGCAGTCAGACCCGGCGGAATATCGCGCAGCCGGACATAGCCTTTACGTTTCGGCATGAACAGGCTGCCACAATCGGTTTTATCCATCCGTGAATTTTAGCGTAAAATGGCGGCCTCGCCCCAGTAGCTCAGTGGATAGAGCGACCCCCTCCTAAGGGGTAGGTCGGACGTTCGATTCGTCTCTGGGGCACCAATAAATCAATGTGTTACTAAAATATACAACCCATTTAAATTTTCCGGGGTTACGCTGGGGCTACACAAAAAACATTGTTTTGTTCAGCCTTTAGCACTTGCTTTGTAGAAGAACACAACTTCCTGACCGCTCAGTCACGGCGCTTGCAACAAACCCCCGCAAGCCCCACGCCATCGCTACACCGTAGCAACCTGACAGAGCGCCGAAGGCATGAACCCGCCATCGGCTTGCCGCCCTTGCCACGCTGGTTCCGCTCCGTTCCCGCCGCCGCTTCACCACTGCGGGCTTCATGGCTCCGCCCAACCCCACGGCTACGCCATCAAGCCCTTGCGGTTCGCAGGCGGCTAGCACAGTGGTAGCCGGCCAGTTCCTCGCCCCCGCAACGGTTCGCGGTCTTGTCGCTACGCGGTGTTAGGTTCGCTTCGCGAATCGGCACCGGCAGGGAGAGCCGGAGCCAAACCCACGGCACCGGCAAAGAACGCCGGAGCCTAAACCCATCTGCGGCCTCGCCGGGCCATTCACAGCCAGCGCCCGGGCGGAAACGGGCACCGGCGTGCAGTCGCTACGCGGTCTTATGGTTCGCTTTGCGGGTCTAGTCGGCTGCGCTGGCAGTTGTGGCGGTTTGTAACATAACGGCGTCTTATGCAAAGCGCCAGCGCCGGGCAAACTACCGCCCGCCTTTCAGGTTCGCATAAGAAGCCGTTATGCCTTGCGCCCATTGGGTAAAAACCGCCACACAGCAAACCCATCGCCCCTTTATCCCCGGTGGGGAAAGGCAGCAAAACGGGGCTGGTGGTTCGCCGCCCCTTCGCTTTTTGCTGCGCGGTCGCGCTGCGGGGTGATTATTTCCACCCCAAAAAGCAAACGGCCCACTCGGGACCGTCTGGTTCTGGTTGGTGGCGTGGCGGTTTCAGTTCACCGCATCTTTCAACGCGCTGGCCGGGCTGAATTTCCCGCCCCGGTTGCCGGTCTTGGATGCCCGGAATTTTGGCACTTTTGCAGCGGCAATCCTGATCGTTGCGCCGGACTGCGGGTTGCGCCCATTGCGGGCGGCGCGCATACCCACATAGAAACAGCCGAAGCCGTTCAAAGCTGCCATGTCGCCCTTTTTAAGCGCCACTTTCATGATGCCTTTGAATGCGTCAATTGCCCGCTTGGTAGCGCCTTCTGCAAGCTGGATAGCAACGCTGATTTCCTTGCACAGCTTGCTTTCGCTGAACGACGGTGCGCCAGTGACGCGATGGTAGGCAGTATAGATCAGCGGTTGTCCGGTACGCGGATTGCGCCCGGCCTTCTGTGCTGGCGCTCCTCGCGAAAAACTCCCCAGCCCGCGCAGCATGACTCGCTCGCCTGCATCTGAGTGAGTCTTGATGCTCGCTTCCAGCGCGTCCAGCACACGCTTGGCATCGGTCTTGGTCACATCCGCCGAGCGGGAAATGGCGTCGATGGTTTCGGATTTGTTCATGGTGCGGCCTCCTGGCTTGTTGATTCATGGAAAGCATATTTTAAATGCCATATAAGCATGATGCAAGCGCAGCTAGAGATTTATGCCGATTCTGCATACAATGCCGCAATGGCAACCGATCTTTTATCCCTCGGCAAACGCATCAAAGCGGAACGAGAAGCGCAGGGACTCACACAGCGCGATCTTTCGACGCGCGCCAGTTTTGAACAGACTCGCCTTTCCAAGCTGGAAAGCGGCAAGTCTCACCCCGGCCTGGAAGCGCTGGAGCGGCTATGCAAGGCGCTCGGAAAAAGCCTCGCCTGGCTGCTGGAGCAAACGGAAACGGCCTCACCGCCTCAAGGAATGACCGTGGAAGCCGCTGAGCTGGCGCGTCTGTGGCAAGCCCTGCCCGATGCCGACCGGGCGGCGGTACGGCGCATTGTGGTGGCTTTAGGGCGGCGAGATACGCCCAAGGATTGACTGGCGGTTTTGAGGGAGCCCCAAGGGGCGGATGGGAGCGGGGCAGGTGAGCGGGGAATCAAGAACAATAATCGGGCGGCAATTTAGCATAATGCAACACTGCGGGCGCAAGCCGGACAGTGGCTTTTGGGCCATTGCGCATAATTTCCTGCATTATGTTACTTTGCCGCCCGACAAGACCGCAGCCCAACGTAAAGAGGACACGGGGCTTTCAGGCTGCCACTGCGCTAGCCGCCTGCGAACCGCAAGAGCCTGGCGGGGTTTATCGCGAGGCACGCTGTGGTGAAGCGGCGGCGGAAACGGAGCGGAACCAACTTGGCTAGGGCGGCAAGCCGATGGCGGGTTTATGCCTTCGGCGCTCTGTCAGATTGGGACGGTGTGGCGACCCGGTTTTCAGAATAGAAGTGAATTTTTGCTTTTCCATATCAGAAAAAATTGAGGGGAAAAATGCGCATTTCACGCGAAAGGATGGAGGAGTGGGCGCTTGGCGACAAGGAGAAAGGGTTATCTTCCCTGATTCCTCCAAGGGATTATTCGGGCATGGATTTACAGGTAGAGCAACTGCGCGTCTGGTTGCCCGATCCGGCGAAAATCGGATTGGAAGAACTCTGTCGGCGAGCTGAAACATCCATGACGGCCTACCTGACCGAATATTTTACCGAGTACATTTATGGACGCCATGAACTCCTGAAAATGCGCGAAAACCGTACCGGCCTATATGAGCCAAGACCCGAAATCATGTACAACATGGAGCGCTGTAGTGAACCGCCTCAACCCGATTTGGGTAAAAACATATTCGCGTTAAAAATCTTCATTCCAACAAAAATCAAGCATGCTTTGCAAACTCTGGCTGGCCGCGCCCAGTCCAGCCTTGGTGAATTTGCCAGAGCACTGATATGCGCTCATCTATTCGGGCGAACACACGGCCCTAAAAGGCTGATGGCTTTGACATCTCATGAAGAAAGTGAAGCCAATCATTGGGAGAATGCTGACGAGTCCGCGTCAACAATTTGAGTTATTGCCATTTTTCCCCTACGATTTTTCTTGTAACGCTCTTGATCCTGCAATAGATTCAAAACATGCACAACGCAAATCCGTGCAGGGAACCGCGCAAGGACATCTTGATTCGCTGGATGACCAAGTGCTCCGAGACATTAGGAGAACAATATGTTCATCCCGCACTTGGACATCATGCCCCTTGTGTACGGCATCGTTATCTTCCTGGGGCTCTGGTCGATGTGGGCGAAGCTCACGTCTGGCCGGTTCATCGCCCTCGTCATCGAAGCTGGCGTGTTCTGGCTGGTGTTCAGCCTGCACGGCGGCTCGATGGCGGGTGGCTTCGCGGCTGCCATCGCCGCCTTACTGGCGGGCAGCGTGTTTCCGCGCATGATTGGGAAGAAGCCATGAAATATGATCCAGCAGGAGCGAGCCATGACCACCACGCGCCAAGAGCAACTATTCAACGAGCTCAAGATGGCACTTGCCGTCACCCGACAGGAAGACTTGAACGCCTGGGGTAAGCGCTCAGCAGCTCAATTGCCAAAGATTGCCAGCCGAAGGATCAGGAACCTTGGCGCGCTACTGTCCATCCTTGCCAGTTTCACCGGGAAAGAACTGCTCAATTCCATTCGTGCCATGGGAGAAGGGCGATTGGGCAAACACTTTGGCAATCGCACCGCAGCCGCCATAGATGGCAGCATAGACATTGCGAACCGGGTAAAGAGCACAGTTTCGGCTATTGCCGATACTCTGTATAGCGACCCTAAAAGCAATGCTTCTGGGGTGTTGGCGCTGGCAATGGGATTTCTTGCGGGCTCTGGTGGTTTGGATGCCAACGGGGGAATTCCTGACAGCGATCTCGCGCTGGGGATCGGATGGCACCGGTCGCCATTTACACACTCGATTATTGCCGGGACTGTTGTAGAAGGGGCCATTCTTGCGCTGGCAGATTTGACCGGCGTCATCCATGACAAGCTACCTCCTCGGCATGACCCATTCTGGGACAAACTCCTTGCAGCGAAGGACTCTATAGCGATTCGTCTCGCGCAAGGCGCAAGCGCAGGCATTGCCTACCATTTAGGCGTGGACGCCACCCTACAACCGGGTGTATATCATGATTTACCAGTCAGCATGCCCTTGGAAGCGCACCAAACGTTGTTCGCCATGAATGCAGTTGCGGAGGGGATCGATGTGGCGCATAAAAAAACCGGCTCTTTTCGCAAATCGTGTTGTCGTCTGATCCGAAGGATCACCCTGTGGGGCTTTCAAGCATATCGATAGGGACACCTTGCGACTGCCTGGAAACATAGATGGTTATTGGTGTTGTGCCGGGTCGGTTGCCGATAACAACACGGTTTGCGAAAAGAGCCAAAAAACCACAGGCGAAAAGATTGTGAGCCAAGCGGGTGGAGTGGCTCAGGATGGGCTAAAGGCGATTGGCGCCGGGTTCAAGATGCTGTTTACGGGCAAATAGGGCAAAATATGGGAATCCTGAGCGAGGTTTTTGCTGCTGTCGCCGATGTGGCTATCACCGGAGTGGGCGCGGCATTCAGAGTGGCCAAGAAAATCGTTAGCGCTGCGATCCCCCGCATTCAGGCAGCTATCGCCATAGCCAAGAACACATGGAATCATGCGCGTTCACAGAGAAGCGCCGAAAGCATTGGTGCGGAAATTAAAGACGTAAATGATCACCTCTCACAATTACAACTACAATACGAACGAACTGGGAAAGTCGATTCTGAGCTTGTTGAGCGCCTTAAGGCTCAGCGACGTGATCTTAAGGGGGAGTTACGCGAATCCGATGAATTTATTGCTGCAAGCGATATTTCGGCAAACGAGAAAGAATATGATGCATTCATCATCGACAACGACAGCACGCATATCATCGAGGCTGCGATGGGGCAGACGGTGCACAATAAGCCCTGCCCGAAATGTAAATGGCCTATGCGGCTTCAGTGGAATCGTAAACTAAGCGTAACATCCACAAGTGACCTTGGATGGGCGTGTACCCATTGGTACTGGAAAACAAATGGGGCGCATGTATGCGATCACTGGGAAAAATTGCATCCTGATGATTTCCAGATATTTGCCAAGGCAAATCGCCCTGAGTTCACTGATCTGACCGCAAGCCAGTTTTCTGACCTGGTGTTAGCCCATCAGCCTGAAGTGATCGAGCGTATGGAGGACGTGCTTAAAGATAGCCAGATAAATAGCATAAATGCTTATCGCTGCCCCGTCCACGGCGAGCCGCTCGTTTTACGCAAAAAAATACAACACAATGGCACCTTGCTCGATATGTATCACCTCAAGTGCCCACGCTGGAAGGGCGTGAATGTTGGGTGTCAATACATGGATAAGTTGAAATCCCCCGCCCAGCTTCATGCGTTTTTAAGCGCCTCGACTGGGCAAGGGGTATTTTGATTAGGAAACCAAGAAGGCAATAATTATGGCTATGTCACTGTTAATTGTTGAACCCCACTCATACCCAGCGCGGCAAACAAAACGGCGCGAGGAGACA
>PFJY01000069.1 GCA_002784065.1 Hydrogenophilales bacterium CG_4_10_14_3_um_filter_58_23 | reverse complement strand
TAGCCGCACCAGTTGAAGTGGCGCAGGTTGAAGAACCAGTCATAGCCGCACCAGTTGAAGTGGCGCAGGTTGAAGAACCAGTCATGGCCGCACCAGTAAAGAAAAGAGCTAGACCGCAGTTGCACGATACCGAGATCGCCAAGCGCGAAGAAGAGGCACGCAAGCAGGCGGAGCTTTTCGCACGACAAAGTGCGGATATTCGCGAAAAGCATGAAAAGGGCCTGCGTCGGCAAGCCGCAATAGTGGTACAGGCCGCAGTTGCTGAGTCCCCAGTTCCAGTCAAGGTGTCAGAACCTCCACTAGCGGAAGGTACGCTGCATAAGCCGGTTGTAAAGCCGGGTGAGAAAGTCGAGAAAAAGGCTGCAAAGAAAAAGGAAACCACTTGGGCGGATACGTCCGGTAAGAAGCGCGGTATCAAAGTGCGTGGCGATGTGGGCGGCGCAACCGGATGGCGCAACCGAAAGGACCGGGGGGCTCACCACAAGGCGGAAGATCAGGGACCCCATGGTTTTGCCATGCCGACTGAACCTATTGTGTATGAGGTGATGATTCCTGAGGCCATCACGGTCGGTCAGCTTGCGCAAAAGATGGCGGTAAAGGCGGCCGCAGTCATCAAGGTCATGATGAAGATGGGCACTATGGCGACGATCAACCAGGTGCTGGATCAGGAAACCGCGATGATTCTGGTCGAGGAAATGGGGCATGTTGCCAAGCCGGCGGCTCTAGATAGTCCTGAAGCTTATCTGGCCGAGACTGAAGCGCATGAAGTACACATGGAACCGCGTGCGCCGGTGGTGACCGTGATGGGTCACGTCGACCACGGCAAAACCTCGTTGCTCGACTATATCCGCCGTACCCGCGTAGCTCACGGCGAAGCAGGCGGCATTACCCAGCATATTGGTGCCTATCATGTGGAAACGGCACGCGGCATGGTGACCTTCCTCGACACGCCGGGCCATGAGGCTTTTACGGCGATGCGTGCGCGCGGCGCCAAAGCCACTGACGTGGTGATTCTTGTTGTCGCTGCCGATGACGGCGTGATGCCTCAGACGATCGAAGCTGTCCATCACGCCAAGGCGGCAGGCGTGCCAGTCGTAGTGGCGATGAACAAGATTGATAAGCCCGAAGCCAATCCGGAACGCATCAAGCAGGAATTGGTGGCACAAGGTGTTGTCCCTGAAGATTGGGGCGGAGATACCATGTTTGTCGGGGTTTCTGCCAAAACCGGCGAGGGCATCGATGAACTACTTGAAGGCGTGCTGTTGCAGGCCGAGGTATTAGAACTAAAAGCGCAAAAGGATGTTCCAGCCAAGGGCTTGGTGATCGAGGCACGGTTGGATAAAGGCCGTGGCCCTGTGGCGACTATTCTTGTGCAGTCTGGAACGCTTAAGGCGGGCGACATGCTTCTGGCTGGCGGGGCCTTTGGTCGCGTGCGGGCCATGCTGAATGAAAATGGCGACATGGTGAAAGAAGCCGGGCCTTCCATTCCTGTGGAAATCCAGGGTTTGTCCGAGGTGCCGATGGCGGGCGAGGATGTGATCGTGCTGAATGACGAGCGCAAGGCGCGTGAGATCGCGTTGTTCCGTCAAGGCAAGTTCCGCGACGTGAAGCTGGCCAGGCAGCAGGCAGCGAAACTGGAGAACATCTTCGAGAATATGGGTGAGGACGAGGTCAGGGTTCTGCCGTTGATTATCAAGACCGATGTTCAGGGTTCCTATGAAGCGCTGGCTCATGCGCTGCAGAAACTTTCCACCGACGAGGTTAGAGTTAACATCATTCATAGCGGAGTGGGAGCGATTACCGAGTCCGACATCAACCTGGCTCTGGCATCGAAAGCTGTGGTAATCGGTTTCAACTCGCGCGCTGATGCGACTGCACGCAAACTGGTTCAGTCCTCCGGGGTGGATGTGCGCTACTATACGATTATTTACGATGCAGTGGATGAGGTCAAAGCTGCGCTGTCGGGCATGCTGGCGCCGGAGCGCAAGGAGAGTGTGCTCGGTTTGGTGGAAGTGCGCGAAGTGTACCGGATTTCAAAGGTGGGTACGGTTGCGGGTTGCTATGTGCTCGACGGTACCATAAAACGTGGCGCCATGGTGCGTGTGTTGCGTGATAATGCGGTGATCCATACCTGTGAACTGGACTCCCTCAAACGTTTCAAGGACGACGTGAAAGAAGTGAAATCCGGCTTCGAATGCGGGCTGTCGCTGAAGGGTTTTAACGATCTCAATGTCGGCGATCACCTCGAGGCTTATGAGATGGTTGAAGTTGCGCGTAGCCTTTAGCCATTTATTTATGCAGCGCGTAACCTGGAAATGCCATCATGGGTAAAGCTTTTTTGCGAACTGGGCGGATTGCCGAGCAAATCCAGCGCGAACTGGCCGATCTGATCCAGATGGAAGTCAAGGATCCGCGTGCCGGTCTGGTAACCCTGACAGGCGTTGAGGTGACTCAGGATTATTCTCATGCCAAGGTGTATTTCACCACGATGAAGTCGGCTGATCAGGCGCCCAAGGCGCAGGCGGGCCTCGAACATGCCGCCGGTTTCCTGCGTTCGCAACTGGCGCACCGCATGAAATTGCGGATCATGCCCCAGCTACATTTTATCTACGATACTTCCGTCGAAAATGGGGTGCGCTTGTCCCGACTGATCGACGAGGCGGTTGCCGCAGATAAAGCGCATCAACGAGAAGAATAGCCCCTTGCAGTTTAAACGGATCAAGCGTCCCATCAGCGGTGTTCTGTTGCTGGATAAGCCTTATGGGATTTCGTCGAATGGCGCTCTGCAGCAGGCCAAAAGATTGTATCAAGCCGCCAAGGCGGGGCATACCGGCAATCTGGATCCGATTGCAACGGGTTTGCTGCCGATCTGTTTTGGAGAGGCCACCAAGTTTTCGCAGTTTCTGCTGAATGCTGGGAAAACTTACCAAGCGGTTTTTAAATTGGGAAAAACCACCACCACGGGTGACTCCGAGGGGGAAGTGACCAGCAGCAAAGTCGTCGATCTATCGCTGGGTCAGGTGGAACAGGCGCTGCAACAGTTTATTGGTCCCATTCTTCAGATGCCGCCGATGTATTCGGCCCTCAAATTTCAGGGCAAGGCGCTTTATACTTATGCTCGTGCCGGGGTCGAGATTGAGCGGGCTGCGCGCCCGGTGACGATTTACAGCCTGACTCTGGATCGCTTTGTCGACGACGAGTTGAGCGTTACAGTGGCGTGCAGCAAGGGCACCTATATTCGGGTGCTGGGGGAAGACCTGGGTCGTGTACTGGGGTGTGGCGCTTTCATGCAGGCATTGCGGCGCACCCGCATTGGCAGTTTTGAGATTGGCCAAACGGTGACCCTGGAGCAGCTCGATGGATTGGACATAGAAGCCAGGGACGCGCGGCTTTTGCCGGCGGACTGCTTGCTGGAGGGGTTGCCAAAAATAACACTGGATCGGGAAAGTGCTTATTATTTTCGGCAAGGGCAGGCGATCTGGATGCCGAAGCAGGTGCATGATGGGGTAGTGGTTTTGTACGATGAAGGTCAGTGCCTTGTCGGTATTGGCGAAATCGCGGATGACGGCAAGATTGCACCCAAAAGACTGGTTGTCGAGAGCACGGTGTAACAGAATTTTTCGCGGAGGCTAACCCGCGAGAATTATTTGAGAATATCTCATAATACAAGGTAAAATAACGCGTTTTATTTTTTGGAGAAAATAATGTCACTGAACAGCGCCCAAAAGGCACAAATTGTGCAGGATTATCAAAAAGCAACGGGCGACACCGGTTCGACCGAAGTGCAGGTTGCTCTTATGACTGCGCGCATCAACGATCTCACCGGCCATTTCAAGATCCATGCCAAAGATCACCATTCCCGTCGTGGTCTGCTGAAGCTGGTCAGCAAGCGCCGCAAGCTGCTGGATTACTTGCGCGGCAGCAGTGTTGACCGCTACCGCACCCTGATTGAGCGCCTCGGCTTGCGCAAATGATTTCTGCTTTCTCGCGTCCTCCATCGGAGCGAGGGTTCCGCAAGGGTGGATTCGGCAATGGCTAGAGCAGAGATTGTGTAGGTTGTGTAGAAGTCTTGCCGACTCGATAAAGAAGATGATGATTAAGTAGAGGATAACGTTTTGAACCATATCAAGAAAAGTATTGCGTACGGGCGTCACACGCTGACGCTGGAAACTGGAGAGATCGCCCGCCAAGCGTCTGGCGCCATAATGGTTAGCCTGGACGATACGGTAGTACTGGTTACGGTGGTGGGCGCCAAGGGCGTCAAACCTGGCCAGGATTTCTTTCCGCTGACGGTCGATTACCAGGAACGGACTTATGCTGCTGGCCGTATTCCTGGCGGCTTCTTCAAGCGTGAAGGACGTCCCTCCGAGAAGGAAATACTGACTTCCCGTTTGATCGACCGCCCGTTGCGCCCGCTTTTTCCTGAGGGTTTCTACCATGACGTGCAAATTGTTGCTACCGTCATGTCCTCCGAGAGCGAAATCGATTCCGACATCCCTGCCTTGATCGGCGCTTCCGCCGCCCTGGCGATTTCCGGCATCCCCTTTAACGGCCCGATTGGCGCGGCACGTGTCGCTTATGTCAACGGCGAGTACGTGCTGAACCCGACCGCGACAGAACTGAAAGCCTCCCAGCTGAATCTGGTTGTTGCAGGTACCGAGCAGGCTGTTCTGATGGTCGAATCCGAAGCCATGGAGCTGCCTGAAGACGTGATGCTGGGCGCGGTGGTGTTCGGCCATGATGAAATGCAAGCGGTGATCAACCTGATCAACGAGCTTGCCGATGAAGTGGCGGTTGCGCCATGGGATTGGAAGGCGCCAGAGAAAGATCCGGTCGCGGTCGAAAAGCTTGCCCAACTGGCTCAAGCCGATCTGAACGAAGCTTACAAGGTACGCCAGAAGCAGGATCGCTCCCAAAAAATCGATGCGATTCGTGATCGCGTACTGGGTGAACTGGTCACCGAAGATATGGATACCGTCCGCGTTAACCAGATCAAGGGCATTTTTCAGGACCTGGAAGCCAAGATCGTGCGCAGCCAGATTCTCGAGGGTGAGCCGCGCATTGATGGACGCGATACCCGCACCGTTCGCCCCATCACCATCCGCACCGGTGTTCTGCCTCGCGCGCACGGTTCGGTGCTGTTCACCCGTGGCGAAACCCAGGCGCTGGTGGTTGCCACACTGGGCACCGGGCGTGATGAGCAGACCATCGACGCATTGCAGGGCGAGTACAAAGACCGCTTTCTGCTGCATTACAACTTCCCTCCCTACGCGACCGGAGAATGCGGTCGGGTCGGCACCCCGAAACGCCGCGAAATCGGCCATGGTCGTCTTGCGAAGCGTGCTTTAATAGCGGCTTTGCCCAGTGCGGAAGAATTCGGCTACACCATGCGCGTGGTTTCGGAAATTACCGAGTCCAATGGTTCCAGCTCGATGGCTTCAGTCTGTGGCGGTTGCCTGGCGCTGATGGATGCGGGTACACCGATGAAAGCGCATGTGGCCGGGATTGCCATGGGCTTGATCAAGGATGGCAACCGTTTTGCCGTGCTGACGGACATTCTGGGCGACGAGGATCACCTCGGCGACATGGATTTCAAGGTTGCCGGCACGGACAGGGGTATCACAGCATTGCAAATGGATATCAAGATTTTGGGTATCACCAAGGAAATCATGCAGGTCGCGCTCAGCCAAGCGCGAGAGGGCCGCATGCATATCCTCGGTATCATGCATGAGGCCGTGCCGCATGCTCGTCAAGAAATGTCTGCCTATGCGCCGCGGATTATCACCATCAAGATCAACCCGGAAAAAATCCGCGACGTGATCGGCAAGGGCGGCGCGGTGATCCGTGCGTTGACCGAAGAAACCGGCACCACCATCGATATTAACGAGGACGGCACGGTGAATATCGCATGCCTGAGCTCTGAAGCCGGTGATTTGGCCAAGAAGCGTATCGAAGAGCTGACCGCCGAAGTTGAGGTTGGCAAGACATATGAAGGTAAAGTGATCAAAATGCTGGATTTTGGCGCGATTGTCAGCGTGCTACCGGGCAAGGACGGTCTATTGCATATTTCCCAGATCGCTCACGAGCGGGTGAATGCTGTTTCCGATCATTTGACCGAGGGACAAGTTATCAAGGTCAAGGTGCTGGAGGCCGACGAGAAGGGCCGTTTGCGCCTTTCCATGAAAGCTCTGGTGGAACCGCCTGTTGCGGTAAGAAAACCGGAAGGTGGCGAAGCCTAACCCTAATCCTTTTCGGGTTTTAGATTGAGCGAGCCCCCTCGGCGGAAGCCAAGGGGGCTTTCATTTTGGCTCTTTTCACAAATCGTGTTGGCGTCTGATCCGAAGGATCACCCTGTGGGGCTTTCAAGCATATCGATAGGGACACCTTGCGACTGCCTGGAAACATCGATGGTTATTGGTGTTGTGCCGGGTCGGTTGCCGATAACAACACGATTTGCGAAAAGAGCCTTCTTTTTTATGAGTTATTCATGAGAAAACAGACCTTGCCACCAGCGCTTGCGGTTGGCTGGCAAGGCGTAATTCAGATGCAGTTCGATGGGGGATACCTGGCTCATGATCCAACCGGGTAAGGTTGGGGTTTTACTGGAGCCGCAGGAGACGCCCAGATGATTGGGGTCATAGATCTTGATGAAAGAGGGATTGTCCAGATTGTCAGCATAGACGATGCCACAATAGTTTTCGCGGTGGTCGCGCCGAAGCAGCGCATCCACTTCAACGATGAATTCTTCCACTTGTGTCGGCGTGGCGGGAGCGATGGGCACTTCCTCACCAATGGCATAAAGATACCATCCGGCATTCGTGTCCACCTTGGTCCAGAATTCGGCCAATTGAGCCCATTCAAGCAAGCCATACAACAACCCACTCATCTTACAGTGGAATTCGCTCTGGGCAGGGTCAAGCTGGGCAGAGGAAAATTGCATTAAGGAATGTTAGGCCGTGAATGATTTCAGTTGACGACTTGCTTTTAGTTCCGACATAACCTTGGCCTATGGCAAAGATTAGCCCTCACTGAAAGCAAG
>PFJY01000044.1 GCA_002784065.1 Hydrogenophilales bacterium CG_4_10_14_3_um_filter_58_23 | reverse complement strand
TTGATTGGTATGGCGATAGTATAGACCACTACTTAACAGTGACATAGCCAATTTTTTTTAATCAACTTTGGAGAGAAAATCTATGAAAATGCGCTTGGTTACCCTCATTTTCGGGCTGTTGCTTAACCTAAATGTTTACGCCGCCAACCCGATGGTGGAAATAAAGACCAATCTTGGCAGCTTCACACTCGAACTCTACTCGGACAAGGCACCGAAGACGGTTGAAAATTTCCTTAAATACGCCAAGGGCGGCTTCTACAAAGGCACGGTGTTCCATCGCGTGATCGATAACTTCATGATCCAGGGCGGCGGCTTCGATACCGGGCTGCACGAGAAGGAAACCTTCTTCCCGATCCAGAACGAGGCCACCAACGGGCTGAAAAATGAAATCTACACTATCGCCATGGCACGCACCGCGAATCCGCATTCCGCTGCCGCGCAGTTCTTCATCAACACAAAGAACAATGCTTTCCTCGACCACACCGCGCCGAACCCGCGCGGCTGGGGCTACGCGGTGTTCGGCAAGGTGGTGAAAGGCCAGGAGGTGGTCATAAAGATTTCCAAGGTGAAAACCGGGCCGCGCGACACTATTCCCTCGGACGTACCGCTGGAGAATGTGGTGATCGAGGACGTAAAGGTGCTGCCATAGGCCAGTTGATTTCCATCCTGGAACGCCACGTCTCCTGTTCCTCCCCCTTCAAGGGGGAGGTTAGGTGAGGGATGGGGTCGGTATCCATGGAATCTACCCTAACCCCATCCCAGCTCTCCCCCTTGAAGGGGAGGGAGAAACCTGTGTCTCTGTGGTGAGCTGTTTTTTCTAGGAAATTCGATGTCCGCCGCCTACACCTGGCCCTCCATCCTCGGCATTGTCCGCGAGCACAAGAAGGATTTGATCAGCGCCCATGTCGTCGCCATCCTGGCGGCGGTGGCGAGCGTGCCGATTCCGCTCCTGATGCCGCTGCTGGTGGACGAAGTGCTGCTGCACCAGCCCGGCCGAATGGTGGCGTGGCTGAACAGCCACACCCTCGCCACCTGGCACGGACCGGTGCTGTATATCGGCGCGGTGCTGGCGGTGACGCTGGTGCTGCGGATGACAGCGCTGATCCTGGGCGTATGGCAGGGCCGCAGCTTCACCCTGATCGCCAAGGACGTGGTCTTCCGCATGAGGGAGCAGATGCTGCTACGTTTAAGCCGCATCGCCCTGTCAGAGTACGAAACGCTGGGTAGCGGTGCGGTGGCTACCCACTTCGTCAAGGACCTCGATGCGGTAGACAATTTCATCGGCGCCTCGGTGTCCAAATTCCTGGTGGCGCTGCTGTCCATCATCGGCATCGCCGCCGTTCTGCTGTGGATGCACTGGCAACTGGCGCTGTTCATCCTGCTGCTCAATCCAGCCGTGATCTATTTCACCACGGTGCTGGGCAAGCGCGTGAAAAATCTGAAGAAGCGCGAAAACAGCGCCTTCGAGCTGTTTAGCCAGGCACTCACCGAAACCCTGGATGCCATCCAGCAAATCCGCGCCATCAACCGCGAACGCCACTACATTGCCCAAGTGATCGACCGGGCGCGCGACATCCGCACCCATGCCGCCGCTTTTTCGTGGAAAAGCGATGCGGCCGGGCGGCTGTCCTTTGTCGTATTTCTGTTCGGCTTCGACATATTCCGCGCCATCAGCATGCTGATGGTGGTGTACTCCGATCTCAGCATCGGCCAGATGATGGCGGTGTTCGGCTACCTGTGGTACATGATGGGGCCAGTGCAGGAAATCCTCGGCATCCAGTATGCTTTTTACGCCGCCAAGGCGGCGCTGGCACGCATCAACCGCCTGCTCGAACTGAAGGAAGAGCCGCATTACCCACACCTGAAGGACCCCTTTGCCGGCAAGGACACCGTCGGCGTCGAGGTGAAGAACGTCTGCTTCAGCTACGGCGACACCCCGGTGCTTAACGGCGTCAGCCTGAAAATCCGGCCGGGCGAAAAGGTGGCATTGGTCGGCGCTTCCGGCGGCGGCAAATCGACCCTGGTGCAGGTGATTCTAGGGCTCTATCCGCCCGACTCCGGCACGGTAAATTTCGATGGCGTGCCGATGACCGAAATCGGCATGGAAGTAGTGCGCAGTCATGTCGCCACCGTGCTGCAACATCCCGCCCTGTTCAACGACACGGTGCGGATGAATCTGACCCTGGGCCGCGAACTCACCGACGAACAGCTCTGGCAGGCGCTGGAAGTGGCGCAACTGGCCGATACCGTGCGCCAACTGCCGGAGGGCCTTGGCACCCTCGTCGGCCGCCAGGGCGTGCGCCTTTCCGGCGGGCAGCGCCAACGCCTGGCAATCGCGCGCATGGTGCTGTCCGATCCCCGCGTCGTCATCCTCGACGAAGCCACCTCGGCGCTCGACGCCGAAACCGAAGCGAAACTGCATGACGCGCTACGCGAGTTCCTGAAAAACCGCACCACCCTGATTATCGCCCACCGCCTCTCCGCAGTGAAACAAGCCGACCGGGCCTACGTGTTCGATGGCGGCCAGATCATCGAGGAAGGCAGGCACGATGAGCTGATCCGGGGCGACGGACTGTACAGCCGGCTGTATGGGCGGTTGCAGCATTAAGGCAGCCAATATTGCTCGATTATGCACCATTTTATGCATCATTTGATGCTATAATTGATGCGTAAACTCAAGGAGCGGCGATGCGAACCACGATTACCCTGGACGACGAATTGCTCGCAAGGGCGCAAGATATTACTGGCAAAACCGAGCGCAGCGACCTTATCCATGAGGCATTACGCGCTTTGATTGCGCGTGAAGCGGCCAAAAGACTCGCAATGCTGGCCGGAACCCAACCCGATGCAGTCAACATTCCGCGTCGGCGCGAGAAAATGCATGATTCTCGTTGACACGTCGATCTGGATCGATTTCCTGCGCGGGTCTGGCCCACTACAGGGCATGCTAAACCGCAATGAGGTTTACACGCACCCGTTTATCATCGGGGAATTGGCATGCGGCAATCTGCCAGACCGAAAAAACACTCTTCAACTCTTGCAGGAGTTGCCCACCGTGCGGACAGCACAAGAAAAAGAAGTGCTGTTTTTCATCGAAAAACACCGTCTCATGGCTCGCGGCATCGGCTATGTTGACGTGCATTTACTGGCCGCCGCCGCGTTGAATACCTGCAAAATATTAACGCGGGATAAGCGATTACATGTTGTGGCAGATGAATTGGCGCTGGCTTATTATCACGCACATTAAAAGAATGAGGCTCTGTCACCAAGGAAACCCGCGTGGGGTGTAGGGCGTCAATAAGCGAAGCGCATTGCGCCGTATTCGATAAACATTCCTGATTAGTTACATTCCTCAGCCAGCCCATCAATTGGGTATTTTGACCCCCAAAAAGGGCCGAACAAGATGGGTAAGCCCATCTTTTTTGACTAGATTTCGTTTCAAAAGCTGGCCGGTTGCGCCTAGCTGAGGAATGTAACTAATCAGGTAAACATTACGGTGCAATGCGCTTCGCTTATTGCACCCTACATGAATTAAACAAGCGCATTCGTATTCACCGTCACGTAGCGCACCTCAAGGATTTCCAGCTCTTCCACTCCACCCGGCGTGCGCAGCGTCACCATGTCGCCCTCGCGCGCCTTGAGCAGTGCACGCGCCAGCGGCGAAACCCAGCTGATCATACCCCGCCCGGCATCGGCCTCGTCCACGCCGACGATGCTGTAGGTATGCTCATCGCCATCCCGGCCGCACACCGTCACGGTGGCGCCGAAGAACACCTGGTCGCATTCCTCGCGCGCGCCGGAGTCGACCACCTCGGCGTTGTCCAAGCGTTTGGAGAGAAAGCGGATGCGCCGGTCGATCTCGCGCAGCCGTTTCTTGCCGTAGATGTAATCACCGTTTTCCGAGCGGTCGCCGTTGGAGGCGGCCCAGGTGATGGTCTGCACCAGCACCGGACGCTCCACCTTCCATAGCTGGTCGAACTCGTCCTTGAGGCTCTGGTATCCCGCCGGGGTGATGTAGTTCTTCAGCCCCAGCGGCAGTTGCTGCGCCGGCTCGAGATCTTCCTCTTCAGTGTCGTCGTTCTCGCGGGTAAAAGCTTTGCTCATTGATTCTGTTCCAGTTCTTCCAGCGCCTCGGCGGCGGTCTCGCGCACCTCCCTGTCCTCGTCGTCGAGACAGGCGCGCAACCAGGGCGCTACTTGCCGGCCGCCGATCAGCGACAGGAAATGGCAGGCGTCCGCCCGGGTGAGCGCGTCGCCATTCCTGGCCAGCGCCCCCAAATCGGGGATCATCGTTTCGGCAAGTCCGCTGCCGCTTAGTTCCTCGAGCACCGCACCTATCCCCAGGCGCACCGCCATGCCGGCATCCGGCCTCTCCATCAGGCGTGCCAGCGCCCGCAGCCGGGCCGGCTCCTGCCGCGCCATCTCCTCCACCTTGGCGCGGCGGCCGCGGGTCAACATCTGAAAGAAATAGTCCGCCATGCCGTCGAGACTGTCGGCCCGTTCGGCCCAACGACGCAGTTCGGCTGGAGTCTGTTCACCCTCCAGCTCGAATGGGCCGATCCTCGCCCAGGGTACCGTTCTCACTCCCAGTTCTGCCGCGCGTTCCGGGTGAATCGCGGCATTAACCGCCTCCAGCCGCCCGATGACGCCTTCCTTGAGCAGGCCGCTCAAGCCCTCCAGCACGGCCGGGCAATGCGGGCAGCCGGGCGCAAGCAGCAGCAGGGCATCGGGAATAGCGTTTTGATTCATGGCGTTCACCTGATTACAGCCTCAACAGAGAGTAGACTATATTAGCACTTAATGATATTTTATCGAATTGCGCTAAGGAGTCAGATTCCATCCCCTGCGCCCACCATTTTTCTGGAGAAACAAGCATGGCAACCGTTGACCTTAACCAGGGCAATTTCGAGGAAACCATCATTGGCAATGACATCGTGATCGTGGATTTCTGGGCGCCGTGGTGCGGCCCCTGCCGCTCATTCGCCCCTACCTATGAGCAAATGTCGGAGAAACACCCCGACATCACCTTTGCCAAGGTCAACACCGAAGAGGAAACCGAGCTTGCCGGCCATTTCCAGATCCGCTCGATCCCGACCCTGATGGTATTTCGGGAAAAAGTGGTGCTCTATTCCGAAGCCGGTGCCCTGCCTGCCTCAGGGCTGGAACAGCTGATCGAACAGGTGCAGGGGCTCGATATGATGGAAGTGCACAAGCAGATCGAGGCCGAGGAAGCCAAGCGCTGCGGCTCAGGCTGCTCTTGCGGCTAGCGCAGCAAATCCGCAGCCTGGGCGAGATGACCGAAGCCGTGATAGGAAAGATTGACAGCAGATGGGGCATCAGATAAATCAGGATTCCAGGCGCAGCGTTTCACGCAACAGCGGTACGGTAATGGGGCGCTTGGTTTCGAGGGAGTAGCGGTCGAGCGTATCCAGCGCCCCCAGCAGAGAGGGCAGGTCGCGCCGCCAGTGGCGCAACAGATATTCCGCCACTCCGGCCCCGAGCCGGAAGCCGCAACTTGCGGCGTGGGCGTGCAGCGCCTGCACCTTCTCGTCGTCGCTGAGTCCATGAATTTGATAGACCAGCCCCCAGCTCAGCCGGGTCACCACATCCGGGCGCATAGTGAGCTGTGCCGGGGCGCACGGCCCGCTGGTCAGGAGCCTCCCCCTGCCTTCGCGCAGCCGGTTGTAAAGATTGAACAGCGCGATCTGGCCCTCACCGTCGAGCCGGTCAACATCGTCGAGCGCCACTGCGTCGTAACCGTCCAGACCATCCGGCAGCGCCGCGTCGCACTGCACGTAAACCGATTTCAACCTGCACCGCGAAACAACCTCCACAAAAGCATTCAACAAATGCGTCTTGCCGCTATTAGGCTCGCCCCATAGGTAAATAAAGCGCTCCGGTTGCGCGCCGGCGGCGCTTTCGCTCAGGGCTTGCAGCACTTCCGCATTGCGCCCGGCGACAAAATTGTCCAGCGTGGGGGTGAAGTCAGGGGAGATTTCGAGCAGTAGCTGTTTCATTATTTCAACGGAAAATCAGAAAATCAGGTTACCGGTATTTTAGCAGCTTGAGCAGCGCCTGCAGTGGTTCGTAAAAACCGGGTATGATTCGGCGTTTCATTCATTCTGCTTTCTCGCCGATGGATTTCACGGATTTGCTTTTCATCCTGTTGCTTGCCGCGCTGGCGGGATTCTGGCTCGACAGCCTGCGCGCCCTCGAAACCGCGCGCAATGCAGGCAAACGCGCCTGCAACAGCGCAGGCGTCCAATTTCTCGACGACACGGTGACCGTCACCGCCCTGACACTCAGGCGCGACGCAGTGGGGCACCTGGCGATACGACGAACCTATCGTTTCGAGTTCAGCGATACTGGCGATATACCAAGCAACTCTATACTTTACATATTTCGAAGGTTTGGAAATTTGGTGCCAAGAAAGATTGCAGTGCTGTGAAATGGATAGTTT
>PFJY01000090.1 GCA_002784065.1 Hydrogenophilales bacterium CG_4_10_14_3_um_filter_58_23 | reverse complement strand
TTTCATCGTAGCACCTATCTTATTGATTGGTATGGCGATAGTATAGACCACTACTTAACAGTGACATAGCCAAATTTTATGAAAGTAAAATTTATCATAAGGTCATTTTATTAATGTCATTTTATCGGTATCAACGACGATGTTAGGCCTGTTTCGCAGCAAGCCTTTACTTGATGAAGGCAGCACGGAATGGTTATTCAACGCCTATGCCTGGGCTCTCAGGAATTTCGGGAGCAAGGTTTTTCATGAAGACACCATTCTGGTTACTCCTACCGACCGGCATTTCCCGGATAAATCGTTGGATACAGCGGAACAAAGGATCTCGGCAGCCTTCGAACGGGTAAGGGTCTATGCGGGCATGCAAGGCTGGCCGTGCGAACTGACCGCACTCACCCCCGGCATGGATCCGGAACCCCCGCCAGCACTATTCAGCGCCACGCCGAGAGGCCCGCAGGGCACGGTATCCATCCAGGGAGTCAAGCAGAGCATCCCCATTACATACGACCTCGGCATGATTAAAAATCCGAATGTGCTGATTGCGGCCTTTGCGCAACAACTCGGATACCACCTGGGTAGGGCCATCGGGGAGGGCGCGCCCGGGGGAGAAGAGCTTCGCGGACCCGCAGCAGACTTGCTGGCGGTATTCATGGGGTTCGGATTATTTCTGGCAAACAGCGCGTTGACGGTTTGCCGGAGCGGGTGTTCGGGCTGCGCCTCCGTGCAAGCGCTGGGATACCTGACCGAGGCTGAATTCGTCTATGCCCTGGCGATTTTTTGTGTTCTGAAAGATATTCAGAATGCGGAAGTCGAGCCGCATCTGAAGAAAACACTGCGACCGTTTTTCAAACAGGCCGTCAAGGAGATAAAAAAAACCCGTGGCGACGACATCCTGCGGCTCAAAGCGCTCTGAACCACCAAAACTTACCGCTCGACAAACTCGATCTTGTACCCATCCGGGTCTTCGACAAAAGCAATCCACGTCGCCCCGCCGTGCAGCGCCGGGCCATATGCCACTTTGCCGCCCTTGGCCGCGACCGCCCCGCAGGTCTTGCGGATGTCGTCCACCTGGATGGCGATATGGCCGTAACCCGTCCCCAGATCATAGTTCGACACCCCCCAGTTGAACGTAAGTTCAATCACTGCACCTTCGGATTCTTCGCCATAACCGACAAAGGCCAGGGTGTACTTTCCGTCCGGGTAATCCTTGCGACGCAACAGTTTCATGCCCAGCACATCGGTGTAAAAAGCGATGGATTTGTCCAGGTCGCCGACGCGGATCATGGTATGCAGAATTTTCATGCTTTTCCTCCTAAAAACGGTGGTAGCGCGCGCTACCCGCCTTGAGCGCCCGCTGCGCCGCCGCGTAATGGGGCAAGGTTTCCTCAACGATAGACCAGAAGCGGGGGGAATGGTTGAGCTCCCGAATATGGGCCAGCTCGTGCACCACGACATAGTCGATCTGGCTGGTTGGCGCCTGAATCAGCCGCCAGCTCAGGCGGATATCGCCGCGCGAATTGCAGCTACCCCAGCGGGTGCGGGCGCCGGACAAGGCCACATTGCGTAGCGCCATCCCCATGCGACCGGCGTAATGCTCCAGGCGCTGAACGAAATGGAGGTGCGCTTCGGCGCGATACCACAGCTCCAGCTTGCGTCTGACCACCGCCGCATCCCCGGTATCCGGCACCCTCACCACCAAGGTATCATCCTCCAGCAAACGCGGCTGAGCCCGTGGCCCGCCTTCCATCAGGCGCAACACCCGCTCGCTACCCAGGAACAGCAACGTTTCCCCGTCGGCACAATTAAAGGTGGCCGGCTGGCGCTCCCGCCATTCCCGCAGCTTGTCTGACAGCCACCCGGAACGCTCCCGCAACACCTGCTCCAGGCGGCTATCGGCGGTCCGTTGCGGCGCATTCACGGTCAAGCCGCGATGGTCGATGCGCAGGCCGATGGTGCGGCGTTTCGGACTGCGTTTGAGCAGGTAGGGGATTTCCTGACCATCCAGCCGGAGGGTGCGGGTTTCACTGGCTGGCCGGGACTTGCCGAATAGGTTCACGCTTGGCCCTCCCCGGCGGCGATACGCGCCATTTCGCCCTCGATCCAGGCTTCCGCCCGCGCGTTCAGCTCGTCGGGCTTGATCTCTTTTGATTCGATCGGCGGGCCGAAGCTGATGGTGATCGTGCCGGGGCGCTTGAGAAAACCGTTCTTGCCCCAGTATTCGCCGGCGTTATGCGCTACCGGCAGCACCGGGATTCCGGTATGGGTAGCGAGCCAGGCTCCGCCGATGTTGTATTTGCCTTTCTCTCCGGGCCTGACGCGAGTGCCCTCGGGGAAAACTACGACCCAGAAGCCTTTTGCCAACCTCGCCTTACCCTGATCCAGAATCTGCTTCAGCGCAGCTCGTCCGGCTCCCCGATCGATGGCGATCGGGCTGGCAATGGCCAGCGTCCAGCCGAAAAACGGGATGCGCAGCAGCTCCCGTTTCAGCACCCACACCAGCGGCGGCAGAATGTCCTGGAACGCCAGGGTCTCCCACGCCGACTGGTGCTTGGACAGCACGATAACCTGGGTGGAGGGAATGTTCTCCCGGCCGAGAATGCGGTAGGAAAGCCCGCAAGTCAGCTTCAGCCAGCGCAGCATGATCTTTGCCCAGTGCGCGATCAGGCGGTAGCGGGTGATGGGGTCGAAAGGCAGGGAAAAGAAGGCGACGAAAAAAAACAGCGGGGTGAACAGCCACATCCCCAAGGCGAAAATGAAAGAGCGGAGCCAGATCATGCGTTAAACCTCAACCCCTCACTCCTATTACATATTTTACCGCTTCGTTGAGGTCGCCGAATATCAGCGTATTTTCCGGCAGGCCCCCTTCAGAGCGGGTTTTCTCGCCCTTGCCGGTCAGCACCAGAATCGGTTGTCCGCCCACTTCCGCCGCGGCTTTCAGGTCACGCAGGCCGTCGCCGATGCAGGGCACGCCAGTCAGGCTCGTGTTGAAGCGTGCGCCGATTTCCTGGAACATGCCGGGCTTGGGCTTGCGACAATTGCAATCCGAATCGGCGGCGTGGGGACAGAAGAAACACGCGTCGATGCGCGCGCCCACCTGTGCCAGCGCCTTGTGCATCTTGTCGTGGATGGCGTTGAGCATGGCCATGTCGAACAGGCCGCGACCGACGCCGGACTGGTTGGTCGCAATCACCACTTTGAAGCCCGCCTGGTTCAGGCGCGCAATCGCCTCCAGGCTGCCGGGGATGGGCTTCCACTCCTCCGGACTCTTGACGAACTGGTCGCTGTCGTAATTCACCACGCCGTCGCGATCGAGAATAATCAATTTTGCTATGGGCATGTGTTTGTCCCGTCAGGCCGCCAGTTTCGAAATATCCGCCACCTGGTTCATCAGCTCGCCCAAGCCCTTCAGCAGAGCCAAGCGATTCGCGCGTAACTGCGGCTCATCCGCCATCACCATCACCTGGTCAAAGAAAGTATCCACCTCGGTACGCACCCCGGCCAGCGCGGTCAGCGCCTCGGTGTAACCGCCATTCTGTGCCCATGAGACCACGCGCGGGGCCAATTCGTTCATCGCCGCGAACAGCGCCTTTTCCGCCGTCTCAGCCATCAGCGCCAGTTCCGCCCCGCCCGCCGGCAATTCGCCGGCTTTTTTCAGGATGTTCTGGATGCGCTTGTTCGCCGCCGCCAGTGCTTCCGCCTCGGGTAGCCGCTTGAACGCGCGCACCGCCTCCAGGCGCCGAACTACCCGGTCGATGCGGGTCGGCGCCTGGCTTACCACCGCGTCGATTTCGTCCGGCGCAAAACCCTTGTCGCGCAGATAGCCCTTCAGCCGCTCCAGCATGAAACCGTGGACATCCTGCGCCACGCTGTCCGCCAGCATGTCCGCCGGGAACAGCGATTTCGCCAGTTGTAGCAACTGCACCAGATCGAGCGGCAGCGACGACTCGGCCAGGATGCGCAGCACACCCAGCGCATGGCGGCGCAAGCCAAAGGGGTCCTTGTCGCCGGTCGGCACCAGACCGATGCCGTAAATGCCCACCAGAGTGTCCAGCTTGTCGGCCAGCGCCACCGCCGCGCCGATATTGTCCTGCGGCAACGTATCCCCGGCGAAGCGAGGGTGGTAATGGGCCTCGATGGCGTGCGCCACTTCTTCGCGCTCGCCGTCGTGAACCGCGTAATACTGCCCCATGATGCCCTGCAACTCGGGGAATTCTCCCACCATGTCGGTGAGCAGATCGGCCTTGGCAAGATAAGCCGCACGCTCGGCCAGCTCGTGGCTGGCGTTGAGGTGGCGGGCAATCTCGCCGGCCAGCTTGCGGATGCGGTTGACCCGCTCCAGTTGAGTTCCCAGCTTGTTGTGATAGACCACGTTGCCGAGCTTTTCCACCCGCGCATCCAGCCGGGTTTTCCGATCCTGCTCGAAGAAGAACTTGGCATCGGACAAACGCGCGCGCAGCACCCGCTCGTTGCCATGGATGATGTGGGACGGATCGGCGGTCTTGAGGTTGCTCACCAGCAGAAAGCGCGGCAACAGCTTGCCGCCTTGGTCCAGCAGCGGGAAATATTTCTGGTGCTGCTTCATGGACAGGATCAGGCACTCCTGCGGCACCTTGAGGAATTCGGGATTGAACGTCCCCGCGTACACCACCGGAAATTCCACCAGCGCCGCCACTTCCGGCAGCAATGCCTGATGCTCGGCAAGCACCGCATCGCCAGCCGCCTTTTCGAGTTCCACCTTGATCCGGTTCATGCGCGCATCGAAGTTGGCAACCACCGCGCCCTGCTCGGCCAGAATCTTTTCATACTGGTCGGCATGGGGAATAATAATCTCATCTCTGCTCAGGAAGCGATGCCCCAGCGTCTGGCTACCGCTTTGCAGCCCTAGCACTTCACCGGCAACGATCTTGTCGCCATGCAGCATGATCAGACCATGTGCCGGGCGCACGAACTGAACTTCCCGGTCGCCCCAGCGCATCATCTTGGCCACAGGCAGCTTTTTCAGCACCGTCTGGACGATTTCCGCCAGAGATTTCTCCAGCGCTTCACCGGCCTTGGTCGAACTGAACGCGAAAAATTCCGCCTTGCCATCGTTCTGTTTTTCCAGCGCGGTCACATCGGCGCCGCAGGATTTGGCAAAGCCCGCCAGCGCCGGCGTCGGCTTGCCTTCGGCATCAAAGCCCGCAGCCACTGCCGGGCCCTTGCGCGTCACGTTCTGGTCGGGCTGGCGATCGAGTACCTTCGCGATGGATACAGCCAACCGGCGCGGCGTTGCGTAAGCGATAAAGCCGGTATCCGCAACGAAGCCGCGCTTTTTCAGCACCTCGAAAATACCGGAAGCGAAAGCCTGACCCAGGGCGTTAAGCGACTTGGGCGGCAGTTCTTCGGTGCGAAGTTCGATCAGTAAAGTGTCTTGCATGGTCGTTTCATGTAGGTTGGGTTAAGCGCCGCAGGCGCGAACCAACATAAGTTTTCGGATTGTTGGTTCGGGCTAACGCCCTTAACCAACATTTATTTTTTTAGCATCGGGAAACCCAGCGCTTCCCGCGAATCATAGTAACTTTGCGCCACCTGCCGCGCCAGCGCCCGCACCCGGCCGATGTAGGCGGCGCGTTCGGTGACCGAGATCGCACCGCGCGCATCGAGCAGGTTGAAAGTATGCGAGCAGCGCATCACCTGCTCGAAACCCGGCAGTGACAAGCCCGCGTCCATCAGCCGTTTGGCCTCGGATTCATTCATGTTGAACTGCTCGAACAGCCAGTTGACGTTGCTGTGCTCGAAATTGTATTTCGACTGCTCGACCTCGTTCTGGTGGTAAACGTCGCCGTAGGTCACGCCCGGCGTCCACACCAGGTCGAACACATTCTCCACGCTTTGCAAATACATCGCCAGCCGTTCCAGGCCGTAGGTGATCTCGCCCAGCACCGGTCTGCAATCGAGGCCGCCGACTTGCTGGAAATAGGTGAACTGGGTCACTTCCATGCCGTTCAGCCACACCTCCCAGCCCAGGCCCCAAGCGCCGAGGGTGGGCGATTCCCAGTCGTCCTCGACGAAGCGGATGTCGTGCACCGTCGGGTCGACTCCCAAGACGCGCAAGCTGTCGAGGTAGAGTTCCTGGATATTGTCGGGGGAAGGTTTCAGCACCACCTGGAATTGGTAGTAATGCTGCAGGCGATTGGGGTTCTCGCCATAGCGGCCATCCTTGGGGCGGCGCGAAGGCTGGACGTAGGCGGCGCGCCACGGCTCAGGCCCAAGCGCGCGCAGAAAAGTGGCGGGGTGAAAGGTGCCCGCGCCCATTTCCATGTCGTAGGGCTGGAGCAGCACGCAACCGCGCTCCGCCCAGTATTTTTGCAGTGTAAGGACGATGTCCTGAAAAGTCGGCATTATTGCAGCAAGCGAATTTGGAAAGGGTTGATTTTACCCCGGATTGTCCATTAACGTGAAACTCAGCCTTGTCCAATGAGGAATGAGCCTGAACGAGGCCTGTATTTCCAACCAGGAATGAGCCTGAAGCGGCAAGATTAGGTGTGATTGGA
>PFJY01000087.1 GCA_002784065.1 Hydrogenophilales bacterium CG_4_10_14_3_um_filter_58_23 | reverse complement strand
ACATCCAGTATCCACTACAGGTGGCTCACTACGTGAGCCACCAACACGGTTTGCGAAAAGAGCCAAAGAAAAATTGTCGCCATCGCCTACGAAACCGTCACCGATATGGCAGGGGCCTTGCCCCTGCTCACACCGATGTCGGAAGTGGCCGGCAGAATCGCCATCCAGGCCGGCGCCACCGCGCTCCAGATGGCCAACGGGGGCCGGGGGGTGCTGCTCGGCGGAGTCCCCGGCGTAGCGCCCGGAAAAGTGTTGCTCCTCGGAGCCGGCACCGTCGGCGCCCACGCCGCCAGGATGGCGCTGGGGCTGGGCGCCGATGTCACCCTGATGGACATCAGCCTGCCGCGCCTGCGCCATCTCGACGACGTGTTCGGCCCCCGCCTCAAGACCCGCTATTCCGAGGCGCATGCGATCGAGGAACTGGCGTGCGAGGCCGATCTGGTCGTCGGCTCGGTGCTGCTCCCCGGCAAGCGCGCACCGAAACTCATCAGCCGCTCCCTCGTTCAATCCATGAAACCGGGCTCGGTGCTGGTGGACGTGGCGATCGACCAGGGCGGTTGCGCCGAAACCTCCCGCCCGACGACCCATTCCAGCCCCACTTACATCGAGGAAGGCGTGGTGCATTACTGCGTCGCCAACATGCCGGCAGCTTGTGCGCGCACCGCCACCCAGGCGCTGACCAACGCCACCCTGCCCTACGTGCTGGCGCTTGCCGGCAAGGGTTATCAGGAGGCGCTGAAAGCGGATGCCGGGCTGCGCAAGGGGCTCAACCTGTATCTCGGCCAAGTCACCCACGCCGGATTGGCGGCTGATCTGGGCTATTCCTGCATCAGCCCCGATGCAGCCTTGGAATAATCCTGTTTCCATGCCATGGGACATTTGTAGGAGCGACCCCCCGGTCGCGATTCATCGGGTATCGCGAGCCATCCGGTCGCTCCTGCAGTGGCCTGGTTTCGAAGCCCGGCCTTTGTGCAACTTGCAAGTAGGGGATTTAATGGCCGATAATCCCACCATAGCGAACATTGAGGCGGCCTGACGACGATGGAACATTACTTTTTCATCCTGATCGGCACGGTATTGGTCAACAACATCGTGTTGGTCAAGGTGCTTGGCCTGTGCCCCTTCATGGGGGTATCCAAGAAGCTGAGCGCCGCCGTCGGCATGGGCGCGGCAACCGCCTTCGTCCTCACCCTGGCCTCCGGCATGAGCTACCTGGTGGATCACCACCTTCTGATCCCCAACGATCTCAGCTATCTGCGCACCCTGTCCTTCATTGTGGTGATCGCCGCCATCGTCCAGTTCACCGAAATGTTCATCCGCAAGTCCAGCCCGATGCTGTACCAGACGCTAGGCATCTACCTGCCGCTAATCACCACCAACTGCGCCGTGCTCGGCATTCCCCTGCTGAACGTGCAGGAAAACCACAATTTCATTGACTCCCTGCTCTTTGGCTTCGGCGGTGCGGTCGGTTTCGGCCTGGTGCTGGCATTGTTTGCCGCCATGCGCGAACGCCTTGAAGGCGCAGCCATCCCGGCCCCGTTCCGGGGTGCGGCCATCGCGATGGTGACCGCCGGACTGCTGAGCCTGGCGTTCATGGGTTTTGCGGGGCTGGTGAAGTGATGGCGACAGGCTTTTTGAACATGAAAAAACCAGCCACAGAGCACACAGAGATCACAGAGAAACCGCACCAGGTTTTAAACCTCTGTGGTCTCTGTGATCTCTGTGGCAAACGCCTTTTCGTTGAATGTCACTAATCTACAAGCCACGAGCCAGTCATGATTAGCGCCATTCTGGTCATGGTTCTCCTCGCCGTTGTTCTCGGCGCGGTACTCGGCTTCGCCTCGATCAAGTTCAAGGTCGAAGGCAACCCCCTGGTCGAAAAAATCGAAGCCACCCTGCCGCAGACCCAGTGCGGGCAATGCGGTTTTGCCGGTTGCCGCCCTTACGCCGAAGCGGTTGCCGCAGGCCAGGCCGAGCCCAATAAGTGCGTTCCCGGCGGCGACAACGTGGCAAAAAATCTGGCCGAACTCCTCGGCGTCGAATTCAAGCCAGTCGGCGGTGACGAAGGCGTCGGCCCCAAACCCAGAATGGTCGCCTTCATCGATGAAAGCACCTGCATCGGTTGTACCGCCTGCATCAAGGTCTGCCCGGTAGACGCCATCGTCGGCACGACGAAGATGATGCACACCATCCTGGCCACCCCATGCACTGGCTGCGAACTGTGCGTGCCGGCCTGCCCGGTGAACTGTATCTCGATGATCCCGGTGGGGCAAAACATCGCCACCTGGAAATGGCAGTACCCGGTCTTTGAATTAACGGTCATGGCGAATCGCCGCCCCGAAAAATGAAACGACAATTCGCCATGACCGTTTCCCTCACCCCGGCCCTCTCCCAGGGGGCGAGGGGGACGAGGTCTCGCTACACGAGTTTTACGTTAACGAAAGCCGCATGAGAACGCTCCACAAATTCCACGGCGGCGTGCATCCGCCCGAGCACAAGACGGAATCGAGCCGATTGCCGATCGCCGCTGCGCCGCTGCCGCAGCGTTTGGTCGTGCCGCTGCGCCAGCACATCGGCAACCCGGCCATCCCGATCGTCAAAGTAGGCGATCATGTACTGAAAGGGCAGATGATCGGCGCCGCCGACGGTTTCATCTCTGTGGCCGTTCATGCGCCGACTTCAGGCACCGTTAGCGCCATCGAACTTCACGCCGTGCCGCACCCTTCCGGCCTGCCGGATCTGTGCATCACCATCGAGGCGGATGGCGAGGACAGATGGACAGAGCGCCAGCCGCTGGACTACCAAACCGCCGACCCCGATGCGGTGCGCGCCCTGCTGCGCGATGCCGGCATCGTCGGCTTGGGCGGCGCGGTGTTCCCCGCCTATGTCAAACTCAATCCCGACCAGCAGAAGATCAAGACCCTGATCCTGAACGGTGCCGAATGCGAGCCCTGGATCACCTCCGACGACCTGCTGATGCGCGAACGCGCCACCGAAATCGTCTCGGGCGTCAAGATCATGGCGCACCTGATGCAGCCAGAAGAAGTTCTGATAGGCATCGAGGACAACAAGCCCGAGGCCATCGCGGCGATGCAAGCAGCTTGTCAGGGCACGGGCTTTGCAGTGGTCACGGCGCCTGTCCTATACCCCAGCGGCGGCGAAAAGCAGCTGATCAAGCTGCTCACAGGCAAGGAAGTGCCGAGCGGCCAGCGCCCGATCAACATCGGCGTTTTGTGCTCCAACACCGGCACCGCCTATACCGTACACCGCGCCGTCTACCACGGCGAAGCGGTGATCTCGCGCATCATCACTATCACCGGCAATGTCACCAAACCGCAGAATTTCGAGGCGCTGATCGGCACCCCGCTCGGCGAGCTCGTCCAACTGGCGGGTGGCGCCAGGCCTGACACCAGCCACTTCATCTTGGGCGGCCCGATGATGGGCTTCGACCTGCTGAACCATCTTGACGCCCCGCTGACCAAGGCGATCAACTGCGTGATCGCCGCTTCGCCCGCGCTGTTCCCGCCCAAACCGGCGGCCATGCCGTGCATCCGCTGCACCCAGTGCGCCCAAGCCTGCCCGTGCGACCTCCAGCCGCAAGAACTTTTCTGGTTCTCGCAAAGCAAAAATTTCGATAAGGCGCGCGCCTACAACCTGTTCGACTGCATCGAATGCGGCTGCTGCGATTATGTCTGCCCCAGCCATATCCCGCTGGTCTCCTATTTCCGCTATACCAAGAGCGAAATTGCCGCGCAGGACCGGGAAAAAATGGCGGCGGAGCAGGCCAGGCAACGCTTCGAGTTCAAGCAGATGAGGGAAGAACGCGAGAAAGCGGAAAAAGCGGCCCGCATGGCCGAGAAGGCGGCTACAGCGGCAGCGGCAAAAGCTGCGGCAGCTGCCAGTGGGGTCGAAGATCCCATCACCGCTGCAAAGCAGGCCGCTATTCAGGCCGCCGTGGAGCGCGCCAAGGCGAAAAAAGCCGAGGCAGCGGCTGCTCTTCCCCCCTCTCCCCAACCCTCCCCCGCCGGGGGGGAGGGAGTAAACAACACGGAACCCTCATGAGCTCACCCCACGTCCTTACCCCCGGCAGCAGCGTCAGCAACATCATGCTGACAGTGCTGGCCGCCCTGATACCGGCTATCGGCGCGTATTATTATTTCTTCGGTCCAGCCATCCTGATCAGCCTCGTCCTGGCGAGCGTCACGGCACTAGCAGCCGAAGCGGCGATGCTGCAACTGCGCAACTATCCGGTGAAATATTTCCTGACCGATGGCAGCGCCGTGCTCACTGCCTGGCTGCTGGCGCTGTCCATCCCGCCGCTGGCGCCATGGTGGCTGATTGTGGTCGGCACCGCCTTCGCCATCGTCGTCGCCAAGCACCTTTACGGCGGCCTCGGCAACAACCTGTTCAATCCGGCGATGGTGGGCTTCGCCGTGCTGATGATCTCCTTCCCCGCCACCATGACCCACTGGCCGACGCCTCTGATGCTGTCGCAGCACCCGGTCGGTTTCAGCGAAACGCTGCAATACACCTTCAGCGGCGCGCTGCAAGGCGTCAAACTCGACGCGGTGACCATGGCCACCCCGCTCGACACCCTGAAGACCCAGCTCAATCTCCAGCACGCCATGGGCGAAATCAAGAACATGCCGATCTTCGGCAGTTTCGGTGGCAAGGGTACCGAGGTGATCGCCGCCATGTACCTGCTCGGCGGCCTGTTCCTGCTGCAACGGCGCATCATCACCTGGCACACCCCGGTCTCCTTCCTGGTCACCCTGGCTCTGGTCGCCGCGCTATTTAACGGCATCGACCCCGGTCGCTACGCCCCGCCGATGTTCCACCTGCTCACCGGCGGCGCTATGCTTGGTGCCTTCTTCATTGCCACCGACTATGTCACTGCGCCCACCACCCCGAGGGGAAAAATGATCTTCGGCGCCAGTGTCGGTTTTCTCGAATACGTGATCCGCGTCTTCGGCGGCTACCCGGACGGCATCGCCTTCTCGATCCTGATTATGAACGCCGCCGTGCCGCTGATCGATGCCTACACCCAGCCACGAGTTTACGGCCACGACACCAAACCGGAATGACGCCATGACCACCCGCATCCTTCGCCACGCCTCCGTCTCCGCCGGCATCCTCACCGCCTTCGCGGTCGTCGGCACGGCGCTGCTTGCCGCCACTTATCTGGTCACCCGTCCGATCATTGCCGAAACCGAGAAACAGGCCAAACTCGCCCTGATCGGGCAGATTTTGCCGGCCACGCTGTACGACAACGATTTATTGAAGGATGCCGCGCTGCTGCCGCCCGCCAAGGAACTCGGCAACAGTGAACCCACTACGGTCTATCGCGCCGTCAAGGAAGGCAAGCCTTCCGCTGCGGTGCTGGAAGTGATTGCCCCTGACGGCTACAGCGGCAAGATCAGGATGATCGTCGCAATCAAGGCGGATGGCGAAATTTCCGGCGTGCGCGTGGTGACCCACCACGAGACTCCCGGCCTTGGCGACTATATCGAAATCGCAAAAAACCGCTGGATCCGGATATTCGAAGGAAAATCGCTGTCGAAATATGCAAATCAGGACTGGAAAGTGAAGAAGGACGGCGGCAAGTTCGAACATACGGCCGGCGCCACGGTCAGCCCGCGCGCGGTGGTGAAGGCGGTGCACAAATCGCTGGAATATTTTGCGCAGAACGAAGACAAAATATTTTCTCTGCCCGCCGACAAACAGGAGCAAGCAAAATGAGTACGGACACCATCAGCTACAAGGAAATCATCTGGAACGGCATCTGGAAGAACAACGCCGGCATCGTCACCCTGCTCGGCCTGTGCCCCCTGCTGGCGGTCAGCGCCACGGTGGTCAACGGCGTCAGCCTGGGGCTGGCCACGGCACTGGTGATGGCCTGCAGCAACGGGGCGGTGTCGGTGGTACGGAGCTGGGTGCCGAACGAAATCCGCATTCCCGTTTTCATCCTGATCATCGCCGTGCTGGTGACCATTATTCAGCTGTTGATGAATGCCTACACACAGCCGTTGTACCTGGTGCTGGGCATTTTCGTGCCGCTGATCGTGGTCAACTGCAACGTGCTGGGACGTGCCGAAGCCTTCGCCTCGAAAAACCCGGTGGTGCCCTCGATGGTGGACGGTTTCATGGTCGGCTTCGGCCTCACCCTGACTCTCGGCGCGCTCGGGGCGATGCGCGAAATATTCGGCAAGGGCACGCTGTTTTCCGGCATTGACCTGGCGCTAGGCGAATCGGCCAAGGGCTTGGTTATCACCGTGTTCCCCGGCTACCAGGGCTTTCTGCTCGCCATTCTGCCGCCCGGCGCCTTCCTCGGCTTGGGCCTGTTGATTGCCGGCAAGAACTGGATCGACCAGCGCGCCGGCAAGAAGGCAAAGCGGCAACCCAGCGCGAAACTCCGTCCTTCCCCAGCAACAGCCTAATTTTTTTCCCTGTCGGGAAACGATGCCCCAGTATTTTCCAATTCAGGTATGAGCCTGAAGCGGTGTCGATCCGGGTGATTCAATTGTTCAGATTGACCGGGTTAAAAAAAGAAAAATTTA
>PFJY01000037.1 GCA_002784065.1 Hydrogenophilales bacterium CG_4_10_14_3_um_filter_58_23 | reverse complement strand
CTGCTGACAGCAGCCCTGTTGATCCTGGGCGTTTTGTGGGGCTGGGGTAGCTTGCGCGAGTGGGAGCGCCTGCAAGCGCAGGAATTTGATCGCCTGGGCACGCAAGCCAAAGTGGTCAGAGACAACCTGTCGCGTCAGATCACCGCCATCAACCAAAGTTTGAAATTGGTCAGCCAAGCCGTGCCAATTTGGCGCAGCACCCCGCAAGGCGATCTGCTGGCCGAGCAGATGCTGTCTAACCTTGACGCGGCGATGCCATCGGTGCGCACTTTTTTGGTGACCGATGCCACAGGACACATCATTTTTTCAAATCGACGCGAGCTCTTGGGCTTGAATGTGCAACATCGCGACTATGTTCAAACCCCCAGGCAAAACCACAATAGCGCACAGTTGTTCATCAGCAAGCCTTTCACCTCGGTGCTGAACAACCATGTGATCAATTTCACCCAAGTCATGCAAGATGCACAGGGTCAATTTGCGGGAGTCGTTTCTGCGGCATTGGACCCAGTGGACTTTGAAATCTTGCTCAACTCTGTGCGCTACAGCGGTGATCTGCGCGTCTCACTGGTGCATGCCGACGGGCTGACCTTCATCAGCCAACCGCCGTTGCAAGACGTGGTGGGGCAGGACCTGTCGGCCAGCGACTCTTTGCTGTCGCGGCATTTGAGCCGTGCCGCGCCTGCCAGTGAATTTGGCGCAGGACAGCCGTGGCGCATGGATCGGTATTTTTCTGTGCTGCAGACAGTTTTGGTGGGCGAATTGCATCAGGACAAGCCGCTGGTGGTGTGGGTCAGCCGGGAGTCTGATGTTTTCCTTGCGCCCTGGCAAAACCGGGCGATGAGCCAGGGCGTGGGTTATTTGCTGTTTGTAGCAGTAAGTGTGCTGCTGATGTCGGTTTTTCAGCGCCAGCGCGCTCAAAAAATCCTAACCACCAAACGCCTTAAGTTGGCGACCGAGGCCAGTGGGGTGGGCATTTGGGAGTTTGACCTGGTTACCCGGCATTACCTTTGGGACGACGCCATGTTTGCTTTGTTTGGTTTAAGCCGGCAGCAAGCCAGCGAGCGAGGTGACGACTGGATCAAGCTGCTGAGCTCCCAAGACCTGAAGCGCATGCGCGATGCCACCCGCGAGACCATTCAGCAGGACAAGCCGTTTGCCATGACCTTCCAAATTCGCCGACCAGACGGCCAATTGCGCTACATGCGCAATCGCGCCGCTTTGTATTCAGACGACGAAGGGGTGCCACGCCGGCTTATTGGCACCACCGAAGACGTCACACGGCGCAAGCAAGAAGAGGCCGACTTGCGGGTGGCAGCCGCCGCCTTTGAGTCCCATGAGAGCATGTTGGTGACCAACGCGCAGGTTGAGATTTTGCGGGTCAACCAAGCGTTTACCCACCTGTTTGGCTACGCCAGCAGCGAAGTGCTGGGCAAGAACCCCAGCATTTTCAAGTCAGGGCGGCACGATGCCGCGTTTTTCAGTGACATGTGGCGTGAACTGATGCAGCAGCACAGCTGGCAGGGTGAGATTTGGAATACACGAAAAAATGGCGAGGAGTTTCCGTGCTGGCAGTCGATCACCGCCGTTTGTGACGAAGCCGGTGTGGTCACCAACTACGTGGCCACCCACACCGACATCACGCTGCGCAAGGCGGCTGAGGATGAAGTCAAGCGCCTGGCATTTTTTGACCCACTCACCAACCTGCCCAACCGCCGGCTGTTGACAGACCGTTTGCATCAAGCGGTTGCACACGCCAAGCGTGACAACAGCCAATTGGCCCTGATTTTTGTGGACCTGGACAAATTCAAACCCGTGAATGACAAGCACGGCCATGCAGCGGGCGACCAACTGTTGCAGTCGGTGGCGCACCGCTTGCGCACCTGCGTGCGTGAGTCCGACACGGTGGCGCGCGTGGGCGGCGACGAGTTTGTGGTGCTGCTCGATGGCATCACACATTCCAACGATGCGCGGCAAGTGGCCGAGAAAATTCACGCCACTTTGTTGGCCCCGTTTCAGTTGACCAACGGGCAGCGGGTGCACATTTCCAGCAGCGCCGGCCTGGCTTTTTACCCTGAGCATGGGCAGGACGAAGCCACCTTGTCGCGCCACGCTGACCTGGCCATGTACGCCGCCAAAGCCGCAGGGCGCGACCAGTATGTGGTTTACCAGGAGGCGATGGAGCGGCCAGCAGAAGTCGCAGTTCATCAACAAAATTGAGCCAGGGTTGATTCATGTTGTCTACACTTTTGACGCTAAAGCGATGCCTCTCCCGACCATGTGCGAACCGGCGTGCCGTGTGCCTGATGCTGCTGGCCGGCTTGGTTGGCTGTGGTCGTGAAGAGGCTGCGCCTGCGCCGCAATACACCCATCAGGCCCCAGTTTCCGACCAGAGCACACACTATGTTTTTGCGGTGCATCCATTGCAAAA
Organism: Hydrogenophilales bacterium CG_4_10_14_3_um_filter_58_23; assembly: GCA_002784065.1. GTDB lineage: Bacteria > Pseudomonadota > Gammaproteobacteria > Burkholderiales > Sulfuricellaceae > Sulfuricella. Next base: position 5,033 of record PFJY01000037.1, on the reverse strand, counting down.
CCCACAGCTGTTGCATCGAAAATTTGAGCCACTCATGGCGTATCTGACCGAACAATTACCGGGCACCTCCTTTGACCTGGAAACCTCCAACGACTACGCGGACTACGAGCGCAAGCTGCGTGCGGGCACATCGCATTTTTCGTTGCCTAACCCCTACCATGCCGCGCTCTCGCGTGACTGGGGTTACCACGTGGTTGCCAAAATGGACAATGACGAGTTGTTTCGTGGGGTTTTCATTGTGCGCAAAGACAGCCCCATCAAAACCCCGAAAGATTTACGTGGCAAAGTGGTAGCCTATCCCGCCCCGACCGCCTTGGCAGCTGCCATGATGCCGCAGCTCTATTTGCAAAAAAACGGCATTGACGTGGCCACTGACATCACCAACAAGTATGTGGGAACGCACAACTCATCCATCATGAACGCCTACCTGAAGCAAAGTGACATCAGCGCCACCTGGCCTGTGGCTTGGCATGCTTTTGAGCAATCCAATCCGGTTGAGGCGGCCCAGCTTAAGGTGCTTTGGCAAACCCCCACCTTGATCCAAAACGCGATCATTGTGCGCAACGACGTGCCTCCAGAGCTTGCGGCACGAGTCACGCGCTTGCTGGCCGGCTTGCAAAACACGCACCAGGGACAGCAGCTCCTGAGAGGGATTGACACCACCGGTTTTGTCATCGCCAATGATGCGGACTTTGACGTTGTCCGAAAATTTTTGGATGAATTCAACCAGCTCGTAAAGAAAGAAAAATGACCTCGCACGGCTCACCCTTGCCCCAATGGCTGTCTGGCACGGTGCGCCGTCAGCTGATTTGGGGTGTGGCGCTGGTGCATGCGGTGATGATGAGCTTGTTTGTGTACGATTTGTCTTTGCGACAACGTGATTTTTTGATCGAGAGCCAAGCCAGCCAGGCCATCAGTCTGGCGCAAAACCTGAGCCTGATTGCGGCCACGCCCCTACTTTCTTCGGACTTGGCCGGCCTGCAAGAGTTGACCCTGGCCATCAGCGCTTACCCCGGGGTTACCCACGTCATGGTTGTGTTGCCCAGCGGCAAAATTGTGGCGCATGGCCAACCTGGGCTGCGTGGCCAGTTTTTGGCAGACACAGCCCGCTTTACCAGTGACGCACAGGCCAGCCCACAACTCTTGGTTCGCAGCAGCGCCCTGGCTGATGTGGTCGTACCGGTGCTGGTGCAGCATGACCACATAGGCTGGGTTCGCGTCGGTGTGGCGCAAAGCGTGACGGCCACCAAGCTGGCAGCCATCACCCGCAGCGGCTTGCTCTACACCGTGCTGGCGATTGGGGTGGGCGTGTTGCTGGCCTGGCTGCTGGCCAACCGGCTGACGCGCCGCCTGACCGCTTTGGCCGCTGTGGCTGACGATGTGCGTGCAGGCAAGCCGCAGGTACGCGCACTGGCCGGTGGCAGCGATGAGGTGAGCCACTTGGCGCGAGCTTTCAACTTCATGCTGGATGCGCTTGACGCCCAGTGGCGAAAAGAGCTTGCGCTGAACGATGCACTGCAAGCAGAAAAAGAACTGGCACAGGTCACCTTGGCTTCGATTGGCGACGCTGTCATCACCACCGATGCGCAGGGACAGGTACGCTTCATGAACGAGGTCGCGCAATCCCTGACCGGCTGGCATTTGCATCAAGTGCAAGGCCAGGCAGTGCAGGATTTTCTGGTGTTCAAAGACAGCGCCACGCAAACGCAGCTGGTCAACCCGGTGACCCAGGTTTTGGCCGCAGGCGTGGCAACCCGGGCCAGCATGCACACGGTGTTGGTGACGCAGCAAGGTGCCTTGGTGCCCGTGGAAAGTTTGGCAACGCCCATTTTTGCGGCTGGCAAGCTGGTGTCAGGCCACACATTGGGATGTGTGTTGGTGCTGCGCGATGTGTCTGAGCGTGAGCAGGTGCAAGAGCGCCTGCAATGGCAAGCTGGCCATGATGCGCTCACTGGCCTGCCCAATCGGGTGTTGCTGGCCGACCGTTTTGCGCGGGCACTTGAAAAATCCAAGCGAGATGGCTCCGAATTGGCGGTGTGCTTGCTGGACCTGGATAAATTCAAGCCGGTCAACGATACCTATGGTCATGCCGTGGGTGACGCGTTGCTGGTGGCACTCACGGTGCGACTGAACCAAGAACTGCGCGCGGTTGACACCTTGACCCGTCTGGGTGGCGACGAATTTGTCATCTTGCTTGAAGACTTGGCCGATGATGCTGATTTGACTGGCCTGCTCAAGCGCATTTTGAACACCTTGGCCGAGCCCTTTGAGCTGGATGGCCACCACATTGGCATCACTGGCAGCTTGGGTTTCACCGTTTTCCCGGCCGATGGCTCTGACCCCGACACTTTGCTGCGCCATGCCGACCAAGCCCTGTACGTGGCCAAGCAAAACGGGCGCAACCGCTACCACCGGTTTGACGTGCTGCAAGACATTCAGCAAGAATCTGTGCAGCAAACGCTGACCCGGGTCAGGCAGGCAGTCACCGACAATGAGCTGCGTTTGTACTACCAACCCAAGGTCAACTTGCGCAGTGGCCAGGTGGTGGGTTTCGAGGCCTTGCTGCGCTGGCAGCATCCCCAAGACGGCATGATCCCGCCGTTGTCGTTTTTGCCATTGGTAGAGCAGTCGGATGTGATTGTGGCCATTGGCGAATGGGTCATTGAACAAGCCCTCGAGCAATTGACACAATGGCAGCAGCAAGGACAGGCGTGGCCGGTGAGCGTCAACATTGCAGCATGGCACTTTCAGCAAGAAGACTTTTTGCCGCGCTTGCAAATTTTGCTGGCCTGTCATCCACAGGTATCGCCTGACTTGCTGGAGTTTGAGATTTTGGAGTCGGTGGCACTGGGCGACATGGCGGCCATGAATGCCCTCATGGCCAATTGCCGGGCTTTGGGCATCAAGTTTTCTTTGGATGATTTTGGCACTGGTTATTCGTCACTGAGTTACCTCAAGCGCATTCCGGCGCAAACCCTCAAAATTGACCAGAGCTTTGTGCGCAACATGTTGGACGACGCAGACGACCGCGCCTTGGTCGAATCCATCATCCACATTGCTTCGCTGTTCAAGCTGCGTGTGATTGCCGAAGGCGTTGAAACGCAAGACCAGGGCGTGTTGTTGTTGCGCTTGGGCTGTGACGTGGTGCAGGGCTATGGCATTGCCCGCCCCATGCCCGCCGCGCAGGTGTTTGACTGGGCAAGCAGTTATGTGCTGAATGTGTATTGGAGCCTTTGGGCAGATGTCAAGTGGGAGCTCAGTGACCTGCCCCTTTTGGTGGCGCAGCACGACCACCTGGCTTGGGTCAAGCGCGTGGTGTTGGCCGCACAAGGGGTTGCGATGAACATGCCGCCTGAGCAATTGCATGACATCCACCAGTACCGCTTTGGCCATTGGTACCATGGACACGGTCAGCAACACTATGGCGACTTAGCGCAGTTTCATGCCATTGAGCCGGTGCACCAAAAAATTCATGTGCTGGGCGCTGAGGTGCTGCGCTTGCACGCCCAAGGCCAAACCGATGCTGCTGCGCAAGCCTGCACCGAACTGCTGGCAACCAAAGACCACATGCTCAAGCTGCTTGATGAATTGCAACAAGCCGCTTTGATGAAAATCACTGTCACCAAGACAGCTTAATGGAAACCGAGCCGACTTTATGAAACTCTTGATGATCGACAACTACGACAGCTTCACCTACAACATCGTCCAGTATCTGGGCGAGCTAGGGGCACAGGTGACCGTGGCGCGCAATGACGAGATCACGCTCGACGAAATGGACGCGATGCTGGCCGCAGGTCAAATGGATCGGCTGGTGATCTCGCCCGGGCCGTGTTCTCCCGCTGAATCGGGTATTTCAGTGGCCGCCATCCAGCACTTTGCCGGCAAGCTGCCCATCTTGGGTGTTTGCTTGGGGCACCAGGCCATTGGCGCGGCGTATGAAGGCCACATCATTCGGGCGCAGCAGCTCATGCATGGCAAAACCAGCGTCATGACGACCACGCAAGAAGGTGTGTTTGCCGGGCTGCCCAAGCAGTTCACCGTGAACCGCTACCACTCGCTGTCGATTGAGCGCGCCAGCTGCCCGGCCTGCCTGAAGGTCACCGCCTGGACCGACGACGGTGAAATCATGGGCATCAAGCACACCAGCCTGGACATCGAAGGCGTGCAGTTTCACCCCGAAAGCATCCTCACCGAGCATGGCCACGCCATGCTGGCTAATTTCTTGAAGCCTCGTGCTTGATCAAAACGCTACTAAATAAATAGCTTACTACGTTTATTTTAAAAGGGCTAGAGGCAAAAAACATGCATAAAAATTCAACCCCCATTGTTGACCTGCGCAGCGACACCGTGACCCAACCCACCCCGGCCATGCGCGCCGTCATGGCCGCTGCGCCCGTGGGTGATGACGTGTTTGGCGACGACCCCAGCGTCAACGCGCTGCAAGACCAGTTGGCCGCCATGCTGGGCTTTGAGGCGGCCTTGTTTGTGCCAACAGGCACGCAGAGCAACCTGTGCGCGATCCTGGCGCATTGCCAGCGCGGTGACGAATACTTGGTTGGCCAAATGGCGCACACCTACCGCTGGGAAGGCGGCGGCGCTGCCGTGCTGGGCAGCGTGCAGCCGCAGCCTTTGAGTCATCAGGCCGACGGCACGCTGGCCTTGGCGGACATCGAGGCGGCCATCAAGCCGGATGACGTGCACTTTGCCAAAACCCGGTTGCTGACGCTGGAGAACACCTTTGGCGGCAAGCTGCTGCCGTTTGCTTATGTGCAGCAGGCCACCGATTTGGCGGCACAGCACGGGCTGGCGCGGCATCTGGACGGTGCGCGGCTGTTCAATGCGGCGGTGGTGCAGGCCACGCAACTGGCTGGAAAAAATACGGTAAATCAGCCTGCAGCCCCCGTTTTACAAGCGCAAGGCGCTATTGAATTTGAATCAATTGTCAAACAAGCCCGCCGCATTGCCGGGTGCTTTGACAGCGTGTCGGTGTGTTTGAGCAAAGGTCTGGGCGCACCGGTGGGCTCGGTCTTGTG
>PFJY01000196.1 GCA_002784065.1 Hydrogenophilales bacterium CG_4_10_14_3_um_filter_58_23 | reverse complement strand
TCACACCTAATCTTGCCGCTTCAGGCTCATTCCTGGTTGGAAATACAGGCCTCGTTCAGGCTCATTCCTCATTGGACAAGGCTACAGGATGCATGAGAGCCGACTTTTATATATAATGGAACAATTATTAGTCTTAGATTTTGTCTACATATAGGATATAGGTTCGGCGCGAAGCGGAGTTTACGGACAAACTTCCGCTCATGCCTCTCCCGATGCAACGTAAAGAGGACAAGGATATGCAGGGTATGACCAGGAACGATCTGATTATTCGTATCGGCGGCGAGGGCGGCGAGGGGATTATTTCCACCGGCGATTTCATCACGCAAGCCTGCGCGCGCATGGGGCATGAGGTCTATACCTTCAAGACCTTCCCGGCGGAGATCAGGGGCGGCTACGCGATGTATCAGTTGCGCACCTGCCCCCGGCGCATCTACAACCAGGGCGACACGTTCGACATCCTGTGCGCGTTCAACGGCGAGGCCTACGACCTGAACCGCGACCGCCTCAAGCCGGGTACGGCCTTCGTCTATGACAGTCCGGGCGGCGACTTCGAGCCGGATATTCCGGCCGGCGTACATGCCTACCCCATCCCCATGACCTTGACGGCACGCGAGCTGAACAGTCCGCGCGCCAAGAATATGGTGGCTCTGGGCGCCTTGTCTTTCCTTTTCAATATCCCTGAAGCCACTTTGCGCGAGGTGCTTTCCGCCAAATTTGCGCGCAAGGGCGAAGCCGTGGTTCAGGGCAACCTGGCGGCCTTCGAGCGGGGCCGCGAACTGGCCTCGGCGCTGAAGAAGACCGATCCATTCGCCATCAAGGCTGCTGGAAACAAACGCGATGTGGTGGTGCTGTCGGGCAATAACGCCATTGGCCTGGGTGCCCTGATCGCAGGAGTGGATTTCTATTCCGCTTACCCCATTACCCCGGCGACCGAGATCGCGCAGTATGTGGCCAAACATCTGCCCAAGCGCGGCGGCACTCTGGTCCAGGCCGAAGACGAGATCGCATCCATCTCCCATGTGGTCGGAGCCTCATACGCCGGAAAGAAGGCCATGACCGCCACTTCAGGCCCGGGCCTGGCGCTGATGGGCGAGATGCTGGGCATGGCTTTCATGAGCGAAACCCCGTGCGTGGTGGTGGATGTGCAGCGCGGCGGCCCTTCCACGGGCTTGCCCACCAAGCACGAACAGTCGGATCTGTTCATGGCGATTCATGGCTCCCATGGCGATGCCGGACGCATCGTGTTGTCCGTGGAAGACGTGCAGGACTGTATCGACCTGACCGTGGCAGCTTTCAATCTGGCGGAGAAATACCAGTGCCCGGTATTGCTGCTTTCCGATAGTTCACTGGCGTTCTCGACCCAGACCGTGCCCTACCCGGATCCGGACAGCTATGTCAATGTGGGCCGCAAACGCTGGGACGGCGAGGGTGAATACCGGCGTTACGCGTTGACCGCAGACGGCATTTCGCCCATGGTCGATCCGGGCACGCACGGCGGCATGCACATCGCTACTGGCCTGGAGCACGACGAGGCCGGCGCGCCCAACTACTCGGCGGCCAACCATGAGGCCATGCAGGCCAAGCGCTTCGGCAAGCTCAAGGGCGTTATCAACGATTTCCCTGCGGTGGAACAAGATGGCGAGGGCGAGGCCGACATCGGCATCATCGCCTGGGGCGGCACCATCGGCGTGGTGCGCGAGGGATTGCAACGGCTGCGCGCCGAAGGCTACAAGGTCAAGGGGTTCTATCCCAAGCTGCTGTGGCCCCTGCCGGTTGCGCAGTTCGAGAATTTCGGCGCTTCGTGTACCCGGCTGTTGCTGCCCGAGGTCAATTACCTGGGGCAACTCGCCCATTTCGTGCGGGCGGAAACTTCGCTGCGCCCCGAGTCCTACACCATTTGCGGCGGGATGCCCTTCACGCCCGACATGATCGTCCGTAAAGTCAAGGAGATGCTGGCATGAACGACACAGCTCAGAAACACCTGCACCGGGTCGAACTCAAATCCAAGGAATACAAAAGCAACCTCTCTCCGGTCTGGTGCGGTGGCTGCGGCCACTACGGCGTACTGACCGGTTTGCTGCGGGCGCTATCGGAACTCGGTGTCGATCCGAACTTCCTGGTGAACGTTTCCGGCATCGGTTGTTCCTCGCGTCTGCCGTATTTCGTCCAGTCCTACAAGATGCATACCCTGCATGGTCGCGCGGGCCCGGTGGCCACGGGTCTCCAGTTGGCGCGCCCCGATCTGGCTGTCGTGGTCACGGGCGGCGATGGCGATGGATTTTCCATCGGCGGCGGGCACATGCCGCACCTGGCGAGAAAAAACGTCAACATGACTTATGTGCTGATGGATAACCATATCTACGGGCTGACTAAAGGGCAGGTATCCCCCACCTCCCGCAAAATCATGAAAGGCTACACCACGCCCTACGGCGGCGTGGACGACCCCATGGATCCCGTGCTATACGTGCTCACTTACGGCGCCAGCTATGTGGGCCAGGCGTTCGCCGGCAATGTCAAGATGACCGCGCAACTCATCAAGGACGGCATGGAGCACAAGGGGTTCGCCTTCATCAACGTCCTTTCCCAGTGCCCGACCTTCAACCAGATCGACACCGCTGCCTACTTCAAGAGCGTAGTCAACGAGGCCGTCACCGATCATGACGTGTCCGATCTGGATGCCGCCATACACACGGTCAATATGGCGATCCGCGAGGAGCGCGTGCCCACCGGGCTGCTGTATAGGGACGAGCGCCCCACGCTGGACGAGCGCATGGCGGCGTTGGTGGAACATGTGGGCGGACACCCGGATTACGATCTGAGAAAGATCATCGATCTTTCCCGCCCGTAATATTAGCAAAACGTAGGGCGTCAATAAGCGAAGCGCATTGCGCCGTATGTTTCGCTAAAAAGGGTGCAATGCGCGCAGCTTATTGCACCCTTAACTTTTTTGACTTCAGTCACTTAACGAAAACACCCATGACAACCGACGGCGACAACCCGCAAACCATCAACCTGACCATCAACGGGGTGGCCGTTGCGGCGTCTGCGGCGATGACCCTGGTCGAGGCGGCTTGGCATGGCGGCGTACCGCGCGTGACGGCGGTGAGCTGTCTCGAAAGCGTGTGCGGCTCCTGCCGCGTGCTGTTGCGGCGCGGCAAGGAGGTGACGGTGAACCTCGCCTGTCAGACCTTTGTCGAGGACGGCCTTGAGGCGGTGTTTCTGCCGCCGCAGCCACCCCCTCTGCATCACTACGAAATCAGCGACTTTACCGATGGATGGAACATCCAGGCACGTTTCCACGAGATATTTCCCGAGGCGTCCCATTGCCGGAATTGTCACGGCTGCGTGTTATCCTGCCCCAAGGGGATCGATGTCGAGGGCGCTATCGCCTTGGCGGCCGCCGGTCATTTCCGCGATGCCGGGGAAGCCTTTCTGGAGTGCGTGATGTGCGAACTCTGCGACAGCGCCTGCCCGGAGCTGATTGCACCGGCTCACGTGGGGCTGTTCTGCCGGCGGGTGACGGCGCATTTCCACCTGCGTCCGCCCAACCTCATTTACCGGTTGGAGGAGCAGCGCAAAGAGAAAATGGGGCTCACGGGTGCGTCCCACGATGAACATGAATAACGGCATTCCTTTGGCGCAGGCCAGCGCCCTCTACCGGCCCGATGCGGACATCGGGTCGCCGCCCGTTCTGGCCGATCCGCAAGCCCTGCTCAACGCTTTCCACCCGGACTACCTGGGCAGCAGCGTGACCAAGCTGGCCGTGGGGGCCAATGCGGGCGATAGTTGTCAGCGCGAACTGGCCGGGCTGCTGCAAGCCGAGGCGATCATCGACGAAGCCGACCTGGCCGGCGCCCCCGTGACCGATATTGACGTGCTGGTTATCGGTGGCGGCGGCGCGGGTTGTGCGGCGGCGCTGGCGGCAGCCGAGCGCGGCGCTCGCGTTCTGCTGGTCACCAAGCTGCGCCTGGGAGACAGCAACACGGTTATGGCGGAGGGCGGCATCCAGGTCGCCATCGAGCCGGACGACTCGATCCAGCGTCACATCGAGGACACCTTGCGCGGCGGCCACGATATCGGCAACCCGGAACTCGTCGCCGCCATGGCGGAAGACGGCCCGGATGTGATCCGCTGGTTGATCCGCGCGGGCATGCAGTTCGAACAGACCGCCAGCGGCGACCTGCATACGCGCCGCGCGGGCGGCATGAACGCCGCCCGGATCGTGCATTGCCGCGATTACACCGGGCTGGAGATGATGCGCGTGCTGCGCGAATCCGTCATTCAGCACCGGGCTATCGAAGTCTGGGAGCAAAGCCCCGCCGTGGAGTTGCTCTCCAACGAAGACGGTCGTAAATGCGTGGGCGCGGTATTCAAATCCTTGATCGACGGGCGATTTCGCATGGTGCGCACCCATTCCGTGATCCTCGCCACGGGGGGAGTGGGACGGCTGCATCTGAACGGTTTCCCCACCTCAAATCATCTGGGCGCTACGGGAGACGGCCTGGTTCTGGCCTACCGTATCGGCGCATGTCTGCGCGATCTCGATTCCTTCCAGTATCACCCCACGGGGTTGGTGTACCCGCCCCACCTGTCGGGCAAGCTGGTCACCGAAGGCGTGCGCGCTGCTGGCGCCTGGATGCTGAATGCCGCCGGTCAGCGCTTCGTCGATGAACTGCTGCCGCGCGATATCGTGAGCGCTGCCATTCTGCGCGAATGCCAGGAGGGGCGCGGCGTCCGCGTCGATGACGGGCGCGTCGGCGTGTGGCTGGACACGCCCCGGCTGGAACGCTCCCAGCCGGGATTGCTGGAGCGGCAGTTTCCCAAGCTGCTGGCGCGTTTTCGGGTGTCGGGCGTCGACCCGCGCCACGACCCCCTGCTGATCCATCCGACTCTGCACTACCAGAACGGCGGCGTGGTGATAGACGTCAATGGCGCCACCACGGTGCCCGGCCTCTACGCGGTAGGCGAGGTGGCGGGCGGCATCCACGGGCGCAATCGGATCATGGGCAATGCCCTGCTGGAGATCATCAGCTTCGGACGACGGGCCGGCGTCGCCGCCACTGCCCAACGCGACCGGGGCCCCAAAAAAGTGACCCTCGAACATGTGAATCGAGCCCGGCGCGACCTGACTTTGGCCGGCATTCCTCTCACCCAGGCGGCACCGCAAATCCTGCCGGACTACGCGGCGAAGGGTATATGGAATCGTTAAACACTATCCTGCTTCACCCCGACCGGCGCATCGGCGCCGACATGGAACGCTGGCGAAAGGCGGGCGGTGGCCAAGCGCTGGCGCGCGCTGCGGTTGACCCCGCCGCCGTGCGCGAGGCGATCCGCGAGGCCGACCTGCGCGGCTTGGGCGGCAGCGGTTTTCCGGTGTGGCGCAAGTGGGATGCGGTTGCCGCCGAATCGCCCAAGCCGGATAAATACCTGGTGGTGAACGGCAACGAGGATGAGCCGGGCACCTACAAGGATCGCCTGCTGCTGGAGGAAACGCCGCACCAGGTGATCGAAGGCGCCTTGGTGGCGGCCCTGGCGACCGGCGCCAACCGCGTGGTGTTTTACGTCAACCCCGATCTTGCTCTGTCCCTGGCTGCGCTGAAAACGGCGATCGAACTGTGGCAGGCATCGGAGCTGCTCGACCTGGCTTCGACCGCGCTGGGCAGGCCGCTGGAGCTGACGCTGCTGCCCGGTTCCGGGCACTACATCGGCGGCGAGGAAACCGCTGCGATGGAATGGATCGAGGGCCGTTTTCCCTTCCCGCGCGGCAAGCCGCCCTATCCGGCCCAGGTGGGCGTGCACGGTTGCCCCACCCTGATCAACAACGTGGAAACCCTGGCACAGGTGTCCCACATCGTAGCGCACGGCGCGGAATGGTTCCGCTCCCTCGGCAAAGCGCCCGGCACCGGCACCAAACTTTATTCCCTGAGCGGCGACGTGCTGTATCCGGCGGTCTACGAACTGCCGATGGGAACGACGCTGCGCGAACTCATCTTCGTTCATGGCGGCGGGCTGCTCTCGGGCAAACCGCTCAAGGCGGTGTTTACCGGCGGCCCCTCCTGCACCCTGCTCGCACCTGTCGATTTGGATGTGGCGCTGGATTTCGATTCCCTGCGCGCGCGTGGCGGCAGCTTGGGCACGGGCGCCATGATCGTCATTTCCGAGGGCACCGGCATCGTCAAACGCGTCGCCGAATACATGCGCTTCTTCGCCCACTCTTCTTGCGGCCAGTGCATGTCATGCAAGACCGGCACCGCCACCATGAGCCTCCTGCTGGACCGCATCGACACCGGGCGCGGCACCGCAGCCGACCTGGCAACCCTGGAAAACCTCTGCGCCATGCTGCCGGGCACCGGTCGCTGCCACCTGATCACCGGCGTCGTTCAACTGCTCGACAGCTCCTTCCGGCATTTCAAGCACGAGTACCGGCAAGCGCTGCGATAAAAACAAGCGCCAATCAAAATAAGCGCCCTTTCGCGTGTGTTGTTCCGCTTCAGCGGAATACAACCACGGTGAAGACCCTTGCGATCTCACGTTCGCCCCTTCTCTCCAACGCATAAGGTTAGATCGTGATCGCGGAGCGAGCCACGATCTGAACCGTTTGTTGGACGAGCCCGGTTGAGGCTTGAAAGGCTATGCAAAT